>JAPLOD010000327.1 GCA_026692735.1 Planctomycetota bacterium | reverse complement strand
CGCCGTCCATGCTCAACGTTGACGCTCCGCTGGCGGCGGGGCGGTTGGCGCAGCGTCTGTGCGAGCGAACGCACCCGCGGCTGTGCAGAGCCAGCTTCGGCAACAGCGGCGCCGAGGTGGCCGACATGGCGATCAAGACGGCGCGCTTGGCCACGGGCCGGCGGCTGCTTGTCTCCTGCCACGGTGCGTATCATGGGCTTTCCGTCGGCACGCTGCCGCTGCTATCGGAAGGCAGTCCGCTGCGCCCGCAGGAAACAGATCCCGGTGACGCCGTGCAGATTCCCTTCAATGATGTCAAGGCGCTCGAGGAAGTCTGCGCGCGGCGGCAACCGGCGGCGTTCTTCGTCGAACCGATTCAGGGAGAAGGCGGCATGCGCGTGCCCGATGACGGCTACCTGCGCGACGTCGCGCGCCTATGCCGCGCTCACGGCTGTCTGCTCGTCGTGGACGAGGTTCAGACCGGTCTGGGCCGGACGGGCAAGCTGTTCGCCACGCCTTTCCCGGACGTTGTGCCGGACATCCTGCTCGTGGGCAAAGCGCTCAGCGGTGGGCTTGTCCCCGTGGCCGCGGCGCTGATGTCGGTGGACGTCTGGGAGACCTTGATCGCGCGGCCCAAGCGCTGCCGCCTGAATGCCTCGACGTTCGCCGGCGGGCATCTGGCCATGACAGCGGGCCTGGCGACGCTGGAGGTCATCGAGACCGAGAACCTGGCCGGGCGCGCGGCGAAGTCAGGCGCAGCCCTTCTTGCGGCGCTGCGCGCGCTGCAGCCGCGGCATCCAGTGCTGAAGGAGGTGCGCGGCCGCGGCCTCATGGTGGGCATCGAATTCCAGCGGCCGTCGGGGTTGTTGTACAAGGCGGTGCCGGAATGGGTGCGGGACGAGCTCTTCGAGCATGTGGTGGCTGTGCGGTTGCTGGCGGAGCATGGCTTCGTGACTCAGGCGTGCGGACTGGCGCCGGGAGTGCTGCGGGCCGAGCCGCCGTTGGTTATCACGCACGAGGAGATCACGCGGTTCGTTGCGGCGCTCGATCGCGTGCTTACCGAGTTGCCTTCGTACAGCGCGGCGGTCTGGTCGGCTTTGCGCCAGCGGCTGACCGCGGGGATTCTGTGATGCCCGGCTCGGGACGGTTGCGCGCGGCGCTGCTGGCGCTTGGCTGCCGCGAGACGTGGACCCTTTCGCCGCGCATCTTGCGCGCGCTGCTCAAGGCGTTCCGGACTTCGCGCCCCGCCACAGCGGCGACCGGCACGATACTGCACGTGAACTGTCCGCCTCTTGGCTCGCCGGGTTTCCGTCGTTACCTGCGCGGCCTGCGGCGTCTGGCTGGCGGCGAGTACGTACCGCTCGCGGTCCACGTCGCCGTCACCGGCCGGTGCATAAACTGCTGCGCTCGTTGCTCGAACGTCGCACGCGCATGTCCCGATCCGGCGTTGGAGACGCTGACGCGCATGCTGGCGGGTCTGCGCGACGCGGGCACTGCCAGTGTGGCGCTGACCGGCGGCGAGCCCCTGCTGCGCGAGGACCTGGCTCGGCTTGTCGCCGCATGCGCGCCGGACATGGCCCCGCTGCTCTTTACCGCCGGGCACGGGTTGGACCTTGCCCGCGCCCGCTCACTGCGTGCCGCGGGGTTGGTGGCGGCGTTTGTGAGTCTGGATTACTTCCGGGCAGAGGAGCATGATCGCGTGCGCGGCCGGAGCGGTGCGTTCGATGAGTCGCTGCGCGCCATCGCCGCGTTCCTGGAAGCGGGAGTGTACACGGCGGCCCAGGCGGTGGTTGACGAGGCGCTGCTGGCCGATGGCGCGCTGGAGCAGTTCCTGGGCTTCTGCCGAGGCCTGAATGTCCACGAGATCATGCTGCTTACGCCGGTGCCCGTCGGGCCGGCGGATGTCTGCAGGGCTTGCGAGCCGACGGAACACGAACATCTGGTGCGGCTGCAGTTGCGTTCCGTGGCCGAGCCGCTCGGGCCGAAGGTGACGGCGTCGTCGTGGCTGGAGAGCCCCGAATGCTTCGGCTGCCAGGCGGGCTACGGGTTCCTGTATGTGAGCGCCGCAGGGGATGTGTTTCCGTGCGACTTCGTGCCTGTCTCATTCGGCAATGTGTTCGACTCGGGTTGGGGACCGGTCCTCGAACGTCTGGCGCGGTGCTTCCCCGTGCCGCAGCAAAGCTGCATGGCGCTCGACCTGCGCGCTTCCCTGCGGCGAACGCAACTGCCCGTGCCCTGGGAAGAGGCCGAAGCGTTGCTCGCACGGCGGCCCCGTTCCGGGCTTCCCGGTCTGTCGCAGTGGATTGCGCCGGGCACGAAGGGGCCACGCCGATGAAACTGCTTCGGCTCGCGCACCGCTGCCTTGTCCAGCAGACCATGCCCCGCTGGGCCGCGAACTATTACGAGCGCCTGGTGGACGCGGTTGCGGACGCGTACCTGAAACCGTTCTGTGACGAGGTATCGGCGGCGTTCCCGCAAGCCTTGCGAATCCTCGACGCGGGCACGGGAACCGGTCAGTTGCCCGTGTTCCTGGCGCGGGCACGGCCCGACTGGCACGTGACCGGCGTGGACCTGTCCGTTCGCTGCCTCGAATTGGCGTGTGCAAAAGCGGAACGCGCCGGCGTCGCGGCCCGCGTGAGCTGGCTTCGCGCGAGCCTGGAGAGCATTCCGCTGTCAGCCGCAAGCATGGATCTGGTGCTCAGCACGTTGTCGTTGCACCACTGGCGGCGGCCGGCAAGCGTCCTGCGAGAACTGGCACGGGTGCTGAAGCCCGGCGGGGAGATCTGGCTACTGGATGACGCGGCCGAGGCGTCGCGTGCAAGCCGCGCGGAATGGGCCGCGGAAGTCGAGCGCCTGAGCCATGCGGGCCTGCTCTTCCGCTGCGTCTACTGGTTTGAAAGCCGCTACCTGGCGTATTCCAAGGAAGAGGTCGCGGCCCTTGCCGCCGCGGCGGGCCTGACGATGCACGCGCACGAGATGCGGGGCGTCTTCTTCCTGGCCCATCTGCGGCCGGCGAACAGGCCAGGCCAGGCTGAACCGTGCCCAATCCCGAACGCGTAGACTACCCGGCGCTATGACGTAGTGGGCTTGCGAACTGCGGCCGCAGATCGCCAATCGCGGATGGAGAATGCGGAGTGGCGTCCCTGCCGGGATTCGAACCCGGGTTGGGGGCTTGAAAGGCCACCGACTTAGGATGGCTATCCGCTTGCCCAACAACGTTTTGTGCGTTTCGCCCCCCGTTCTCTTGCACTGGTCTTGTACCAGACTCCCCAGAAACCGGGGTATCTGAAGCAACTGAAGAAGAAAGGACAGACGGGGCTGGCGGAGACTGAGGCGCTGGCGATCTGCATCGCCGCGGCCAACGGTCTTGCCGCTGCGCATGCCAAGGGGATCATCCACCGCGACATCAAGCCTGACAACATCCTCGTTCCACCCGCGGCCGGCGGCAATATCCTCGACTTCGCCGGCGCCAAGGTGGCGGACCTGGGCCTGGCGCGGCAGCAGGAGGGTGGCCAGTCGCTCACGGGCACGTCGTCCGCCATGGGCACGCCCGGCTTCATGCCACCGGAACAGGGCATGTCGGCAAGGAAGGCCGGCAAGCCCGCGGATGTTTTCGCGCTGGGCGCGACGCTCTACGCTCTGTTGGCCGGCAAACCGCCGTTCACCGGCGACACCGCGATGGCTATTATGATCGCCACGCTACAGAAGTGCCGCCGGATTATCTCCCGGTCGAATGTGACATGCTGCGGCGGGACGGAGAGGCGGTACTGCTTCGATAGGTTGTTCTCGATCAGCCGCTCCACGTCAATGCCGTCCACTCGCAGGTCTCTCTTCAGTCGCCGCACCGCCTAGCCCGCATTATTCACCGCGGAGAGCGCAGAGAACAGCAGGGAAATACATCGGAAACAGCCCTGTGTTCATCATTTCACTCTGCGTCCTCTGAGCCTCTGCGGTGAATAGTCCAGGCTAGAGCGTTGGCTTCCTAAACCGGAGGAGATCACTTCGCGTACGTCCCCGTTATTCCGCGAATGATCGGGGGATTTCCTCCAATAAGCAAGCGATGGTAACCTTTGCCAAATCTTGGTCACTGTTTCCAGCGGCGACTTCCACTGCAACGGGGTATATCCCCTCAGTCTACTGCTGCGGGGCAACTCAGCAGCGAGCAAGTTCGGGTAATGATGCCGTCGAATGCGGCAAGCTTGGTTGGGGAGCGCGCGCATGTTCACTGCGATGCATTCATGGAGTTTCCGTGACCGGTTCAAGACTGCTCCAGGCTTCACCATATTCGACTGCTTGGACCAGACCGCCGCGATGGGTTTCAGCGGCATAGAGATCATGGCGGGGGCCGCCGGTTCGCCTGCCGGTGACCTCGGCTCCGACGAGCCGACCCATCTCGACAGAGTGATGAAGCACGCCGCCAAACGTGGCGTGAAAGTGCTCAGCCTGGCCACCTACAATGACTTCGCGTTCGTCGGCAACGAGGAGTGGCGCCTGGCCAACATCGCCTACATCAAACGCTGGCTCGGTATCGCCGGGATGCTCGGCGTGCCCAACATTCGCATGCTCACCGGCAACTACAACGATAAAGCGCCGCGCGCGAAGCTTGAACAACTCACCCGCGATGCCATCCGTGAATGCGTGCCACATGCTGAGAAAGCCGGCGTCAACATGGCCATCGAGAACCACAACTCGATCTTCCTGCAGGCGGATGAGATTCTCGGCCTGATTGCGGACGTCGGCAGTGTGCGGCTCACAGCGTGCCCGGACCCCACCAACTGGAGCGGCAAGGAATTCTGGGAACCCCAGTGCCCACCGGAAGTTCGGGAGCAGGTGTTCGGCAGTGCTGCCAAACTCGCCTCGCGGGCAACGCAGTCGCACCTGAAGGTTAAGGGCGCGCCGGTCAATGGGAAACTCGCCGGCTTCGGGGACGATCTGCTGCGCCTGCTGCGCTCGTACAAGAAGGCCGGCTACGACGGCGGCATCGCCTTCGAGTCCATCGGCGACGGAGACCTGCTCGCTCCGATGCCCCAGGCGCGCGAAGCCGTCGAAGCCGCCATCAGCAAAGTCAACGCGGAGGCACGCCGATGACCGCCCAACCCTCAAGACGCCCTGTCTGGCGCAGGGTCCCGTGGGGTCCGGCGTTGCTGCTCGCTCTGTCGCTGTCGGTCGTCGCGCAGGAAGACCCCAGACTGCTCTGCGAATTCACGGCGCCGCCGGTCTTCGCGTTCTTGAGCTGGGAGAAGAAGCCGCGCCTCGTGGACGGCGTGCTTCGCCTCCAGATACCGGACGGCAAGGGCGGCTGCGGCTATGTCGTCCAACGCGACCTCACCGCGTTTGCCGAGTGCACGCCCGTGCTCACGGCGACCGTCAACGCGGGCAACAAGGCGAAAATGCTTCGCCTCGCGCTCCAGGACGCGGACGGGACCGAGCATAATTACCTCTTCGCTTTTGAAGGCGCCGCTCCTGGCGCCGCCAGCCGTCTCGTGGCCCAGGACGGCGCCTCCTTGAGGGAGCCTGGCAGCCTCGGACAGCCCGGCAAGCAGCCAGGATTCGACCTGACCCAGGTGGCCAACGTAGTCCTGGTCGGCGACTGGACGGACGCCCCCATTGACGTGAGCGTACGGAAGGTCGAACTGGTCGAACCCACGCCGGAGATCAACACCGCTCGCGGGAAGTTCCGCCAACGTCTGAGCAAGGAGGCCGAGGCGCGCCGGAAAGCGGAGGAGGCGCGGCTAAAGCATAAGCAGGATCTGCTGGCTGGCGCACCACACCCGGTTGACGGCCCGGAAGTCCGGCACGTGTGTGCGGTAGCTCCTGACGTCCTTTCCATTACCCTGCAGGCCGGCACCTTCGTCGCCGACAGCATGATGCCCTATACGCCGCAGCCGGGCGACGAGGTAGTAGCGGAACCGGCGAAAGAGAAGCAATACGCCATCAAGGACGGGAAGGTGGTGGAGTTTGCGGACAAGTTTCTGTACCGCACCGTGGACGGCAAACGGACCAGGATCGCCTTGGTCACCCCCGACGGCAAGTGCCTGTATCGAGGGGGGGCGATGGCCGGGAGGCTGCTCGACGAGGAAGCGGTGGATTCTCCGGCGGCCTACGCCGTCGAGTCGGCTGCTGATCCCGCCTATGCCAAGCCGGTCACGCCTACAGAAGTCTTCCGCAAGAGCAAGCCCAACGCCAGCAACTCGTATCCGTTCCCCTTCCTTCACGTCGTCTCTCTCAGGTTGCCGACACCCCTTAAGGAGGGCGCGAGCTATACCATCCGCTTCGTGGGCGTGAACACGTCCAAGGAAACGGCGACCTATGTCCACACCCCGCGCGAAGTGCGCAGCGACGCAGTACACGCGATCCAGACCGGCTACCGCCCCGACGATCCACACAAATGCGCCTACCTCTCCATCTGGCTCGGTGCACGCGCCGGCGGCGACGCTCAGGATGGGGCGTACACCTACAAGACCGATTCCTTTGAGGTTATAGACGCTACCGGGAAGACGGTTTTCACGGGCAATCCCGCGCTCACCAAGGCAGCAGGCGCCAAGGAGCGGCTGTGCGTCCACGAAGAGAAGGACTACCTGCTCACCGCCGCGTACCGTCTGGATTTCAGCAGCTTCAACAAGCCCGGCGAGTACCGGGTGCTCGTACCCGGCATCGGCACGAGCTATCCCTTCCGCATCGCTGCAAACATCTGGGAGAAGCCCTTCAAGACCGCGATGCACGGCATTCTGACCCAGCGGCAGGGGATCGAATTGGGGCCTCCGTTCAGCGATTTCAAACGCGCCCGCGCCTTCCATCCCGACGATGGAGTCGAGTTCTATCAGCTCACCATCACTCATCAGGAGGGCCAGGAGGCCGGCGAGGGTGGACGGCCTGGCCGCGGCGGGACCATGCTGGAACTCGCCAAAGCCGGCAAGCTCGAACGTGTCACCGGGGTCTGGGGCGGCTACCAGGACGCCGGCGATTGGGACACGCTGGGGCATCATCTCAGCGCCACCTGGGACCTGCTGGAGCTCTATGAGCTTAGCCCCGCGTACTTCGGCACGCTGAGGTTGACGCTACCGCCGGAGGAACAGACCAACGCGCTGCCCGACCTGCTCGACGAAGCGCTCTGGCAGATGCCGTGCTTCCGGCGGCTGCAACTGCCGGACGGCGGCGTCCGCGGCGGCTATGGCGATGGCTGGGGTTGCCGGGCAGGCGAGACCAGCCCGATGGTCAAGGCCGCCGGAGTCTATGCGCCCGACGCCGACACGACCTACACGTACGCCGGCTGCGCGGCCAAGGCCGCCCGAATCCTGGGCGCTTTCGACAAGAAGCTTGCCGCCGAGTACCTCGAGTCGGCCAGGCGCGCCTGGAGCTGGGCTGAGGCGAAGGCGAGCAACCTGAGGAACCCGCGGTCAATGGCCGCGGTCGAATTGTACGCCGCCACGCGCGAACCCGCCTTCCACGAGGCCTTCAAGAAGTCCACCGAACTGACCCAGGAGCCCGCTCCTCGTTACCTGGACCAATCCGGCGCCGACTTCACCTATGCGCGCCTGGCCGACGACCTCGCCGACCCGGCCTTGAAGAAGCGGGCCATCGCCATGTTTGCCGCCTACGCGGATTACGCCATCGAGTTCAGCCACAAGAACGGTTATGAGATTATCAACGGCAGCCGCACTGACTTGCCCCTGGTCAACTCCTGCAGCTACTTCAGCACGCCAGGCGTGACGCGAGGGTACAACCTGATCCGCGCCTACGTGCTGACGCAGAAACCCGCGTATCTCGCGGCAGCAGTGCAGGCCACCAACTACTGTCTCGGCGCCAACCCCGACAATCTATCATACTGCGTCGGCCTCGGGCAGAAGTCCGTGAACCACGTTCTCAAGGTAGATGCCAAAGTGACCGGGCAGCTTCCCGGCCAGCCCGTAGGCTACATCCCCTATGGCCAGGGCGATGAGGGGGGCAAGATGTGCCGGGGCTGCAACGGTTGGCTCGAGAAGTGGTTCCTGAACTTCCAGCCGCCGAAAATGTTCCCCCACTTCTACACCTGGCCGCCCCAGGAGTGCTTCGTAGACATCTACACGTATCCCATGATGAGCGAGTGTTGCTTCAACGCCACGACCGTCTGCGCGGCCTACACCTGGGGATTCCTCTCGTCGCGGCCGGCTGGGGCCGACTTGCGATGAACCCTTGCAACCGTATCTCCGCCGCCCGCCGGATCGTGTCCCGTAAGGTAGGAGTGCGAGGAACAGTTCATCCAGATCCCCTTGGCTGCAAGCCGTCAGGGTCGCCTGATTTCTGCGGCCGATCGTCCGATTCACGATGCGCCAAGACAACGAGGCGTTCTACTGAGAGTTCTTGACGGAACGACTTTGAGAAGAAGGAGCGACTATGCTTCAGAAGCTCAGCGGATGCCGTCTGTTTGTGGCACTTACCACCGTCCTCGCCTCCTCTTGCGCGGTCCAGGCCGCAGAGCCGCCGCTCTTGGGTGATCCCAGCTTCCAGCCCTCGCCCGAACGTCCCGTTGGCTGGCGCGGGGACGGCAACGGCCGGTTTCCGGCGGCCGAACCGCCGCTGGTGTGGAGCCGAGAAGCTAAGGCGGTAAAGGAGTTGCGTGCGCAGGCGCGCAAGCCAAAGGAAGGCGAGACGGGCAAGCCGATTCCCGATGGCGTGGTCAGGGAGTGGCTAGTGCTGGGGCCCCGTGACATCCCGGCGGAGAAGAAGTCGGCCGACGACTTCGGGACAAATGAAGACCAGTACGCGCCGGACGAGAACGCAAAGGCCGGAGAACTGGCCTGGAAATTGGCCACAACCGATACGTCGTACGTCGATTTCCGATCGCTGTTCAACAAGACTCTCGAAAAGCCCGACAAGGCGCCCTGGAACCCCGATGAGGAAACGCGGCTGGTGGGGTATGCGCACACCTGGATTGACTCGCCCAGCGGCAAGCCGGTCTTCATGAACTTCCTCAACAGCGGCACCGCCCGCGCCGCTGACGTGCGACGCAATCTCGGCAAACCGCACCCATACGACCGCAGTTCGGCAAAGCGACGACGCGCGGCTGGATCGCGGTTCCCGACGCGCATACGACGGCAGTTCGGCAATCCCCGACGACAGCAGCCCCGTCCTTCTCCAGAATTTTCAGGAGCGCGGTAGAAAGGCCTCATCTTCGTCCGCTGTTCGTACAGCCTCAGTTCGGCAACCGATACGACCAGAGTTCGGTCGGGGACACGTAGCCCAGCCCAAGACAGGCCGAAGCTCCGAGTCTGTCCGAAAGAGCCGCTGGTGGTGCTGGTGGTACTTGGGAAAAACCGCGTCGGCAGGAAGGACTGGCGAAGGGTGTGGCGTCGGAGTAGCAGCACCACCAGCTTCACCCTTTCCCTAAACAAAGAGGACTGGTCACGCGCTTCGGCCAGCGAGACCAGCAGAGCCGGTGTAGCCGGTGGTACTGTCCCCTTTCCGTAGCGCCCGGAGAGAGTCGGCGGAGCCGCCGCAGTGCGCAACAAACACCACCAGCACCACCAAGAACCGGCCAAGAACCAACGCACGGGAAACCTTCGTTCGCCAAGGGGCAGGCCAGAAAAGGAGGTAGGCATTTTGGAATAGAGCGTCGCCATACTTTGCGGCGCGACAGAAAGAAAGTTTCGTCTGGACATTTCCCCGCGAACCGTTCCGGCCAGCGAAATCCGCCGCGGAACTTACAGGCACCAAACGGCGCCTGCGCTCCGTCGCGCCGAAGGCCGCGAGACGGCTCAGAATAGCCCCAGCGCCCCGCGAGACCGACGGCAGTACCTTCGGACGCAAGAAACACAACACCGGAAAGCAGGCCCGGACCGGCCAGTGGCCACCTACCGGCCAGACGACCCTGAGCGGAAACTGACGAAAACGAACGGCAGACTATTGGACAGATTCCGCAGAGTCTCCGCCGCTTTCCGCAGCCAGCGCGTGGCATTCCGCCGTCAAGAACGCGGCCAGACTGATAACTGTTACGAACGCCCGCCACACGTTTTACCCCTCACGCCATCCACTACTCCCGCCGTTCGCCCTCCGCACGCTTCTTGTCTTCAGTGCCGGGCTCTTTCGCGGGAACAGCAACACCATCGGCTCGCGCTTGCGACTGGTTCGCTTTTCGGCGCAGGAACAGCCACGCGAGTACATAGAGCGACACCGAGAAGCACACCCCGAATATAACCTGCGTAACGATCGGCCCCCACGAGCTCTTTACACCTTCGCTAATGACTACTGCAAGGACGATGATTACGTAACCGAGGCAAGAGCCAATGATGCTTGCCGCGACAATCAGAGCAAGCCCCGTCCAAAGCTGGCGCAACGCCTTCCGTATCGGATGCATCATATCCCTCGCCCTCAAAGCGCCTTATCTACTCGGTTCACCCAGCCATCTATTGCCTTCACTGCTTTGTTAACCTGGGCAGAAAGCGCCTCCATTACGATGCCCAGCACAGATTGTATACCCGCTAAAAGAACGGTGTCCTTGATGGCAGCGATTGTGACGCCCAGTGTAACCGGACCACGGCCTTGCACAAGACCACGGTGCCTGCGCCTGCTCGCGCCCTACGCGTCCCAGACCTCACCCCGGCTGATTGGTACCCCGAAGGCGAAAGAGGCTCATGGCTGAAATCGTACGCTGGTTTGCCGGCGCCCCTGGCGCGCCCGAAGACCTGGGCCAAACTCGCGTCCGGACCACGAGACCGGCTCAGAATATCAGCAACGGCGAGATCGTCGTTCTGGCGCTGTGAAGTGCACCGTTTGTCGGGGAGATCGGGTTGCCAGCCGGCCGGTCAGCCTCTACCTGGGCTCCGAGGCATCCTGGCTGTATCAGAATCCTGGTCGCGCCGCCGTCGTTGCCTTTCCCCGCCAGCCGCCGTATAACTCCGGCTATCATCGCGCTTGTGCGGGGGAACCATGGCCGGCAGCGTCTCTGACGAAGCGTTCGCTCGCGCCGCCCGACGGCGCCGTAGCCCCACGTTTCCATCACCATGTCTAGAGGCCCGCAGATGGCCAAGTACGACATGGCGCTCAAGATCGCCAGGCAAGTCGGCGTTGACCAGCTCGTGGCCCAGCAGATCGTCCAGGCAACGCTGGACGGCATCATCGAAGTTCTGGCGACGGAGGACCGCCTGGAGCTGCGCGATTTCGGCGTCTTCGAGGTGCGCGTCAAAGAGGCGCGGAAGGCCCGCAATCCCAGGACCGGCACTCAGGTCATGGTGCCGGAACACCGTCGCATACGCTTCAAGATGGGGAAGGTGATGGGGAAGAGGGTCGCTAACAGCACTGCGCCTGCCAGCAAGAAGACTGCCGCTCCTGTGGCCACCGGCTCGGATTCCCAGCCATGATTGCTTATAATCGCGCTGCCCTCAGACCCAGCCCCAGCGCCAGCCTGAGCGCCCTGGCACACACCAAGGCCAGCACACCAAGCCCCCTTCGACAGCCCGCCCGCCGTACAGCGCTGAGGGGCCCGCGTCATGGAAGGACACACATCATGAAGAACAGCGTTATCATGGTGCTCGCAGTGCTGCATCTTCTTGGCGCGGTTGCCTGGAGCGAGGAGCGCATGATCAAGGGGTTTTTCAACGACTCCGGAACGGGGCTGTCGTTTGTGGCCGACGGCTGGTCTGTGCGCAGCGAAGACGGGCGCGGCTGGGTCTCGCTGCAGGTCAAGGGTGCCGAGTTCCTCAGCGCGATTGTCTTTCAGAAAAACGGGCAGTTCGTGACCCATTTCCCGGACCACTCGAACCTGTCGCATGACCGCCTGGTCGGCCGGGTCGGCGCCGTCAGCGATGGAATGTATCTGGTCAAGATTACTCCCAACGCGACCGCTACCGGTTTCCAGCTCTACGCCGGCTACAACGCCCCCGACGATCAGAAGTTGGTTCTCCTTCTCAACAACGACGTGGCCACACAGCGCGCTGCCAACGCCGTAACCTTCACCCACAAAACCGGCGCGTCGCTCGTCACGACGTCCCCATGTTGGGTCGGCGTGATGAAGGACCCCGCCGGCAGGGAACGGCCGGCCGCGGTATTCGACACGAAGGGGTTCGCCGCCAACGCGTTCGATCTCACAATCGAATCGGCCCGGCCCCTCCCGAGCTCTGCCGGGGATGTGGCCTTCAGTGTCCGCAGTTCCGACGATCCGCCCGACAACGTGCTCGGCGCAACCCGCGGCGTGAAGAACCCGGTGTATGGCAGAGACACAAAGCTCGATTTCGCTATCGAACTGACGCGGCTGAAACCCGAACCGTTCACCGGCTATGCCGAGCTCGAGATCCGCCACGCTCTCGGTGCGCGCCATTACTACGAGCGGCAAGACCTGCATGCAGTTCAGCCGGACGGCAAAGCCCGGATCATCGTGCGGTTCAGCCCGAAGTTCACGATACCGGGTGTCAGCGAGGTCTGGGGACGAGTCGTAGACACCGCTGGCAACCTCATCTGGGTGGACCGTTACCGGATGGCGTATGACTGCGAGAGCTACCGTCCGAAGCTGATGGTCGAACCCGACTTCAAGGCGTTTTGGGAGAAGACGCTTGCGGAACTGCGCGCCACGCCGCTGGAGCCGGTGACTGAGCGCGTCAAGGAGTTCGCGGACCATCCTAAGTTCGAGATATACGACGTGACGTACAACGGCTGGAACAAGCAGCGCATCCACGCGATGCTCTTCGTCCTCAAAGACCTCCCGCGTCCGGCGCCTGCGATTGTCACAGCGCACCCTGGCACCACGGGTTTCGGTGTCAGCAAGCGGCCTGACGGCGTCTACGGTTCGGAGGTGAAGCAGGACCCGCGCTTCGTGACAATCGTCCCGCTGATTCGCGGACACGCCCCTGACGCGAAGGACATCCCGTTCAACCATCCCTGGTGGGGACCGTTGCACGACCGCGATACCTATGTCGCTCGGGCGTGGTATTGCGCGATGGTCCGGGCCGTGGACTACTTGGCCACGCGGCCCGAACTGGCGGATATGAAACGAATCGTGGCGAGGGGCGGCAGCCAGGGCGGCGCGCTGGCGTTGGTCACTGCCGGGCTTGATCCGCGCGTCACGGTGTGCTTGGCCGACTGCCCGGCAAACTGTCAGCCGCACGAGATCATGGAGAACTACCCGAGCTTCGGGCCGTCGAAAGGCCAGGTGCCGCCGGGGCAGACGCTGCAGGATGTCGAGAAGATGCTGAGCTACTACAACCCCGTCAACTTCTGCCCGCTGGTCAAATGCCCGACGTATGTCGGCAGTAACATCGGCGACTTGACCGTACACAGCATGGGGCCGCTCGCGGCATATCACAACCTCACGGGGCTGAAGCCCGAGGAGAAAGCGTTCTACCCCGGCTTCACGCACTTCCACGGCTCCGGCCCGGGGCTCGACGTGAAGAGTCGGGAATGGCTGGAGAAGCTCGCCGGAACAGGAACCGTGAGATAGGCCGGGTTCCTCTCGCGATCATGCACTGGCAGGACAACGCCGCATCAATGCGACAAGCACCGGCCAAGGCCGACGGGCGTTGACAGCGTCGGCATGGAAAGGTCCGCAACCCCAAGACCGTCGCGGCCCGCGCCTACCCCAGGTGCTTCCCCACCAGCTTGGTCATCTCGAACATCGAGACCTGCTTCTTGCCGCCGAAGACTGCCGCGAGCTTCCCGTCGGCGTTGATCATCGTCCTCTTCTTGGCGTCCTGCAGGCCGTTCTTCTTGATGTAGACCCAGAGCTTCTTGGTGACCTCGGTGCGCGGCATGGGCTTGTCGCCAATGACCGCCGCCTTCACTGCGCCACTGGCCCGCAACCTGCCTCACCGCAACCTTTCATTGCCCTTGTTTCCGCCCCCGGAAGTCGGTGGACCACCACAGGGCCACTACACACCTGTATATTCCGGAAGCAGTACCTCCGCCGCCTTCAAGAAATGGGAACAAAACGGAGACTGTAGCATCGACATCGGGCACATTCTACCCCGCCCTCGCGTAGTGCAGGGCGGCCAGGGTGGGCCAACGCTCGGCGCATTGCCTGTCGCGGAGCAGGTCGAGCGCCATGCGGTGAATCATGGCCTGATGGGTGC
>JAPLOD010000326.1 GCA_026692735.1 Planctomycetota bacterium | reverse complement strand
GAGCCGCTCGGGCTGAAAGGCGTATCCGTCACGATTCCGCACAAGGAGACGATCAACGCCCTGTGTGCCGAGATTGAACCGCTGGGCAAGGCGGTCGGCGCCATCAATACGCTTGTGTTGCGCCCGGATGGCAGTTGGTACGGCGTGAACACGGACGTGGACGCCGCCATGGACAGCCTCGAGTCCGTGGCCGGGCCGGTGGCTGGGAAGAAAGTGCTCGTGCTCGGCGCCGGCGGCGCGGGCAAGGCCCTGGCGCATGGCGCGAAGGCCCGCGGCGCCCAGGTCTTCCTGCTCGACCAGGTGCGCGAACGCGCCGCGGCACTTGCC
This sequence comes from Planctomycetota bacterium, assembly GCA_026692735.1. Taxonomy (GTDB): domain Bacteria; phylum Planctomycetota; class SZUA-567; order H5-PLA8; family H5-PLA8; genus JAPLOD01. The sequence continues at coordinate 28,564 of JAPLOD010000326.1, read as the reverse complement.
GGCGCGCTGGGCGCGACAGAAGTGACGGCTTCCGATGTAGCGACGCTGAAAGCCGACGTTGTGGCCAATACCACGCCCGTGGGAATGCATCCCAACATTGAGAATTCGCCGCTGAAGAAGGAAGAGATTCCTGCCGATAGCGTAGTGTTTGACGCGGTCTATAACCCGCTGCGTACCCGGTTACTGAAGCTGGCGGAGGAGCGGGGCTGCAAGACGGTGACGGGCGTGTCCATGTTCATCCGCCAGGGCGTGCGCCAGTTCGAGCTCTGGACGGGCAAGAAGGCACCGCAGGCGGCGGTGGAGCAGGCGGTCCTGGCAGCCTTGCAGCGGCAACAGGCCTCGTAGGATTCCGAGCATGAAGAGCGGCATGACATGGCTTCTGCCTTGCGCCCTCGGTCTGCTGCTGGCCGGGTGTACCCCGCAGGAAGACGAGCCGCCTCCGCCTCCCAAGCCGTTAACCAGTCTCGACGCGATGATTAACCCGAAGGACAAGGGCAAAGGCAATCCCGACCGGGATGTGTCGCCCGAGGAGTTGCATGCGAGGCAACTGGCGAAGCTGAAGGATTCCCAGGAGAAGGGTCTGAAGGCTTACGAAGAGCAGCTCAAGAAGAGGAAGAAGCAGGAAGAGCGCAAGAAGAAGGATGAGAAGGGGACGGGGGAAGGGAAGGGCATGCTGGTGCTGCCGAAGGGCACCACGAGAGTAATGCAGGTCGAGCCGCCAAAGCACGGCGACCCCAAAGACATGGTTGCCGTCGCAAAGAACGACGGCGGGGCGGCGGCACAGATCGTCGAACTGCCTAACCCCAATCAGCCGAAGTCGAGCTCGTTGGGCAGCACGCAGCGCAGCACTGCGGAGATGCGAAGCGCGCTCTCTGCCGTGGACGAGCTGCAACGGCAGCAGCCGAAGGAGTTCACGCCTGCGCGGCCGGAGCGGCACGACACGATGAGCAATCGCGTCCAGCAGGTGATGGCGTTGAGACGTCTGGAGACCGCGGCCGACGCGGAAGGCAAAGAACCCGAGCCGTCCGAGCGCAAAGCGGAAGTGGTGGACCTGGGCGATACGAAGACCGCCACGCCCGCCCCGAATGGCTACAAGGGGGAGCCGCCGGGAGCCGCCGAGGACGCGCGCAAGCGCGGCGATACGGGAACTGACGACGAGGCCGACGCGTTCACGCCGGAAGAGAGCAAGGCCGCCCTGGAAGAACAGTACCGGACGGGGCTGCAGTCGCGCGATGTGGTGGCTCGCGAGGCGTCCTTCCAGTATGCGGGCATGGAACGCCGCGAGGACGCCATTCCGTACCTGATCGAGGAGCTGAAACAGAACAACGTGCTGGCGTCGTTCGCGGCGCAGTGCCTCGCCGCCATCGGCCGGCTGAGGGAGGATGTGGAGGCCATCCTGGTGCGCGGATTGGGCAGCCGCGAGGCGGCGGTCAGGCAGACGTGCGCGCAAGCGCTGGGCGCCATGCGCAGCAACCGCGCCGTGCAGCCCCTCGTGGAGGGTCTGAAGACCGAGAAGAGCTACCAGGTTCGCTGTGCCTTGCTCGACGCCCTGGGCGTTATCGGCGAGCGCAGCGCGCTTCCGGCCATGAAGAGCAAGCTCGAACAGCGGGATGAGATCGAGTTCGTGAAGAGCCACGCCGCCCTGGCGCTGGCGCGCATGGGGGACCCGTCCGGGCGGGCGCACCTGATCGCCAACCTCGATTCGCAGGTGCCGGCCTACCAGGTGACGGGCCTGCTGGGACTCGCGCAGTTGGACGACCCGCAGATCGCCGGCTACCTGAACAGCGCGCTGGAATCGGGGTACGATGAAGTCTGGACCACGGCGGTCTATCTGTTCCCGCGCCTGGGCCCCACGAGGGCCTTGCCGATCCTGCGCTCGCGGCTGGAGTCGCCCGCGGAGGTGATGCGCCGCCGCGCGGCGCTGACCATGGGCTTCCTGGGGTCGGACGAGGCGATGTCGTACCTCGAACGGGCGGTGCGCTTCGGCTCGTTGCAGGAACGGGCCATGGGGTGCGAGTTGCTGGGCCGTCTCGCCCGCAATGACAAGATACCCCTGCTGATCGAGAAGCTGCACGATCCGCACACCTCCGTGCGCCAGACGGCGGCGGTGGCCCTGGTGCGGCTCAACGCCACGAGCGCCGTTCCAGCGCTCACGGAGGCGACGCGCGCGATGCCGCATGCGGGCGACCTGCCTCCCGGTCTGCGCGGCGCGGGGCCGGACGCGCTGGAGCGCGTGGTGATGCTGTCGTGCGTGCGCATCCTGCGGGGAGAGAAGGAAGACCTGATCATCACCACGCTGCCGAACCAGCGGGACAACACGTGGCCGGAAGTGGACCGTGTGCTGGGGGAGAAGCAGATCGAGCTGGTGAAGCTGTACCAATTCGTGGACGTCATTGCCGACCATGACCGGCCGCTGGGCGTGGTGCTGAGATCGCCCGATGGCAAGGAAGTGCTCTACCGCCAGGGCGAAACGGTGGCCAGCGGCTTCAAGGTGCGGGAGATCGGACTGGCTGCGGGAGCCAAAGACAAGCCCAAGTCTCCGCCGTATGTGATCCTGATGCGCGGCGACGAACGGGTCATACTGATCGCCGGCCGGCCGGCGGAAGTGGACGTCAAAGACAAACAGCGATAGTGTGCCACTGCGGACCTGTAATGCGTCCGGTCAACTCAGGAGGAGGAGGAGCCATGAGAGCGATGTGGGGGGTGCTGGCAGCAGGGCTGTTGGGGGCGAGCGCGGCGCTGGCGGCGGAGGAGTTCAAGACGGACGAGGAGGGGTTCATCCGCGACTGGCTGGTGCTGGCGCCGATGCCGCTGGAGACCGAGGGCAACGGCGCGGAGGAACTCGACAAGCAGCAGCTTAAGGACGAGGGCAAGCTGCAGCCGAAAGCCGGAGACAAGGCGACGGCGAACAAGAAGGAACTGACGTGGAAGAAGATCAAGACCAAGGACTACTACTTCGACTTCGCGGAGATCCTGGGGCAGGTGACGGAACAGAGCATCGGCTACGCCGTGGCGTACGTGGTCGCCGATGCGGAGCTGTCCGGGCTGACGCTGCAGATGGGCAGCAACGACCAGGGCAAGGTGTACCTCAACGGCAAGGAACTCGTGAAGTTCACTGAGACGCGCACCATTGAGAAGGACCAGAACCAGGCTCAGAACGTGACGCTGAACAAGGGCGTGAACACGCTGGTCTTCAAGGTGATCAACGAGATGAACAACTGGCAGGGCTGCATCCGCTTCACCGACAAGGCCAAGGCCCCGGTGAAGAGCATCAAGGTGCGGCTGGAGCCGTAGGGCGAGTGATGAGCGATGAGTAACGGGTGTGGGGGGGGCGCCGCGCGCGGTGGGCTGCCAGTGGCACGGGCAGCCGCGCCGTTGGCTGCCCGTGGCACGTGCCGCGTTGGAGAACGTTCGAGAGGGGGCGCTTGTTGAATGAGTAGTCCGTCCCTTGATTCCTCCTTGATTCCGAGAGGGGGCGCTTGTTGAATGAGTAGTCCGTCCCTTGATTCACCTTGATTCATGTTCGTGGTGGAAGTGCCACCATCCCCCGCCAGCGCGTGGCATTCCGCCGTGAAGAGCGCGGCCAGACTGACCACCGTTACCAATGAACGCCACACGTCTGCCCCGTCAAATTGCGTCACTGTCCCCGGATCTCCATGGAACTTACTATTTCTCGAAAGACAGAACACTATTGCGTATGAGCTCACCCACCCTATCGGAAGCTTTGTAAATCCTGTCGCGTTCCGGCTTCGGATAAGCATCCGCTTGGACAATCATCTGGCTGTCTAGCTCAACGAGGTAAAATGCGAGACGCTTGGGAACCATCGGAGATGCCCTGTAAAGCTCAGCGACGTGTCGTAGCGCTGAACAAAGCTTCTCAACGTTCTCTTCTTGCATCCCGTCGCCCATTCTGAGTGATGTAAGAAATCCCTCAATGATCGCACAGAGTTCCATCAGTTCGCGCGTGTTGTGCATCTTCCATCTCCTTATTGTACGACCTCCACCGCCTCGGGAGGAACGTAGCCCCAGACATCGACTTCTTGGGAACTCTTGGCGTAAGACCGCGTAATGGGACTCTTGATGAAGAATTCGCGCGCTTCTGGTTTGGTCAGATCGTAAACCAGCCCTTTGGTTCTCGACAAATCAACCCTTACAATGTCGCCCCCACCATGTTGGATCCTAGCCTTGAAACAGGGGGACGGAAACAGGGGGACGGACTACTCAATGCTCCGCCGCGCCAGTGACCCGCCAAGCGGTTCGCCGCTGAAACATCAGCGCCGACATTCGCATTGCACTTCGGACACACAGCCATGTTCATCTCTTATGGCTTTGTGGGGGCCGCCGCCAGCGTGACTGCCAGGGCCGACTTGCCGGGGGCGTTGAGCTGCATCTTCGCCGTGCCTGCGGCGGATTCAACGGCGTAATCGCCGAGGAATCCGCGGAAGACGACTCGGCCTTCGTTGTCCGCCGTCAACGCCAGCGGTCCCGTCCACCATTCCTGCTTGACCATCTTCAGAAGAGCTTCGTACGCAGGCTTGGGGGACATGTCCGTGCGGATGAGGCCCGAGGGCGCGCCCAGCCATGCGCCTTTGTCGGAGAAATCCCACCACGTGATGCCGGCGACGGCGGGGTGCGAGAACAGAATCCGGTAGAACTCGGCCACCTGTTCGCCCTGGCGCTTCTCGCCTTCGGGCGTTGACGGCCAGTCGGTGTAATGGCCCTGATAGTTGATGCTCTTCCGTATCTCGCCGGACTGGATCGTGGTCTCGGTGAAATGCAGCGGCTTGCCGAACCTGGCGAACTGCTCGCACACAGCCCACGCTCGCCCCGCGCCCCAGTAGCCGCCGTGCATGTGCGACTGGATGCCGATGACGTCAATCGGCACGCCGGCGGCGAGGCAGTCCTTGATGAGGGCCTCGTACTTCGCCGAGGTATCGTAGTCGTTGAGGAGCAGCGTGGCCTTGGCGTTGGTTTCGCGGGCCGTGTTGAACGTCTGCTTAATGAGCTCGACGGTCCCCAGCTTCTTGCAGAGTTGCGCGACACGGTTCTTGTCCGGCTGGTGGTTCGGCATGACGACGGCTTCGTTGACCACGTCCCACGTGTCAATCAAGCCGGCGAACTCCGACACCTCGCGCTTGATGCGCCCCAGTTGCAGGGCCTGCACCTCTTCCAGCGGTTTGCCGTCGAGCCACTTCGCGGGGACCTCATGCCAACAGAGCGGGTGACCCTTCGCGCGAATGTGGTTGGCCGCGCACCACTCGGCCATCGCGCGCACGCGGGCCGTGCCGGGCTTGCCCTCCGCCGGCTCGAAGCCGCCCCAGTAGAAGGGGAGGGTCGCGTAGTTCAGCAGTTCGGCGTAGCGCTTCCGGTAGGCAAGCTGGTCCGGCGACGTGTCGGCCGTGTTGATGGCGAAGGCATTGCAGCCGAACAGAAACTTGTGCCGCTCCTGCCGGACGGTGACCTGCGCCCCGGCGAGCGGCTTGCCCGCGGCATCCGTCACGGTCAGCGTGACATCCGCGGTGCGGTGTGTCTCGATGCGCCGCTTGATCTCATCGGCGCTGAGCGGCGCGGCGGCGCCCTCCGCCACGGTTGGCAGCAGGGCGACCACAACCAGAAGCGCCAGCAAGCTTGCGACTGCAGCGTCCGGACTGAGGATTGCCATGGGGAATCTCCTTCTTTGTAGCATGGGCGTCTCGCCCATGTGGGACAAGCTTGCCAGCCCGCACTACGAGGACACGGGCGGGACGCCCGTGCTACGTTCACGGGCGGGACGCCCGTCGTACGCGCACGGCCGAGACGGCCGTGCCACAGGCGCGCTAGAACGACGAATCGCCGTAACGAGCCGCCCACTGTTCCAGGAAGGCGGACAGCTCCTTGCTGGCCGGCGACCTGCCCTTGCGCACGTAGAAACCCGACGACGCGGCGCCGGCGGCCAGCAACTCCTTCGTGTCCAGGCCCGCCATCAGCCCCACACAGAAACCGGCGTTGAAGTTGTCGCCCGCGCCGGTGGTCAGCGTGGGCGTGGGGCAGTACGGCCCGTCGAGCACGGCGCCGGCGGCCTCGGTGGCGCAGGCGGCGTTCCGGGTCGGGTGGAGCACCACGATGTCCAGTTGGAGCGCCTGGCGAAGCTGCGCGGCGTTGCGCTCAATCTCGTCGGGCTTCAGTCTCAAGCCCAGCGCGTCGCCAACCTCCATGCTCTCCTTCTGGTTGACGCCCAGCACCACGCGGTGCGTTTTCCGGAAACCCTTGAGCAGGTGCAGCGCCTCCGCAAGCTCCTGCGCGGGCCGTTTCTCCGGATCGGCCAGGTCAACGAAGATGATGGCGCCCGGCGGAACTGCGACGCCGGCCATGTCGTGCAGCAGACGTTGCCAGATATCGGTCTGCAGGGGCAGCATGGTCCAGTTGGCCAGCGCGACGAGGTGCGCGCTGCTCCAGGCGGCTTGCAGGCGGGGGAGGCCGACAACGTCCAGCATGCGCGGGTAGTTGACTTCCTTCAGCGTGTGGTTCTTGGTCAACATCAGCTTGCCGTCGCGGAACTCGAGCGCGTCGGTATGGCCGGGGTCGCAAAGGCTGTAGCAGGCTTTGCAGCGGGCGGCCATGTCGGCGAAGACGGGATGGATGTGGTCCTTTCCCAGACTGCCGATGTAGGTGACGGCGCAGCCGGCCTGGAGCATGGCGTTGGCCATGATCGGGCCGTTGCCGCCGAGCTTCATCTGGCGCACGACCAGCTCGATGTTGCTGGAGAGTCCCGCGGCGCGCGCGATACGTTCCGCCAGCGCGCTGATGGTCTCAAGGCGGGTGTAGCGGGCGGCATCGGCGCGCTTGTCCACGGCGTCAGCGATCTCGTCCACGAAACCGTCGAAGCCGGCGAGGACGTTGAACTGCGAGCCGTCAAACGCGCGAAGCTTTCCGGCGGCCGAGGCGAGTGTGGCTTGAGACATTCGTCATGCCCTTGAAACGCAAGGGCGATTATAGCGGCACAGAGGAAACGCAACACGCAAAACGCGGGGAATTGGACGCCGCTGTCACGTTTGACGTTTCGCGCACAAATGTTTCTTGCCGCGCAACGCAACAAGCCTTAGACATGCCCATCCACACACCAAGGGAGCCAGAGATGAAATATATCATCGCCGTCATCCAGCCACAGAAGCTCGACACCGTGCGGGAGGCGCTCGTCAACGCCGGCATCATCGGCCTGACGGTTTCGGACGTGCAGGGCTACGGGCGCCAGAAGGGCCACACGGAGTTGTACCGCGGCCACGAATACACCGTGCATTTCGTGCGCAAGGTGAAGCTGGAGGTCGCGTGCGACGACCACGTCGCGGAGAAGGTGGTTGAGGGCATCCTGCGCGCCGCCAAGACCGGCGAGGGGAAAATCGGCGACGGCAAAGTCTTTGTCTTCGACCTGCAGGATGCCATCCGCATCCGCACCGGCGAGCGCGGACCGGAAGCGCTGTAACAGACAAGGCGAGGGGTGAGGGACGAGGGATGAGAGACGAGGGGCGAGGGACGAGGGGCGGCAGGCGCGCGTGCCGTGCCGCCGTCACCGGAGCGGCTGTTGTCAGCGTGCTGGTCACGGTTGCGGTCGCGCAGGACTTGCCGAGCTTCGACTTCACCAAAGCGGCCGAGGTGCAGGAGTGGAAGCCGACGCACGATATCGGCAAGATCGAAGCAACGCCGGAAGGCATGGCCATCGAGATCACCGGCGGCGACCCGTATACCATCGGGCCAGCACGGGATTTCCCCGCCGGCACGACGCTTTTCATCAAGATACGCCTCAAGTCCGAGCAAGGCGGCGACTGCCAGGTCTTCTATTTCGCCACGAACGCCACTGAAGAGAACTCCGTCCGGTTCCCGGTGCAGGGCGGGGGGAAGTGGGAGGACCTGGACGGCATTCTGCCGGCGCTGGGCCCGGGATACCGTTTCCGGATTGATCCGCCGGGCACAGGCGGCAAGGTGGTGATAGCGGGGATGTCGTTCAAGGTACGCGCGGTGCCAAAAGAACCCGAGTGGCCCACGCCTGTGGCGCCGGCGATAGGCGCCGACGCGCTGACGGTGAGCTCGGGCGATCTCCAGCTTGCGCACGCGCCGGATACGCTTGGCGGGTTCGTGGTGCGCGTGGCAGGCAAAGACATGGCCTGCGGCCACACGCGTCCGGTGATCGGTTACACACGCGGGCCCAGGGACTGTATTCTTGACGTGGCCAAGGAAGCCAAGGTCGAGGTACGCAAGGTCAAGGACAAGGTGGCCGCCACGGCTGTCTTCAAGGATGCCGACGGCGTGCAGTGGAAGATCGAGCAGGAATTTGGCGGAGGGAAACGCGAAGGCGCCATTGACGTGCAGACGCGCATCAGCGTCAACATGGAGCGCTCCGTCTTCTACCTGCCGCTGTTCATCGTTCTGCCGGGCGTGGGGTCGTTCGGCGAAAAGAAAGGGGAGGGGCTCTTCGCGGGGCTGGAGTACCTCGACAACGAGCCAAGCAGTTCCGAAGCCGACATCGTCGGGCCGGGGTCCAAGCGCCAGGTGCCGGATACGCTGAAGATCACGTTCCCGCTGATGGCCGTCCAGGCCGACGGCCAGTACGTGGGCTTGATCTGGGACAACGAGCGCGAGTACGCGGCGCTCTTCGATTCGCCGGACCGCCTGTTCCGTTCCGGCGGCCACATGATGGGCGTGCTGTTTCCCGGTTCGGACGGACGCAACCGCATCGAAGGCAGCCTGCTGCCGCACACTCCGGCATGGATCCGGGCCGGCGAGCCGCTCGTGCTGAACGCGACGCTGATCGGCGGGAAAGGGGACAGCGTTGTGCCGGCGGTACAGCAGTTCGTCGCGCTCCGCGGCTTGCCGCCCGTGCCTCAGGCGATGGATCTGCCGGCGTATGTCTCGCTGGCCGCGGCGGGGTGGCTGGATTCGAAGGGACGTGAAGGGGCGCTGTACCGCCACGCTGTGTGGCCGGGCTTCAAGGCGCAGCCGGCGGGCGATGCGGCGATCTACATGGACTGGCTTGCCTGCCAGACGAAGAACGCCGACCTGGTTGAGCGCCTGCACACGACGGCCAAGGCGGCGTTGGCGGAGGTGAAGGCCGGGGATTACAACGGCAGCGGCGTGTCGCACGTGCGGTATCCCCTTGGCAGCCTGTGCTATGGGGCCGTCGAGCAGAACGCCGCGCGCGCCGAACAGAGCGCGCGCGGACAACTGGCTCAGTTCGGCCCGGATGGTTCCATCAAGTACAAGAAGCCGGCCAGCGGGCCGGACTATGGCAAGACGCACTCGTCGCCCGAGGCGAACGGGCTGGCTGCGCCGAAAGTCGCCGCGGTGCTGGAAGAGGCGTGCGTAGCCGGCGATCCGCAGTTGGTGCGGGAAGGCCTGCGCCTGCTGCACGCGTTGGACAAGTTCGACAACACGGTGCCGCGCGGCGCTCAGACCTGGGAAGTGCCGCTGCACACGCCGGATATTCTGGCCTCCGCGTACCTGGTGCGGGCCTACGCGCGCGGGTACGAGCTGACGGGCGAACAGCAGTTCCTCGACCGCGCTGTCTACTGGGCATGGACGGGCGTGCCGTTTGTCTACCTGACGCCGCCCACGCGGCAGCCCGTCGGTGTTTACGCCACCATTGCCGTCCTGGGCGCCACGAACTGGCAGGCGCCTGTCTGGTTTGGTCAGCCGGTGCAATGGTGCGGGCTGGTGTACGCGGACGCGCTGTACGTCCTGTCACACCACGACCCGAAAGGCCCGTGGAAGCAGATCGCCGATGGGATCACGGCCTGCGGCATCCAGTTCACCTGGACCACCAAGGACAAGGACAGGCAGGGCCTGCTGCCGGACTTCTACCACCTGCACCAGCAGGTCAGCGACGGCCCGGCCATCAACCCGGGGACTGTGCAGGCCAATGCCGTGCGGCTCTTTGACAAGGGCGGGCTGTACGACTTCCGTGCGTGTCGCGCCAACGGCTGGCATATCCACGCGCCGGGGACGCTGACGGCGCTGAAAGAGCGTGGCGGCAAGGCCGAGTTCAAGGTGGAGGGCTGGCTGGACCGGCCGTACTACGTGCTGGTGAGCGGGCTCAAGGCTGCGCCTGCGGTGAAGCTGAACGGCGACGACGCGCCGATCAAGCCGCCGCATCAATACGTCGAGAAGGGCGGGCGGCTCATCCTGCAGGTCACGGGCAGCCCGACGATCGAAATCCAGGCGGCGGACGCAACGGGGAAATAAAAAATGCAAAATGCAAAATGCAAAATTGGATGGTTTCATGTTTTGCAGCCGTTCAGCGGGGGATGGCGACGCCTTGGCGGGCCTGTGCCAGCTCGGCCCGCTCCCCCTCATCCGGCGCTGAAGCGCCACCTTCTCCCCACGGGGGAGAAGGGAACAGAGGGATAACGGCATGCAACGCCTGACTCTCAACGGAACCTGGCAACTGGCCTTCGGGCCGCAGCGCGACGATGGGCCGCGCGCCCCTGAGGAGCTGACGCGCCAGGGCTGGCCCGCCATTCCCGCCAACGTGCCCGGCAACGTGGAACTCGATCTGCTCGCCGCCGGCAAAATCCAGGAGCCTTCGCGGGGCAACCACATCTACGAGCTGAGGCCGTACGAGATGTACGAATGGTGGTACAGCCGCACGTTCGCCGGACCGCAAGTCTCCCGGGGCCAGCGCGTGGAACTGGTCTTTGAGGGGCTGGACTGTTTCGGCACGGTGTGGCTCAACGGCAAGCTGCTCGGCCGGACGGAGAACATGTTCATCGCGCAGCGGTTCGACGTCACGGAGCTGGTCCGTGCGGATGGCAGCAACGAACTGACGGTGCGGATCGGCTCGGCCGTGCTCGAAGGCAGGCGGCATCAGCCCGGGCCGGGCGAACACGCCGCGGGCACGAACTTCGAATCGCTGAACGTGCGCAAAGCGCCGCACATGTACGGCTGGGACATCATGCCGCGCCTGGTTTCGGCGGGACTGTGGCGGGAAGTGCGGCTGGAGGTGCTCGAACCCACGCGCTGGCGCGCCGTGTATTGGGCCACGGTGGCGACGGATGCCGCGCGGCGAACGGCGCGGGCGCTGGCGGATTGGGATTTCGTCACCAGCCGCGGCGAGCTGGACGGACTCCGCGTCAGGTTGACGCTGCAACGGGGTGGGGGAGTGGTTCACCGTTCGGAGCACACGGCGCTGGGCACGCACGGCCGTGCCTGGCTCGACCTCGCCGGCGTGGAACTGTGGTGGCCGCGCGGGTATGGCGAAGCCGTCTTGTACGACGCCACGGCGGAGCTGGTGGACGGCGCCGGCCAGGTGCTCGCCACGGACGTATCACGCCTCGGCCTGCGGACAATCGAGCTACGCAGGACGGACGTCACCACGGCTGAGGAACCGGGCGAGTTCGTCTTCGTTGTCAATGGCGAGAAGGTCTTCATCAAGGGCACCAACTGGGTACCGCTCGACGCGCTGCACAGCCGCGACCGCCAGCACCTCCAGGCCGCCTGCGAGATGCTCGCAGACCTGCACTGCAACATGGTGCGGTGCTGGGGCGGGAATGTGTACGAGGACCATGAGTTCTTCGACTTCTGCGACGCTCACGGCATCCTGGCATGGCAGGATTTCGCTCTGGCGTGCGCTCTGTACCCGCAGACCGACGACTTCGCGGCGAAGATGCGCGCGGAGGCCGAGGCCGTGGTCACGAAACTGCGCAACCATCCGAGTCTGGCGCTGTGGTCGGGGAACAACGAGATTGATGAGTGCTATGCGTGGGCGGGGCTGGGGGTTGATCCCAACACCGACCGCCTGAGCCGCCAGGTGCTGCCGGACGTGCTGCGGCGGCTGGACCCTGTGCGGCCGTACCTGCCGAGTTCGCCGTACCGCAGCCCGGAGTTGGTGCGCCGCGGCAACCGTTCCGAGCTGGAACCCGAACAGCATCTGTGGGGGCCGCGCGACGACTTCAAAGGGCCGTTCTACACCGGCTCGCTGGCGCATTTCGTCAGCGAGATCGGCTACCACGGCTGCCCGGACCGCCGCAGCCTCGAGGCGTTCCTCGACCCGAACTACCTCTGGCCCTGGCAGAACAACGACCAATGGCTGACGCACGCCGTGCGCCCGCACCCGTTGGAGACCTCGTACGATTACCGGATTGCGCTGATGGCCAAGCAGATCGCGGTGCTCTTCGACCGCGCGCCGGATACGTTGGACGACTACATCCTGGCTTCGCAGATCAGCCAGGCCGAGGCGCTCAAATTCTTCATCGAGCGCTGGCGCGCGGGCAAATGGCGCCGCACCGGAATGCTGTGGTGGAACCTGCGCGACGGCTGGCCGATCATCTCGGACGCCATCGTGGACTACTACAACCGGCCGAAACTGGCCTACGCCTACGTGAAACGCCTCCAGACCGACGTGTGCGCAATCTGCGGCGAACCGCAGGACGGCCGCCATCCGCTGGTGGTTGTCAACGACACACGGCGTCCGGCGGCCGGCGAGTTCGTGGCGCGCGACGCGGATACCGGCGCGGTCCGGTTCGAAGGCGGCTTTGAGATCGGGAGCAACGGCAAGGCAACCCTGGGCTCGGTCGCGCAGGCGGCGCGTCCGGCCATGTGGCTGCTGGAATGGAAGGTCGGCGGCACAGTCCACCGCAACCATTACCTGGCGGGCCCGCGGCCGTTCTCATTGCCGCAGTACAAGGGCTGGTTGGAGAAACTGGGGCTTCCCTCTTCCTGGGGTTCAACCTAACATAACGTCTATTATCGGACGAAGGAAATGTGGAAGGTTCGGCGAGCGAGTGACTTTCTTGGAGCGTCAGTTTCACGAATGATTCGGCCGATCTGAGCCGCGACCGTGTGAGGGAGCGGCTCCCGGACCGCTTGCTGACGCGCGCGGCTCTGAGTGCCCGGCGCTGCGCAGCCGCTCTCGATGCGTTCTGAAACAGTCGTCTCTTGTGGCCACTCGCCGGCACCGGCCGCGGCGGTGTATCCTTCATGTATCCACGCATTTGCTCAAGAGACAGGCGCCGATACCCGATGCTAGAGAGTGGAAAACCGCCAGCCGTACCTTGGGTCCTGCGACCACCGGAACTGGCGTTGTGGCTGCTGGTTGTGGTGAGCGGTTGCCTCTGGGCTGCAGCCGACAGTGGCTGGCTCCACGGAACCGCGCGCGCGGATGCGGCGCCTCCCGTCAGCTTCTGGCGGCTGGATCTCAACACCGCCAGCGCGGCGGAGCTTGAGATGCTTCCCGGCATCGGTCCGCGGCGCGCCCGAGCCATCCAGCAGGAGCGGCACAGAAAGGGAGCCTTCGCGTCGGAATGGGATCTGAGCGGCATTCCTGGCCTGACCAAGACTCTGGTGCGGCGCATCATGCCTCTGGTACAGGTGAAGCCCACCGCTCCCGGCACACGTTGATCGCCCGGGCCGAATCCTTTGCGCCGTTCGCGGCGGGAGGCCTGCTGCTGGGGACCGGCTTCTGCGCCGCCGGCAGTTGCCTGGGGTTGAGCCTTCCGGCCGGCCCGCTGCAGAACGCTTCGATGCCCGTCGCCCTGCTTGTTGGCGGCGCGGGCGTGGGCATAGTGCTGGGCGCCTGGGAACGGCTGCGCGCACAGCGGCTACTGCGCCAAGCGCGCCATGAAGCGCGGCGGTCGGCCGCACAGCGGGACACAGCCCTGCTGCAGGCGCGGCGCATGCGAGCGCAGTCGGAAGGCCTGGCGCTCATGCGCGAGATCCACCGCGCGACGGCGATCCCGGTGCGGCACGAGCGGCTGCAGCGCATCCTGACGTTCCTGGCCGACCTATTCGAGGCGCGCGAGGTCGCGTTGTTCAGCGCGGTGGCCGGGCAGTCCGGCGCCGGTGTGGCGGCGCGCAGCGTGCAGCCCGCGGCGTGCCTGCGGCTCACGAAGAAGGAGGAACTGTTCGTCACCTTTGACGAGGAAGCCCTGGCGCGGGGCGACAGCGGGGCGCCGGCACAGGGCGTGCGGGTCAGCTCGACGCCTGTGCGCGTTGCTCCCAAGACGGCGACGATCGCGCGCGAGGGCTGTCACCTGTTCGTGGAAGGGACGCTGGAACGCGGCGGGGTGCCAGTCGGCAAGGTACGCTGGCGGCGCGGAGCCAACGCGGAACAGGATGTGCTGGCGCAGTTCGAGCCGGACGAGATCCTGGAGACGGCGCTCGCCAGGCTGGACTACGGGCCGGGTGCGTGCGCCTTCGCAGCCCAGGCGCTGGAGCGCGGGCGCACAGTGCGCTGCGACAGCGGGCCAGGGGGCAACCTGCGGCACGGCAGCGAGGGCCTGACGCTGTGCGTGCCGCTGCTGGCCGACCAGCGCCCGCTGGGCGTGCTGCGCATACGCCGGTCCGGAGAAGGCTGGGACGGTCCGGAGGCGGAGGCGCTGGAAGAGGTGCTGCTGGAATCGGCGAAGCACATGGCGCTGGCGCTGAAGAAGGACGAGGACGACCGGAAGGCCATCACCGACGGCTTGACAGGGCTGTACATCAAGAGCCACTTTCTGGCGAAACTGGAGGAACTGCGCGCGGAGGCGGCGGCGACGGGCAACTCGTTCTGTCTGGTGATGTGCGACATTGACCACTTCAAGAAGGTGAACGACTCGCACGGACACCTCTCGGGGGACATGGTGCTCAAAGGCGTTGCCGCCGTCCTGCGGCGGGGGCTGCGCTCAGGCGACATCGCGTTCCGTTACGGCGGGGAGGAACTCGCGCTGCTGCTGCGCACGTCCAGTCTCGAGATGGCGCTGCAGACGGCGGAGCGGCTGCGGCTGGCGGTGCAGGCAGCGGCTCTGCGCGGAGAGAAAGGCCAACCGGTGGCGGTGACGATCTCGCTGGGGGTCGCGCACTACGAACAAGGGATGACGGCGGAAGAGCTGATAAGCCGGGCCGACCAGGCGCTGTACGCCAGCAAACAGGGCGGGCGCAACCGCTGCACGCGGTGGCTGGCGGACACCTGCGCGACAGCGGACAGGAAGGTCAAAGAACACGTCCCCTCCCCCGGCCCGGGATTTTAGATTTTCGAGTTTAGATTTTGGATTGGGATTCCGGCCCGGGGGCGAAAGAAAAGGCGCCGTCATGCGGCGCCCTTCCCTGCGTCTCAGGTCTTGGTCTGCGCGCGGCTACCGATCCAGACCGAAGAAGCGCGGCAGTTCGTCTTCGCGGAGAATCTTGAGGCCCATCTTCTTGATCTTGTCGTAGAACGCCTGGTCGAGTCCGGCGCCAACGACCACATAGTCAACACTCGCGACCAGTTCCTCAACGGGCACACCGCCGTGGTCCCTGATCCAGGCACGGGTCTGGGCCACGGAACGCTCCTTAGTGTCGCCAGCCACATAGAACGTGCTGCGGCCAGGCTGGATGGTCTTGCCGCGCAGCAGTTCGGCCTTGCGCTGGCGCTGGGCGAAGAAGCCTTCCATGTCCCCTTCCGAGATCACGTGCGCGCCGACCTTCTTGGCTTCCAGCAGCGCGGCGAGCGTCTTGCGCAGGCCCTTGATGTCCGCCGATACCTCTTCCTTCTCCTTGGTCGGCTCCACCTTCTCGGCAACCGCCTCGGCGCTGGTCATGCCCGCGCTGGTGACCACGTAACTCACGTCGGCGCTCATGGTGTCGGTGACATGGCAGCGGTTCCGCTCGCACAGGCGCCGCAGAAACTCCTTGCGGTACGGCCGGACACCGTCAGTGAAGTGGAAGGTCAACGTGGAAAGGTTGACGTCCTGCATGGACAGCAGTTCCTGGACGGTCTGCTTCTGGTAGGCCTGTTCCGGGATGATCGGGACGAAGTTGGGGTTATTGATCCAGTCGCCGCGCAGAATAGGCACGAAGCCCTTGCCCAGTTCCAGCGGCGGCGCAGACGGCTGCTCGAGCTCCTTCAGGTACTTCTCCTTGGCCTCGGGCCCCAGTTCGCGCTCCATCTTCTCGAGACGGTAGGCTTCGATACGCTCCTGGCGGGTCTTGGGCTTCAGCAGTTCCTGGGCCGCGGTCTCATCGGCGCCCCCCGCGGCAAAGACCGAGTACTTCATGCGCTCGTCGGTGGGCACCCAGCCGGTGGCCGGGTCCACGACCTGGATCTGCTTGGCCGGCAGGATGCGGGAGTCCGAGGACGCGGCGCGGACATTGGTGATCTCGATGACGGCCTTCTTGACGAGGCCGCCGAAGGCGCCGGAGTAGACGTCAAAGCGCAGGCCCTTGCGGACGCCGTGGTCGCGGCCGACATCCACGGTTACCAGGGAGAGGTCCTCCGCCGCGGAGATGACGCGGCCCTGGGGGACGATGGCGGTGGTCTTGCGGGTCTCGCGGGTGACCTCGACGACCTTGTCCTCGACCTGTTCCTGGGCGGCACGGATGGCGCCGATCTCGTCCTGGTTTTTCTTCTTCTCTTCGGTGATTTTCCTCTTCTCGACGACCTCGGTGCTCAGCTCGCGATCGAGTTCCACCTGGGCGTCAGCCGTGGGATTGCCCTGCGCGTCCAGCTCGCCCATCTTGTCCTTGAGTTCCTTCTCCTTGGCCTCGTAGAGCACCTTGCGCTGCTGGGCGGCGCCGCTGTTCTCATCGCCGAGCATCGTCCGCGCGCGGTCGGCGGCGTCCTTGGCCTGTTTGCCGAGGCCGGTCAGGGGGTTGGTCACCTCGGTCTCAAGGCCGGGCCTCTCGGCAGTGCCTTTGATCCTGGTCCTGAGTATGATGGCACGGTCTTCGAGCACACTGATCATGCGGTCCTTGGTGCTGATCTGGGTGCTGTAGGCGAACCATGTTCCCAAGGTGCCCAGCGTTGTCGCCAGGAACACGATCATGAAGGCGACGATGATCGTCTGTTTGATTGACATAGGCGTGTCCTTACCTCGTTACTCCCGGCCGCTCCCCCGCCAAACACCACAAGCCTGCTCACCTCGTGTCCAGGAACCGGAACAGTTCCCACTCGTAGATCACCGGAATGCCCAGGTCAATGGCCCTCTGGAATTCCGCCTTCTCGGCATCAGTGCCTTCGGTCTTCGGGTTTTTCTGGGCGATCACGTAGTTGACGGTGGTGTCCACCGCGTTGAGCACCTTGCCGCCGTAGAATTCGGCCACCGCCTTGATCTCAGTCCAGCGGTAGCGGATGGCGCTCTTCTGCTGCTCGTTGACGATCTCCTTCGAACCCGCGATGAAGAACGTGTAGCTCTTGTTGGGCGCGAAGAAGGGGTTCTGGACGAGGTCGCCTTCGACGATCGGGTCTTCCTTGCTCATGCCCATCATGACCTGTTTCGGGGGTGCGGACAGAGGCTGGGCGGAAAACCCCTTCTTCCCCGATTCCTGGAACGGGCTGAACATCTCCTCGGGCTCTTTGGCGACGTACGGCGACAGCGGGTCCTTGGGGAGGAGCACCGGCCGCTGGACGATAAGGCACTCGGACATGCTCACATCCGCGCGCTTGACTTCCAGGTAGGCCTTGTGCACGCGTTTGTTGCCGGGCCGCAGCGCAAAGCACTCGAAGCGGTAACCGTTCCTCACGCCGGTCGCCGTGCCGATGTCAAGGACGACGACCTTGTTCACGGTATCGGAGAGGATCACATGCCCGTCGGCCTGGTTGAAGATGTTGGCCCGTTCGACCTCGCGCTGCGTCAAGTCGGTCAGGACGCTCTTGACCTCGTCGAGCCCGGACTGCTCGTAATTGCGCTGGGAGCGGAACTTTTTGACATCGGCGTCGAACTCCTCCTTGGCCTGCCGCGTGCGGGTGATGGCCTGTTCCTTGGAAGCAGTCTTCTCCTGGAGGCCCTTCTCCATCTGCTCGCGGGCTTCGTTGGTCTCCTTGTTGACGTTGGCCAGGGTCTTGCTTTTCAGGTCGGTGACCATCCCGGACAGCTCGCCGGCCTGTTTCTCGAAGTTCTCGGCCCACTTCACGAGCTCCATGCGGCGCGTGTACTCGGCGCCATACTCGGCAAACATCTCAGAGTAGAAGTTGTAGAGCGCTTGCTGGCGGCGGACTTCCTCGCGCAGCGAGGTGGCCTGCCTGGTCAACGTCACAATGTTGTCTTCCTGGTCCTGTATGTCTTTCTGCAGCAGCTTGATCTTCGCGTCCGGGGATTTGCTGGGGTCTTCAGGAC
Organism: Planctomycetota bacterium; assembly: GCA_026692735.1. Taxonomy (GTDB): domain Bacteria; phylum Planctomycetota; class SZUA-567; order H5-PLA8; family H5-PLA8; genus JAPLOD01. Next base: position 10,529 of record JAPLOD010000326.1, on the reverse strand, counting down.
TCATCAGATCCTGATAGCGCAGGTACGCCATCACACCGAAAAAAATGGAGAGGACCGCAAACACAATCAAGGCGATTAACGGCCCATTCTCTTCTTTCATGAATGTAGTCTCCACCGGCGCGCCGCACTTGTGCCAAGGCCGGCGCGAACACTTTGTCCCAGGAACTCACCAAACTTTATTGATTTTCCACGCCCTGTCAAGAAAGAACACTTAAAAAACACCTATTGGGGCGCATGGCCCTGCCTGACACCAAGCACCAAAGCCCAACTGCCAAATCCCAAAGCCCAACTGCCAAATCCCAAATCCCAAGCACCAAGCACCGGATCCCAAGGCTCAAGGGCGAAGACCGAGGGAAACGGAGAACGGCACAACAACCTGAGGTACAACGCGGGGCAGGCAAGATGCCTGCGGCACAACGGTGCGGGCCAGAGGCGTCCGTGCATGGGCGAGACGCCCATGCTACGACAGCACTGAGCGGAAGTGACTGCGGAGCGCGGCACCGATGCCAAAGCGTTTGCCCAACTCGGCCTCCGCAGCCTGATTCGCCGCGCCTTCGGGCGCCTGGCCGTCGGGCCGCACGGCGCGCAGCAGGACGGCGCCCTTGCTTTCGCCGCTGGCGTCCACCATGGCCGTCAGGAGGCCGAACACATTCCAGTTCTTCAGCGCGGAGATGGGCACGACGCGCTTGCTGTCCGTCAGACCGAGGTGCTCGGCCACCACCGCGACGCGCTGCTCGATCGTCTCCTGCATCTCAGGGCTGGGCGCGTGGGCCTTCGCATCCCAGTTGCAGGGATGGAAGAGGTCGGCCTTGTTGATCGCCACGACCAGTTTCGTCTCGAATGCGGCCTGCTTGCGCAGCTTCTTGAGCATCCTGAAATCCATGTGGAAGAGGCGGTCGTTGTCCAGCATGAAGACCACGACGTCGCACTTGCGGGCCAGGCGGCGGTACAGCTTGACATAGCGGTCCCAGGGCCAGCGTTCGTCGCCGAATCCCGGCACGTCCCAGAGGACGATCCCGGTGGGGCGGTTGAGAAACGAGCCCGTGACCAAGCGGTAATCGGAGACCGTGGCCGTGCAGGCAGTATGATGGCTGATCTCGGCCACCTTGACGCCGAAGAGGCGGTTGACGGTTGACGACTTACCGCGGCCGATCTGGCCGAGGATGCAGACGTTCGGCCAGTCACCCAGCCAGGCGGCCAGACGCTGGTTGTGCTCGGGATCAAGCGACACGGTGTCGGCCGCCAGCGAGTTCGCGTACTCGGCGGCCCAGAAATGGATGCCGCAAAGAGCGTAGCCCACCGGAGCACCGCGCTTGATGGAGTCAATCCGTTCCCATAAGTCGCGAATGTCGCTGGCGGACACCGGTCGCTGGTGCCGGCACCAGACGTGGCACGCCAGGGCGCGGTAGAGGTGCTTGCCCTCCCCGGAGTCCACCGGCACAGGCGCAATGCGCGCGGCCGCTGCGGCGATGTAGTTCCCGAGGGCGGCATCGGGCGTGTGGTCCATCGTCGGTGCCGTAAGCACGTGTGTCATGCTCTACTCCTCATCCTTGTCGAGAGCGCGGAGCGGCTAAGGCGTCGCTCGCGCCACTGTGAGTTCACTGATGGATGAGAGCATACAGTTGGCTCGCGCAAGAGCCAGAGATTTTCGGTCCGAAAAGCACATGTGCAAACCATTCTGGGCGCAGGAGGAGCGAACTGGACTCCGCAGGAGCGCGTAGTGGAGGCAGGGACGGAGGCGTGGGCTTGTGCTTTGCACATCAGGCGGTACCTTTGGAGTGTGGTCGGCGCCGGGAAGGGGATTCCCGCGCTGCACGCAACGGACGGGTCAACGAGGCTATGTGGCGTAGTATCAGGCGCGTGTGGGCCATCGCGCTGCTCACCAGCACCGAGGGCTTGCGGCAGCCGGCGTTCTTTCTGATGTTCATCACTGCCGCCATGCTGACGGCCTTCTCGCCCAGCTTTGCTTTCTTCCACCTGGGCGAAGAGGCCAAGATGGTCGTTGATCTGGGCTTATCCACGGTTCTCACCTTCTCCACCCTGTTGGCGCTCCTGACCGCGAGCAGCACGGTGACCGACGAGATCGAGGGCCGCACCGCGTTGACCATGTTGTCGAAGCCGTTGCGCCGGGAGGAATTTCTGGCGGGGAAGTACTTCGGGGTCGCGAGCAGTGCGTGTGCGCTGGTGCTCCTGACGGCGCCCGTACTCCTGGTGACGCTTCGCGGCGAGAAGTACGAGCTGTCGCAGGACCCGTGGTTTCGCCTGGGCGTAGTGTGCGCTCTGGCGGTCGGTATGCTTGTCTTCGGGGTGCTGATGGTCTTGCGGCTATTCACCACCCGCAAGGTCTCGATGGTCATGGCCTTCTGGGTCGCGTACGGAGTGGCGGTCATTGTCCTCTTCGCGTTCGTCGGCCTGCGCTCGCCGCCCGCGGTAGGCTGGGACTGGCGCGTGCTTATCGGCCTGCTCATGATCGGCCTGCACGCGTGCGTCATCTCCGCTGCCGCCGTGACGCTGGCCACGCGCCTGACACTCGTCCAGGCGGCCATCGGCACGGCGGGGTTCTTCCTTGCAGGGCACGCGTCCGGCGCGCTGGTGGCGCCGTTCCGTGACGCGCAGCACCGGCTGACCGTGATGGGGCACGTGCTGCGCGTCGTACTGCCCGATCTGGACCAGTTCAACCTGACCGACGCCCTTGCCACGGCATACATAGACAAGCCGGTGCCTATCCCGTGGGACGTCGTCGCCGGCTCGACGCTGTACGCTCTGCTGTACGGAGCGGCGGTGCTCGCCCTGGGCGCGGCGCTTTTCTCACGGCGGGAACTGGGATGACGGCGATGGTGTCAGGTTACAAGTTACAGGTTACAAGTTACAGGTTACGAGTTACAGGCACGCGGCGCCGTGCAACCGAACTGACACAGCGCGGCGCGCCACAACGGATTTGACTTTATGGCAGAATTTCGTACCGTTGTGTGTTAAGCAAGCCGCTCGCGGCTGCCTGTGCATTCGCGCGCTTGCTTTTTTGTTTGGTGGACTTCGGAGTTAAAGATACCTTCAATGGCTGCACCCGTTGTATCGCGCCCGCCTGCCGGCACATTTCACAAAGACGACTCACGCGGTGGTTTTACGCTCACGGATAAAGCGCAGTGGGCTCAGTGGGCCAAAGGGATCGCCGTGACCCTCGTGGTGCTCGGCGTCGTGGCCCTGATCACGGTTGCGATCGTCACGTATAATGAGCGCCAGCGCGTGGAGCGGCTGCGCCAGCAGTGGGACAAGGTGTACCTGGCCCTGAAGGGCAAGGTACGCCCGGAAGACCGCATCGCCGCGTACGAGTCTCTGGCCGAGACGCTGAAAGGCTCCCCGGCACATGCGTGTGTGCTGATGGAGCTGGGCCGGCTGCAGTTCGACGAGGCCATCAACGCGGCGAAGCTGCCGGAGGACCGCAAGGCCGCTCTGGACAAGGCCACGGAGCTCTTCAAACTGGTCGCCACGACCGAGCCGTACAGCAGCAATCCGGAGTTCGGCCCGTTGGCGGTTGACGGCTACGCGACGGCGCTGGAACAGGCTGGGAACTACGATGCGGCCATCAGCCTGCTCGAAGACAACCTGCCGAAACTCGATAAGCAGTCGCACTTCCTGTATACGAAGCTGGCCGCGCAACTGGGCCGCGTGTACTGGCTCCGTTCGAAGTACCCGACGGTGGACGAGGCTAGCAAGCAACCGAAGTCCGATCCGGCCAAGGACGGCGAGAAGGCTCGCGAGGTGCTGTCCGAGGTGTTGCGGGTCAGCGCCAGCAGAGAAGAGCGCAGCAAGTGGCGAGAGCAGGCCGAGTACATCAAGTCGCTGGTGGAGAAGCGCGGCAAGGCTCTGCCGGAGGGAACGCCGGTGCCGCCAGTGAAGCCGCCGGCTCCGCCGACGCCTCCGGCCACGCCCGGGAAGGCCGCGCCTAAGCCCGACCAGAAAGCGGAGCCGAAGAAGGACGAGGCCAAGAAGGAAGAGCCAAAGAAGGACGAAGCGAAGAAGGAAGACGCGAAGAAGGACGAACCGAAGAAGAACTGAGCCTGGAAGTCAGACAGGTTTCAAGTTACAGGTTACAGGTTTCTGGCGTGCGGGCGCGTGATGTCAATGGAAACCTTTGCGGCATCGTATGAGCGCGCCTCCCCGAAACCCTGAGCCTGAAAGTCCTAATCCAGAGCCGCCCTGCGAACTCGAATGCGTCCTGCCCGCGACCTCCGCCGGCCTGCGGCTGGACGTGGCGCTGGCCCAGAGCCTGCCGCAGCTTTCCCGGTCGTACGCGGCGCGCCTGCTCAAGGACGGCGCCATCCTGGTGGATGGCAGGCCCGCCAAGCCGAGCCACAAGGTCCGCGGCGGGGAACGGGTGGCGGTTGAACTGCCCGAACCCGAGGAGATCGAAGCGCGGCCCGAGGACATCCCGCTCGAGATCCTCTTTGAGGACCGCGATATTGTCGTGGTCGCCAAGCCGGCGGGCATGGTGACCCATCCCAGCAGCGGACATGCCAGCGGCGCTCTGGTGAACGCGCTGTTGTTCCACTGCAAGGACCTGTCCACGATCAACGGCAAGCTCCGCCCCGGCATCGTGCACCGCCTGGACAAGGACACCTCCGGCGTCATCGTGGCCGCGAAGAACGACGCCGCTCATCGGGCGTTGGCGGAGCAGTTCGCGGCACGGCAAGTCCGGAAGGAATACGTGGCCCTGTGCCACGGGCAACCCCTCCGGAACGAGTTCTCCTGCTCGGGGCGCATCGTGCGCCACCGCACGCGGCGCACCGAGATGACCGTCGCGCGGTCGCCCGACGAGGGTCGGGAAGCCTACACTGAGTTCACCGTGCTGGAACGTTTTCCGGGAGAGGTATTCTACGTGCGCGCTCTGCCGCGAACGGGCCGCACGCACCAGATACGCGTGCACCTGGCCAAGAGCGGCTTTCCGGTCCTCGCCGACGCCCTGTACGGCCAGGAACGCGGGCTGCCCGAGTACGGCCTGTTCCGGCAGGCGCTCCACGCTCAGCGCCTGTCGTTCACGCACCCGACAACCGGCGCACCGGCGTCGTTCGAAGCGCCCATGCCCGGCGACATGGCGGGCGCGCTGGAGAAACTGCGGGAAAGCGGGAGCCGGAAGCGGTGACGGATGAGAGGCGCTCGTTCTCGCTCCACGCGTAACGGGATCTCACGACGCCTTCTGCGCCGCACGTTCGACACTGTCCACGCGGACGATGTGCAGCAATGACACGCGGATCACTTCATCGGCGATCAAGCTGCCTCGCCGCGCCACGCCGATATGGAGGGTTGAGCGCGTCAACAGCGCCAGTTCAGGGTGGCGAATGTCGTAGTGGTGTCCGTCCGACAGGTGAATGCGAAAGCGCACGAAGGGCCTGGTGTCGAGCAACTCACGCAACTCCTCGGGTCTCATAGTTTCCTCCCTTCCTATTCAATCACCGGCGGCACGCGGAAGAATTCGCCGTCGTGATCGGGGGCGGCCTCGAGGGCGTCTTCGCGTGCGAGGCCGGGGCGGACCGTGTCGGGACGGAAGACGTTCCCGCTGGTCGTGGCGGTGATCATCGGTTCAACCTGGGACGTATCCAGCGCCTTCAGCTTCCCCACGTGGTCCAGAATCTTGCCGAGCTGGGTGGTGTATGTCCGGAGTTCCTCTTCCGACAAAGCCAGACGCGACAGCTTGGCGACCTTGGCGACTTCTTCACGTGTGATAGCCACGGGGAACTCCTTCACTGATTCACCGCAGTCGTCATGGCGCTGCGCGCCACCCGGAAACGATGAAAATACCACTCTCCCAGTGCACGATGTGGTATTTTCGGAGCAGAGACGCAGAGGGCGCGGAGACGGAGTGGAACCACAGATACACACAGATAAACACGGATACTCTTCAGAATGGGATCATCTGCGTTCATCTGTGTTCATCAGTGGTTTCCCCGCTGTTCTCCGCGTCTCTGCGGCAAAGCCGCCTCCGCTACTTGTACTTCGCTTTCACGACCGTGCCCTTGCGGGCCGAGATGCCGGCGTAGTCGAGCACCTGGATCACGCGGCGGGCCCATTCCGCGGTGATGACGAGCTTCTCGCCTGTGAACAGGTGGTCGTGCACGTTTTTGTAGTAGTCCGGGCTGCGGCCCGGGATCATCTTGACGGACGAGCGGAGCTTGTTGCCGGCCTTGTCCATGGTGTGGATGTCCACGTTGCTGTGCGTGGCGACGATGGCGCCCCTGGTGCCGGTGATGCGGATCATGTCCTTGCCGGCCATGCAGATACTGCTGGCCGTGTGCGACGCGACGGCGTGGCCCTTGAAGCGCACGACCGCTTCCACCTCGTCCTCGTTCGTGAACTTCTTCCAGACTTCGCCGGCCACCTGGTAGCCGCTGATCTCCCGCATGTCGTAGCGCATGACCTGCAGCATCCATTCGGTGAAGTGGGCGCCCCAGTCGTAGATGATGCCGCCGGAGATCTCCTTGTAGCTGCGCCACCACTTGCCCGGTTCGCCGTAATGCCCCGCGTGGGATTCCCAGCGGAAGGGCCGGCCGATCTTGTGGAGATTTGCCACGATGGTGAGGATGTTCGAGTCCCAGTGGCGGTTGTGGTACGTGGAGAGCAGCCGTTTCGTCGCTCTGGCCGCGGCGATCATGTCGTCGCATTCCTTGACCGTGATCGCGAAAGGTTTCTCGACGACAACATGCCTGCCGGCCTTGAGGCACTTGACGGCCACCTGCGCGTGGACGTTGTGCGGCAGGATGATGACCAGCAGTTCGACGTCCGATCTGCGGAGCATCGTGTCCACGTCGGTGTAGGTCTGGATTCCCGGGAAATCCTCCTTGGCGACTTTCAGCCGTTCCGCGTCGAGGTCGCACACCGCCGCCGCGACGAAGCCCGGGTTCAGCAGCATTTCCTTGAGATGATGCCGGCCCATGTTGAAGGCGCCGCCATACCCGATCGTTCCGACTTTCATCTGTTTCACGAATCTCCTCCTTTGTCAGACACCAGCCACAGAGGTCACAGAGCAGACGATGGACCGAAAAGGACAACTATCGCCCGCGTCGTGTGCTGTGGCGGCTAGCTTGCAGTCTGGGACTCAAATCGCAAATCGAAAATCGCAAATGCGCGGCGGAACTGCTACAAGCCGACACTCATGGTTCACCCCTCCCCCGCTCCAGTCACGCGGCGCATCGCCGTGACCGCGGCGCTGCTCGCCTTCGCCGCGCTGAACCGCGCGCTGCTGGCCGATCTCGTCATCGTCTGGGCGCCGTATTTCCCGGAGCCGTTCGACGAGCCGCGCTTCCCAAACGACCTGCTGTTTCTCATCGAGGGCCTGGCCCTGTGCGCACTCACGCCGCGCAAGGCGGGCCTGGGCCTGGGACAGGCTGAGCACTGGCGGCGCTTCGCCGTGCCACTGGCCGTCGTCTTCGCGCTGCCGCCGCTGCTGGCGGCCACGGTGTATGCGCACTGCACCAGCAGGCCGTTTCACGGCGCGACGTGGAGCATGTGGCTGGTGCAGTCGGCGGCGCAGGAGTTCTTCTTCAGCGGCTTTGTGTACGCGCGCTTGAGCGAGGTGTACGGCGAGCCGCCCCGCAACTGGCGCGGCGCTGCGCACCCGGTGCTGCTGCTCAGCGCTCTGTGTTTCGCCGTGTGGCACTGGCCCAACGTCCGCTGGCTGACGCCTTCGTACATGGTTTTCCAGTTCGTCTACGCGCCCCTCGGCGGGTGGTGGGGCGTGCAGATGCGCCGCTGGACAGGCTCGCTGTGGCCCTGCGTGGCGAACCATGTCCTGGTCAACTGGATGGCGACGGTGGTGTGACAACGGATACAGGATGCCGGATACCGGATACCAGATACCGGATGCCAGATACCGGATGCCAGATACCGGATGCCAGATACCGGATGCCAGATACCAGATACCGGATGCCAGATACCGGATGCCAGATACCAGATACCGGATGCCAGATACCAGATACCGGATGCCAGATACCGGATACCGGATAGCGGATGCCAGATACCGGATGCCAGATACCGGATGCCAGATACCGGATGCCAGATACCGGATACCAGATGCCGGATGCCGGATACCAGATACCGGATGCCAGATACCGGATACCGGATTCCAGATACCGGATTCCAGATACCGGATGCCAGATACCGGATACCAGATGCCGGATACCGGATAGCGGATGCCAGATACCGGATGCCAGATACCGGATACCGGATGCCAGATACCGGATGCCAGATACCGGCGATGGCAGGGAAACCGCGAATCGAGAATCGCAAAGTGCGGCGGGCGGATTAGAGTGATGGCTAACTCTTGCCCAATAAGGAGGAACTCACCATGCGTCTCGGCGGACCTGTGTTCGAGAAGAACGTGAATCCGGAAAGCTGGGCGGCGGCGCTGAAGAAGGCCGGCTACAGCGCGGCGTACTGCCCGGTGGACGAGAAAGCCAGCATTGAGACGGTGACGGAATACATGAACGCCGCGGCAAAGGCGGGCATCGTCATCGCGGAAGTCGGGGCGTGGAGCAACCCGCTCAGTCCCGACGCCGCGGCCGCCAAGAAGGCGCTCACGTTCAACCAGGAGCGCCTCGCGCTGGCCGACCGCATTGGGGCGCGCTGCTGCGTGAACATCACGGGTTCGCGCGGCAAGGACTGGGCCGGGCCCGATCCGAAGAACTTCACACAGGAGACGTTCGACCTGATCGTCGAGACCGTGCGCAAGATCATTGACACGGTGAAGCCGACGAAGGCGTTCTACACGCTTGAAACCATGCAGGTCATGTACCCGGACACGGCCGACAACTACCTGAAGCTCATCAAGGCCATTGACCGGCCGCAGTGCGCGGCGCATTTCGACCCGACGAACCTCGTCATCAGCCCGCAGGTGTACTTCAGCACCGGGGCGATGATCAAGGACGCGATGGCGAAGCTGGGGGCGTACATCCGTTCGTGCCACGCCAAGGACGTGAAGCTGTCGCCCAAGCCGCATATCCATATGGACGAAATCCGGCCGGGGCTGGGCAACCTGGACTACAAGGTCTTCCTGCAGGAGCTGAGCAAGCTCGACCCCGACACGCCTCTGATGCTGGAACACCTGCCCAACGAGCAGGAATACGTCGCGGCGGGTACGTACATCCGCGGGGTGGCGGCGGAGGTGGGCGTGGCGTTCAAGTGATTTTGGATTTTCGATTTTGGATTGCCGCTCGAGAGGAAGCGCCGCACTTGAGGAGCGTCTGCGCGCGGGTTGGGTGTGCCTGTGGCACCCCGAAAAACGCTGAAGCGTCTTTCGGGGCCACCCGCGGATTATGAAGGATGAAGGATGGCGCGCGGTATGTGCGACGGAGAGGTACATGGGCGCTGGCAGCATTTACCCGTGGTTGGTTGTCGCTTCGCGACCCCGATAGCCCTGCGGTCTATCGGGGCCACCCGCGGCAGGATGACCGGGTTGCGGGATGGTTGGGCGGCGGGCTGGCGAAACGCAAGCCGAGCGCACGCCGGGGATGGCGTGGCACCCCGACGGTGGGCGACACGGCTGTGCGGCGGCACTTCACGTTGCACCCGCCATTCTGCCAGATTGCGGTTGTTGCTTCGGGCAGGGAACAGACAATTTAGCAAAATGTCCTACGGAGCGGCACCCCGACGAGGGGCGACGCGGCTGTGCGGGGGCACTGCACGCTCGGCGCACCCCGTCCGAAAGGTGGTCAAAAAGAAACAGTGAGGTGTTGATCAACACGTAAGTCAACACTTGCGCGTTGTAAGTCGTTGTCCTGTATGGTGTGCAAGAATTGTCAGTCAACAGAATGAGCTATCTATAGAAGGTCATTGGTCACTGGTCATTTGTCATTGGTCATTCGCTTACAGAGCACGGTTACAGGTTGGCATCGCGCGCGGGGAACCGTCGTGAACGACGGTGAACGGGCGCCTGCGCGTCGGCATCCCCCCGGCTGAAGCCGGGGGTTAGCGGGACGAGTGATTGCGGATTGGGGATTGCGGATTGCCGATTGGAGTGACGGCGCGGGGACGAAAGGGGGATGTATGGGGTTTGAGATATCACATCAGAAGGCGGGGCTGAACTGGCCGGGGCGGTACAGGGCATGGTCGCGGGAACGCGCACTTGCGGAGGCGTGGCGTGCGTGGCTTCACCGAAAGAGGGGCCAGGGTTCAGGGTTCCGGGTTCAGGGTTCAGGGAACGGCAACGGCGCACATGCGAAGTGGAGGAGGATTACCGGGATCACGGAAACTGTGGAAGCGGTCATGACGGTGAAGGAACGGCGGCGCGGACTGAAGCGGCTGGTGAAGTGGATTCAGGATAAAGCCGAAAGGCGAAATCCCAAAGACCAAGCACCAAATCCCAACGCTGAAGCTCAAAATCCGAAATCCGAAGGAAACGAAAAACAGCGAAACGACAATTCCGAATCCGCGCGAGCCGCGGAAGGAGATGTGGGGCAGGATGGGTATGACACTGTAATACCGTTGAGCTTGACGGCGGAGTGGGGACGCGGGGTGGAGAGCTGGGTGCGGGCGGAGGC
>JAPLOD010000325.1 GCA_026692735.1 Planctomycetota bacterium | reverse complement strand
CTATCCCCTCTGATGGGCCCCGCCTCGCCTCGCCAGGTCCTGCGCGCAGGCCGGCCAGAGCTTGAGCTTGGGGCCGGTCGCAGAGAATGTCAAGCCGCCCCGGCCCGACCGGGTGCCTGTCCGTAACTGTAGCGCCGGCGTCTCGCCGGCTGGACGGGCGGCGTCCCGCCGCCCGCGGGTGGCCCCGAAAGGCGCTGCAGCGCTTTTCGGGGTGCCGCAGGCACACCCAATCCCGAGCAGTGATCCCGATACCCGGAACCCGATACCCGAAACCCGGCCGCTGCCACTGTCCCGCCAAACGATCAACAATAACACCTTGCGCCGTGCCGTTTGTGCCACTGGCCGCAGCCAGTGCGCCGTCTCCTCGCGATTCCGGACAACGCGGGGCGGCTGCCGCACGCACCGAGCCCGCGTTCCGTTTCCGGCTTGTTGGTCTGCTGTTTTTCGTTTCCTTCGGATTTCTGCTTACGGCGAAGGTGCACGGAAGTGCGGGAACAGCGACAGCCAGAGCGCGACGGTTGGGCTACTCGGCGGGAGCCCAGTGCTTCGCAATATCAGGGTCATATTGAGTTTCCTGAACACCCGTCGTGCCGCGGTCCCTCAGATAGATCGTTCCCGTTTCGCTGATGATGAACGAACTCCGGCCCGTCAGATCATACCCCGCGGGGACGGCGCTTATCCCGAACCCCAGAACCATTGACGAAAGCGTGCCGCCAATATTGCAGGTAAGGTAACCGCGAGCTGTGCCTGCAGCGGCGCTCTGACTGGTCAGGATCGTGAACGTATATCCGTTCTTCCCTGTGGCCACGCCCGGCTCGCCTTCCGACATGGCCAGGCTGCGGTCAATCATGCCCAGATCGTTGGCGCCGGCCTTCGACTCCAGCAGGCTATTGTCGCCGCTCATGAACTGGGCGTACTCCAGCACGCCATCATGGTCGTAGTCACTGCGCTTGTAGATGTTCTCGGCCGTGGCAAGGGCTTTGCACGCTGCCAGCGCAGAGGTCTCATTGGCTGCGATGCGGGCGCGGATCATGCTGGGAATGGCGATGATTATTATGACCGAGATGATGGAGATCACGATCATAAGCTCAATGAGTGTAAACGCACGGTTGCTCCTCATGACACTCCTCCCGCTTCCGTTGTTATACCCGTGTCCTTTGTAAGCAAACAGGAAACCAATCCGCATATAATATCGCCGCAACCGCTAACACATGCTAAACCAATGACTTGTGTGATGACGACATCTGGCTGTCGCCGTGAACGCGCGAAAATGTGGCGGTCCACTGACGCAATATGTCGAGAGTTGGCTTTACAAGTGAGCGTTCCAATCACTGGATCGGCGCACTGCTAAGCGCCTGCTTGACTCCCACTTGCGCCCGCCTTACGATGTGCCGTCATCACCTCGCTCTGCCGAGGTCTCCGGAGGCGCGCTCTGATGGCCATTGCCCGCACCCCACACGTACGGCTCGAACCCTTCGGCATGCGGGCGGTGCGCCTGGGCCTGGTGAGTGTCGAGCAGGTGGAGAAGGCTCTTGCCGTCCAGAAGATGCTCCGCAACAAGGGCCAGCACGTGCTTATCGGCATGGTGATGGTGGACCTCGAGATGCTCACCACCACGCAGCTTCTCGCCGTCTTGCGGACCTACGAGACTGTAGAAGAAGAACGCTCGTGACGGAAAGCGCGCAGAGCCGGCTCGCCAAACACCTCGCGGCACAACACGGTTTCACTCTCAACGGTGTGGCACTGCTGCCGCCCGACGGCATCGCCCCGCGCGCCGCCAGCTACTCCGAATGGCTCAGCCGCGGCTTCAACGGTCCGCTCGAGTACATGCGCAGAACGCGGGAGACGCGCATGCGTCTGCAGGGCCGTTTCCCCTGGGCGCGTTCGGTCCTGGCGCTCGGAGCGTTCTACGACGCCGCGCCGCGCGGCCAGCCCGGCCATGACCTCATCGCGCACGTGGCCCGGTACGCACGCGGGCGCGACTACCATCTGGTCTTCCAGCGCCGCCTGAAGAAGCTCGCCCGCGCGCTCGTGGACCAAGGCATCGCCGGCCGCGCGCACTGGCTGGCGGACACCGGCCCCGTCCTGGAACGGGCTTGGGGCGAAGCCGCCGGCCTGGGGTGGACCGGCAAGAACACCTGCCTTATTCACCCGCGCTTCGGCTCGTTTTGCCTGCTCGCCGAGATCCTGCTGGATGCCGCACTCGCCCCCGACACGCCGGCGGGCAATCGCTGCGGCACGTGCCGGCGTTGTCTGGATGCGTGCCCAACCCATGCTCTTGTGGCGCCCGGCATTCTCGACGCGAACCGCTGCCTGGCCACATGGAATATCGAGCGCCGCGGCGACGCCCCCGAGCAGCTCTGGGCCGCCCAAGGCGGATGCGCCGTTGGATGCGACATCTGCCAACTCGCCTGCCCGTTCAACGCGCCGCGGCGCCTCCCGGTTCCCGACCCGGAGCTTGCCGCGCCGCGGCCCTGGCACGCGATGACCCTGGCGGCGTGCATCGCCATGACGCCGGCGGCGTTCAACCGCGCCTTCGCCGCCAGCGCCTTGCGCCGCGCTGGTCTCAAAGGTCTGCGCCTGGCCGCGATAACCGTGGCAGGCAACACGAGAGCCGGGGAATGCAGGGCGGCGTTGGAGCAGTGCCGGACCGATACGGACTACGATATTCGGCGGCGGGCGGAATGGGCCCTGCAACACGATCACAGCGCCCGCCGCAGGACCTCGGCAAGCACATCCGCGGACAACGCGGCCGGGTTGTAGCGCATGCTGCTCGATTGCCGCGCCAGCGCCACCAGCCCCGCAATGTCGCTCTCGGTTATGCCATACTGGCCCAGGCGCGGGATGCTCAGCTCAGCAACCAAGTCCCTTGTGATGCGGCCACAGGCATCCAACGCCTGCGCCTGCGACAGCGAAGCATCGCCCGCCAGCGTCCGGCCCACCGCCGCATACCGCGCCAGAACGGGGCTCTCCGGCGCACCCGCCCGCAGCGCCGCGATGTTGGCCGCCAGCACATGGGGCAGCAGCGCGGCGCAGACGGCGCCATGCGGCGCGGGGAACTGGGCGCCCAGCGGAGCCGCGAAACCGTGGACCGCCCCCAGTCCCGCAGCCGATAGGCATATGCCGCTCAACAGCGCCGCAAGCGCCATGTCCTCGCGAGCGTCAAGGTCGTCGCCGCGATGGTAGGCTCGTCGCAGCGAGCGTGCCGCTCTGCTGACGCCTTCGAGGGCCAGCGCGTCGGTGAGCGGCTCGGCGCCCGTGGATGTGTACGCCTCGATAAGCTGCGTCAGGGCGTCCATGCCGCTGCGCGCGGTTATCTCGGGACGCACGTGCAGGCCAAGCTCGGCGTCCACAAGCGCCACGCGCGGCAGCAGGTGGTGGCTGCGGATGCTCGCCTTGAAGTGTTTCTCCGGACAGCCGATCACGGCATTGCGGGTGGCTTCCGCGCCCGTACCGGCCGTGGTGGGAACTGCCAGCCACGGCACGGCGGGCCGTGTGATCTTCTGCCCCTTGCCGACGACCTCCATGTAATCGAGCGCCACGCCACCGTTGGCCAGCAACCCCGCGATGGCCTTGCCGGCGTCAATCGCGCTCCCGCCGCCCACGGCGATGAGCAGCTCGCACTGAGCCTGTCGCGCCGCCTCGACGCCGCGATCCACATCCTCGGCCCGAGGTTCGCCGTCCACTCTGAAGAGCGCCTGCGTCAGGCCGTGCGCCGTCAACAGCTCGTTCAGGCGCGTCAGCAGCCCGAGTTTTCCGGTCCGGTCCGCGTTCGTGACGATCAACGCTTTGCGGCCGAATTCCGCCGCCAGTTCGCCGATGCGCTTGAACTGCCCGCGCCCGAAGACGATGCGGCTGACACTGGTGAACTCGAACGGAGGCAAACGCGCTTCCCCCTTATTATCAACACTCTACTCCCCGTCCCCCAAGAACAGGCTCTTGTGCTTCACGCCTTGGCGCGGCTGGGCCATCCACGCGGCAACCGTCTCTTTCCAGCGCAGGTAATGCGCCGTCTGCTGGTGCTTCACGAAATCGTCCTTGGAGCGGTACGCCTCGTAGAGCAGGAACCGCGCCGAATCCTCCTCGGCTTGCAGCACATCGAAGCGCGCATTCCCCGGCTCGCGGCGCGTGTTCCGCGCATTGTCGAGCGTCGCGGCGATGAACGGCTGCACGGCATCGGGTTTGACGAAGATCGTCACAGCGACGACGTACATGGTTGTCCCTCCTGCACCTCACCGGTTATTGTCCGCATGTTACCCCAGTTGTCTTCGCCGGCCAAGGCAAAGACAGGCGGAAGCGGGACAGGGGCCGGTGTAAACAGGGATGGCTCAGCATGTTCCTGTCTGAAAGCAACCGAGCTATGCACGAGGCCGGCGTGAACGAGGGGTGATCGGGCAAGGGCGCTGCATTGCGGTTTCTCTATGTGAGACCGGCGATGGTGGCCAGCATTGGAGGACATGCTCATGAAACAGAACGCCGCTTCCAAGCACGGTAGGCCCGGCGTGTCGCGCCGCGCGTTTGTGCGCAATGCGGCGGCGATGGCGGCTTTCACCGTGATTCCGCGGCACGTGCTGGGCGGCGAAGGCGAGGTCGCTCCAAGCGCGAAGATCACGCTGGCCGGCATCGGCATGGGCGGACAGGGATTGCAGGACATCAACGCGTTCCTGCAGTTCGGCGAGGTGCAGGTGGTCGCGGTCTGCGACGTGCAGCGCGAGGCCGACGGCTTCCTATCCTGGAATTGGGGGCAGGGCAAGGAACAGCGCAAGGCGGGGCGCGAGCCGGCGCGACAACTCGTCGAAGAGCATTACGCCAAGGAGAAGGCGGCCGGGACCTACAAGGGCTGCCGAACGTACACGGACTACCGCGAACTGCTGGCGAAGGAGGATGTGGACGCGGTGGTGATCGCCACGCCGGATCACGCTCACGCGGTGATCACGATGGCTGCGTTAAAGAAACGCAAACATGTCTACTGCGAGAAGCCGCTGACGTATTCGGTTCATGAAGCCCGCCAGGTGGCTGAGGAGGCGCGGCGGGCCAAGGTCGCCACGCAGTTGGGCAATCAGGGGCAGGCGGAGCAGGAAGCGCGGCTGGTGTGCGAGTTCATCTGGGGCGGCGCCATCGGTCCGGTCCGCGAGGTCAATGTCTGGAGCGGTCCGCGGTTCTGGCCTTCACCGACGTGGGAAGGACGTCCGCCGGAGACGCCGCCGGTGCCCGAGGGATTGGACTGGGACTTGTGGCTCGGCCCGGCGCCCCAGCGGCCGTATCATCCGGCCTACCATCCCTGGACGTGGCGGAACTGGTGGGATTTCGGCACGGGGCTGCTCGGCGACCTCGGCTGCCACAAACTCTCCACCGTGTTCAAGGCCCTGAAGCTCGGCCATCCAACGTCGGTGGAAGCGTGCAGCACAAAGATGAGCCCGGAGATATACCCGCTTGGCGTCATCGCACGGTATGAATTCCCGGCGCGCGGCGACATGCCTCCGGTGACGTTGAACTGGTATGACGGCGGCTTGAAGCCGCCCACGCCGAAGGAACTGGAACCGGGCCGCGGCCTGGAGGACGTAACCTACGTGGGCGAGAAAGGCGTGCTGATGGGCCATCGCCTCATCCCCGAGTCGCGGCAGCGCAGCTACGGCCGGCCGCAGCAGTTGCTTCCGCGCTCGCCCGGCCATCACAAAGAGTTCGTGGACGCCTGTCGCGGCGGTCAGGCGGCCGGCGCCAATTTCCCGGACCACGCGGGTCTGCTTACGGAAGTCTGCCTTCTGGGCAACGTTGCCCTGCGCGCAGGCAGGAAGTTGACCTGGGACGGTCCAAACCTGAAAGTCACCAACGGCGAAGAAGCCAACCGCTACCTGCACCGCGACTATCGCCAGGGATGGAGTCTGTAGGCGAGAAGACGCGGGCGGTCAGGCGGAGTAACTGGTTCGGTCCCAGCCCCACTCGCGACCGCTGCTAGATGTTGTACTCCGGATAGCCTTCTGGGTACTTGCTGTACTTCGCCATCCAACCATCCGGACCGAAGCTCTCACCATGAAGACCATCGCTTTGCTCAACGACGTCAACGCCGTCAACGATGACGGCAATCCCGTGCTTGAAATCGTGGGCCTCTCCGAGCGCAAACAGAAACCGGTGAAGGCCGGCCCCTAAAGATCGAAGCACGCATCTGCGCACAACCGCGCGCTGTTCAGGCGAGAGGGCCGCGAGGTCCTTTTGTAGCTGCTGAATCGCCGGTGCCTTCCAATGACCGCGGGCAAGAAGATCAAAAAAGTCCACCGATTCGTCGTAAAGGTTCTTGACGATGAACTCGCCGAACTTGTTGGCAGCGGGACCGCATTTCACGGGTGTCTCCTGGAACAAAGGCCCAAGTGGTTCCTGTGGCAGAACTCAATAGTCTCCAGTTCTCTAAGCTCGACTTCTGCCCTTTCTGAGGCGAGTTCAAGCTGCCGGGGCCAGAGCATACAGCAGGGCAGCGCGAAGAGCACGGGGCAATTTTGAGAAGGCATCGTGATGGGGGGACGTTTCAAAAACCCAGTCGGCCCAC
>JAPLOD010000324.1 GCA_026692735.1 Planctomycetota bacterium | reverse complement strand
CCCAGTTCGAGGAACTGCCTGCGCCCGGTCGAGACCAGGTTCTTCACCGTCTGTTCCCAGAGGACGGGATGGGTGAGCTGCCGCTTCAGGGCATCACGGATTTCCGGGGCATCCTGCACGCGCGCCGCCGTGCAGTTGGCGTAGACGGGCTGAGTCGCGCGCTGGATGTTGGCGGCGTCCACGACGGGCCCGAACGCGTCCGCGGCCGGCTGCATCAAGGCGGTGTGGAATGCGCCCGAGACAAGGAGCTTCATCACGCGCTTGGCCCCCGCCGCTTTGCACAGTTCACCGGCGCGCGCGAGAGCGTCAAGCGTGCCGCCGATGACGATCTGGCCGCCGCCGTTGAAGTTCGACGCCGACACGACGCCGCCCGTTTCCTTGGCGGCCTGTTCACACGCGGCGCGGATCCTCTCCGCGTCGAGATGGAACACCGCGGCCATGCCGCTGGGTACGCGCGCGGACGCCTGCTGCATGAGCTCGCCGCGTCTGCGCACCAAGCGCAGCGCCTCATCGGCCGAGAGGGCGTCCACAGCGGCCAGGGCGGCGTATTCGCCGAGGGAGAGGCCCGCGGCGGCGCTGCAGCCCAGCGGCCGTCCAAGCTTGAGCTCGAGCGCCTTCTTAACGGCCAGGCCGACCAGCACCAGCGCGGGCTGCTGGATGGCCGTGTCCACGAGCGCGGCGTCGGGGCCTTCGAAGATGGTCTTGGTGAGAGGGCAGCCGAGCACATCGTCGGCGCGCGCGAAGAGCGCGCGGACTTCGGGCAGGGCATCGGCAATGTCCTGGCCCATGCCGACCGTTTGCGCTCCCTGGCCAGGGAAGACCAGGACCCATGTATCCGCCATCCCTGCTCCTCTGCGCGCTGCGGCGTCATGCTCGAATCGCGCCGGCCGATCCGCGATGCAACAACCCGGCGGTGCTAACGCCGGGGCCTTGCCAAGCGGAAAATCGGAAGCCGCAAACCGACAACTACCATTCCACGACGGCCGAGGCCCACGTCATCCCGCCGCCAAAGGCCAGCATGATGACCGGCTTGCCTTTCACCAGGCGTCCGGCGCGGCTGGCTTCGTCCAAGGCCAGCGGCACCGACGCGGAGGACGTGTTGCCATAACGCTGCAGGTTGATGATGAACAGGTCCCAGGGCAGCGCCAGGCGCTCGACCGCCGCCTCAATGATCCGCATGTTGGCCTGGTGCGGGATGATCGCCCCCACGTCCGCGGGCATGAGGTTGTGCCGCGCCATGGCGTCCTTGATCATCTCCACGACCTTGATGACGCCGAAGCGGAACACCTCGCGGCCGTTAAGGCGGATGTAATGCAACTTGCTATCGCACGTCTCGCGACTCGCGGGCCGCGCGGAGCCCCCCGCGGGAATGCTTATCAGGCCGGCGTGGTTGCCATCAGCGTAGAGGCGTGTGGACAACACCTTGTGGCTCGGGCCGTCGGTCCGTGGCGGGCCCAGCACGGCCGCACCGGCGCCGTCGCCGAAGAGAATGCAGGTCCGGCGGTCGGAGTAATCCACGATGCGCGACGTTGCTTCGGACCCGACGACAAGCACGCGCGCGGCCAGTCCGGCCGTGATGTAGGCCGAGGCGGTCGTGAGCGCGTAGATGAAGCCGGAGCAGGCGGCGGAGAGGTCGAAGCAGGGGATGGTCTTGTCGCCGAGCCCCAGCTTCTGCTGCAGAATGCAGGCGGTGGACGGCGTCGGGTAATCCGGCGTGATGGTCCCGACGATGATCAGGTCGAGGTCCCGGGGGGCGATGCCGGCGTCTTTGAGGGCCGCGCGGGCGGCATGCAGGCAGAGATCGCTGGTAGCCTGGTCAGGAGCGGCGATACGGCGCTCCTTGATGCCGGTGCGCGTGGTGATCCATTCGTCGGTGGTATCAAGGGTGCGGGAGAAGTCTTCGTTGGTCAGCGTCTTGTGCGGCACGTAGGCGCCCGTACCGTATATTGCGGCACTGCACATGCAACTGACCTCAATGCCATGTGAAGAGCGAAACGCGAAGCATGAGACGTGGAAGATTCACTGCGCCAGCCGCTCTTTGCGTTTCAGCCCTCACCTTTCATGCTTCACGTCTCAGTCCTACTTCTTCTCGCCTTCGGGCTCTGCCTCAGCCTCGATCTTGATAACCTCAACGCCGCGGTAGTAGCCGCAGTAGCCGCAGACCTGATGGGAACGAACCTGCTGGCCGCATTTGGGGCACAGACCTACGTGCGGCGAGGCGAGAAAGTCGTGCGCGCGGCGCATGTGCTTTCGCGATACCGAATGCCTGCGTTTGGGATTGGCCATGACCCGACTCCTCAATGCTACCTGGGACACGAAACGTGAACACGTGAACGCATCCAGCTTCACTCTTCGCGTTTCAGTGCTACTTCAACAAAAGCGGCGGCCCTGTAACGAGCCGCCACGCGTAACGAAGGAGGAATTATCGGGGACCGCGAGGGAATGTCAAGGCGGCTTCACATTATTGAGAGTGAAACGTCTCACTCCGGCTTCACCTCAATGGTCCAGCTCAAGACCGGCACTTCGGCGTTGTCCGTCACCGCGGCTAGGACGACGCCATATCTGCCCAGGTCGCCCGCCGCCGGCCAGCCGCCGCTGAGATCGGAGCGGCCGTAGAGGCGTTTCCACACGGCCTGCAGGCCGGATAGGGTGCCCGGTCTGTTTCCGAAGAGCGCGTTCCGCTTGGACTCGACTGCGCGCGATTATAGCGCGGCGCCACGGCAATGCCAACTCTTCGCCCCGGCGCTTTTGCAGGAGTGGGTAGCCCTATTGGGGCGGGGAAAGGGCGGAGAAAAGAAAAAGGCCTCACACAAAACTGCCGATGCCTTGGGTGGTGAAGTTCTGCCCAACTCGACAGTGGAGGCCCACTCAATGGATTCGGCAGCGGCGATTGCG
>JAPLOD010000323.1 GCA_026692735.1 Planctomycetota bacterium | reverse complement strand
GCCAGCCGCCGCGTCAGTTCCGCCGCGTACTTTCGGTACATGACGCTGTTGGGACAGTACTGCTGCCGGGAGCCGGGGCGATACCGCCGTCCCTCGGCGTCCTGCGGCAGGCTCTCCGGGTACAGTTTCGCCATCCAGGGCGGAGGCGAGGCCGTTGCCGTGGCCAGGTCCACGTAGATCTCGTTCTCGGCGAGCAGGTTCATGATGCGGTCGAGCCAGCCGAAGTCGTACTCGCCGGGCCGGCGCTCGATCTCAGCCCAACTGAACACGGCGAGCGTGACGAGGTTGACGCCGGCGTCGCGCATCAGCAGCACGTCTTCGCGCCACACCTCTTCCGGCCACTGCTCCGGGTTGTAGTCCCCGCCGTACAACACGTGGGGCAGCTTCGCAGAGATCATAGTTCGCCCATTTCCTGGAACCGGCGATCAGGATCGGTCGCCGAACGGAGCGCCGCGGTCCCCGATTCTCCCTCGTGACAAGACGGGGAGCGGGGGACGAAAGTTCACGCCATCGCCTTGATTGATTTCAGGTACGCCACGGAGTTCGCCACGCGCGCGCACGCCTGCTCCTGGCTTAGATTCTCGCCTTCGCAGCCTTCGATCTCCAGCGTGAAGGGCCCGTAGAACTTCGCTTCCTTGCAGAGCCTGAAGATCTCGGGGAAGTTGACGATCCCTTCGCCCTCATGCAGGCCGGGAAAATACCACGTCTTCGGCTTCCCATTCGTCTCCTTCAGGTGGACGGAGATCAGCCACGGCAGGAACTTCTTGAACTCGGTTACGCCGCAGGTGCCCTGGTTGTAGTAGTAGATGTTGGCGCTGTCGTAGTTCAGTTTCACGTTGGGGTGGTTGACGCCCTTCATGGTGGCCGCCGCAACGTCCCCGTTCGTCACCATGTCCGGGTGCGTCTCCATGCCGATGGTCGCCCCATATGCTCTGGCCGTGTCGCCCAGTTCGCGCAACGTCCGGTAGCACTGCTCCACAGGCACACCGCCCGTCTGGACGCTCAGGAAGATAACCTTCGCGCCGGAGGCTTTGGCCGCGCGCGCCAGCCGTGAGAACGCCGCCACCTCGTCCGGCTTGGAGAGGTTCACCCCGCCGGCGACGCTTGACACCTTGAGCTTGTGCTTCTTGAGCTCCGCCTGGCGCTTGGCCCACTGGTCCTCGGGCGGCACGTCAATCTCGACGTGCTTGATGCCAATCTTCGGCAGGTGCATGAACGCTTCCGCGCTGTACTTGCCGTAGCTCCCCGGCCGGCACGCAATCAGGTTGGCTGGCATGATTCCCCTCCTCAATTTCGGATTTCGGATTGCGGATTTCGGATTAGGCAATCCACAATCTGCAATCCGCAATCCGCAATCACTTGATCCGCACTTCCTTGCCCGTCTTGGACGATTCGTAGATCCCGTCGAGTATCTTCTGGACCTTCAGAGACTCTTCCGGTTTCACCAGCGGAGGAGTTCCTTTCACGACGCAGTCAATGAAATGGACCATGCGGTCCTCGGGCACCGGCAGCCGCTTGTAGTCCGGCGTAATCGTCTCGTAGTTGCTCCCGCGCACCCTCAGGATGCGCGCCGGGAACAGGTTGGCGCCGGCTTCCGTGCCGTAGAGGTCAATGCCGTAGTCCTTGCCGCTATCGGCCTGGATGGCCCAACTGATCTCCAGGATCACGGTCCTGCCGCCCTTCAGCTTGATCATGGCGACCGCGAGGTCTTCGACATCGAACGGCTTCTTCGGGTCAATCTCGCTCATGCCCCACGAGCCGTCCCCGAGGCCGCGCGGACCGAACTTGGCGTAGACCTGCCCGCTGACGCTCTCCGCGTCGAAGCAGCCCATGCAGTGCAGCGTGCAGTCCAACAGATGGACGCCGATGTCGTAGCAGCATCCGCCGCCGGCATATTTCATCTGCGTGAACCATGAGCCGATGCGCGGAATGCCGCTGCGCCGCAGCCAGTGCGCCCGCGCATGGTAGACCTCTCCCAGTTCCCCGCTCTTCACATACTCGCGCACCATCTGCGTATCGCGGTTGAAGCGGAAGTTCTGGCCCACCATGAGAACGACCTTCTTCTCCTTCCAGGCATCAATGATCCGCTGCGCCTCGCGGGCGTTGGTGGCCATCGGCTTGTCGAGCATCACATGCTTGCCGGCCTTCAGCGCCGCGACCGCTACCTCTTCGTGCAGATAGTTCGGCAACGCGATGGACACCACGTCAATGCTCTTGTCCTTGAGCAGCTCGCGGTAATCCGCGACCGCCTTCGGCACCTTGTGCTTCCCGGCAGCCTCGCTCAGCCGCTTCGCGTTGATATCCGCCACGGCGACGACCTCTGCCTGCGGATGCTTCTTGAAGCCCTCTATGTGAGCCAGGCCTATCTGTCCCGCCCCGATGACCGCACATCTGACTTTGTCATTCATCTCCGGTCCCTTCCCTTCTCCGAGTCCTCTGTACTACTATCCGTTAGAGTCTTCGCGTGGCGCGAAGTTCTCCGTCCTACTGCTTTTCCTATCTGCGTTCATCTGCGTTCATCTGCGGTTCCAAACCGCGCTGTGTCCTCTGTGGCGAACGCTTACTGCGCAAACCGTTTCTCGACTTCTTTCCAGTTCACGACGTTCCAGATGGCGTTCAGGTAATCCCCGCGCCGGTTCTGATACTTCAGGTAGTACGCGTGCTCCCAGACATCAATCACGAAGATGGGCGTCTTCCCTTCCATGATGGGCGAGTCATGGTTTAGGGTTGAGTACACCTCAAGCTTGCCGTCCTTCGTTTTCGCCAGCCAGGACCAGCCGCTGCCCAGGCGCTTGAGCCCCGCGTCAATCATCTTCTCCTTGAGTCCCGCGAAGCCGCCGAAGGTGCTCTTGACCGCCTCGGCCAGCTTGCCCGACGGTTCGCCGCCGCACTTCGGCCCCATGACGACCCAGTACAGGTTGTGGTTCCATGTGCCGCCGCCATTCCCAATGACTGCCTGCCGCGCGGCTTCCGGCACCTTGGCACACTTGTCGGCCAGCACTTGCTCGAGCGTGAGCTTCTGCAGTTCGGGATACGGTTCCAACGCCTTGTTGAGATTCGTCACGTACGTGTTGTGGTGCTTGCCGTGATGGATCTCCAGAGTCATCGTGTCAATATGCGGCTCCAGAGCATCATGCGGATACGGCAGAGCGGGCAATACGAACGCCATGATTCGTGCCTCCTGGGAATAGGGGGATTGCCGCTGCGCGCGCCTGTCGCCCCTCCTCGACAGGCACTGGCGCTGAATCTTAGCGAGGGGCATACCTGCTTTGCAATTGCCAATATCAAAAAGAACGATGCCGGCACAGGACGTGCCCGGCCTTGACATCGGCGCCGCCGCCGCCGCGCCGGCGCTCCGTGGTGAAAAGCGGCTCATGCCGCGAAGCAAGCCGCGCGCGCTCAAGGCCGCTTGACGAACTGCAGGACGCCGCCCTTCAGGACAATCCTGGCGCCGCCCAGCCTGGCGGTCCAGCGGATCGCATTGCCGAGCCGCATGGCCGCGACGCGCAGGTTGACCAGCGTCGCCGCCGCGTCCGCCGCTACAGTCACTTTCGTGTCGCTGAGGCCGCTCAGGAACTTGGCGTCTTCGTCGAGCCGCGTGTCCACGAACTCGAACGAGACCGGGCGTTCCAGCGCGTCCAGCGCTTTCGTCACCTCGGCCGGCTCGGCAAACAGGTCCGTCACCGGAACAGCGTCCAATAGCTTCTTGATCCGCATCCGCGCTTCCGGGTCGGTGGCCTTCGCGACTGCCGCCTGAAGCGGCCCGGCCGCGGCGGGACCCAGACCCTCGATCACTTTGGTCGCGCGCTGCCGCGCCTCGAAGTCCTGGGCCGCCAAGTCGGGCAGGACCTTGTTCAGCGCCTCAAGCTGCGCGGGCGTTAGCGGCACTATGGGGCCGCTCGCGTACGCGCCGCGCCGGTAGATGAAGAGCGCCTCGTCGCGGAGTTGGTAGTGGAGCTCGTTCATGCGCAGGATCCACATCAAGGCGGTTTCGAGCGTCATATCCGTCACACGCAGGTTCACGGTTGGCAGGTCATCGGCGAGGAGCTTCGGGTCGAGCATCATCGGTACATTGACGAGGCTTCTGAGGAATGAGAACGCTTCGTCGAGCGGCGTGTCCACGAACTCGAATGTTACCTTGCGCTGCAACGCCTTGTGAAGGGCTTTCTCCCATTCGGTGACCGGCGTTATGGGCTTGAGCAGTTCTCGTTGGGGCGTGCCTTTCTTCACAATATACAGGGCCATGTCGCCCTGCTGAAACTCCAGCCCAGCCTTGTCCAGGACCTGTTTCAGTGCCTCACTCATGGACAGGTCCTTCACCTCCAGAGTCACCGCCGGGGCATCCTTCAGGGCGTCCGGCCCAACAATGATGTTCTGCTTCGTGAAACTAGTGAAGAAGGCGATGGCGTCACACAATGGCGTGTCAACGAATTTGAAACTGACCTTGCGCTCAAGCTGCTTGCGCAGAGCGTCTTCCCACTTCTCGGGAGGCGGCGCCTCGCCGGCGCGAAGCAGGCATACCACGCCGAACACACATGCGCTCGCCGCCAGGAGCCGATGGGGAAACCTATGCCACGTCATAGCCGCACCTCCCATCGCAGGACGCGCGCTTCCCGCGGACGCCTTCGACCCGTCGCTCACCGCCGTTTACCATACCGCGGATGGGCGGCGGTTCAACATTCGTGCGCGCACAATCCCGGCAGTCCCGGCCCTGGTCCAGCAGGCTGCAACAACCGGGGATACACGGTCGGCCTGCGAGGCCCGCCCATCATCGCTTGTCTTCGCAATCCTCCGGAGCTATATACGGAGACCACAAGCTTTGGAGAGGACGCGCCCATGGCTGATAAGCAACCTGAGACCAAGCTCGAAGCCGCACGACAGCCGGTCGTGGCTCCCCCCTCCGGGGCGGACCATGCGCCCGACCTTGTGCCCACGATGCCCCGTGTTCAGGGCGAAACCGGCGCCAACGAAAGAGTGGGCGGACCGGCGCCAAAGCTGCCTGACGCAGCGGCCGCGAAAGCCCGCAGGAAGCGCCTCATCATGATCGGCGCGGCTGCGGCAGGGCTTCTGCTAATGGTCGTGGGTTATTTCGTCGTGCTGGGCGATCAGCCGCAACCAACTCCGCCGCCAACAACGGCCGCCACGGCGCCAGTCGTGAACAGGCCTCCCGCGGCCAAGCCAAAGCAGGCCACATCGCCGCTCGATGCCGCCAAGGCGCTGGCCGGAACGGCGGACGACGACGCGACGGAACCGGGGACGAAGAAGAAGGGCCGGACGGACCGGACGATTGACGGGTTCAACACCGTGCTGCGCGCGGCAGAAGGGAAGAGGGATGCGCCGCCGCCGGAGCAGTTGACCACGCGCGAGCAGGCGGTCAAGAAGGAGATCGCCGAACTGGCAAAGAAGCCCGTGGAGAAACCGGCCACGCCGGCCGATCACCCGCTTTTCAACGTCCAGCGCGGCGACTGGGCAGTCTACAAGTCGTCCAAAGGTGGCACGCAGAAGCGCACCATCATCTCCAGACACGACACGAACGCGCTGGTCGCACTTGAGCCGGGCGGCGAGGCGAACGTTGTGTTCACCAAGTTTTTCGACCCTACGTTCACCCAGTCCATGGATGTGTTGCCCAAGGGTAACCTGCGGGTCGTTAAGCTTGGCGAGGGCGACGAGCTGCTCAGAGCGGGCGACAAGCCGTACATGACACACTGGACGGAGTACACGGTCGTGCCCTGGGGCGGCGGCGACGTCAACTACCTGAAAGCGTGGATGTGCAGGAAGGTGCCGCTGGCCCTGGTCAAAGCGGAGCACGATTTCCACACCGACGGCAATCTCCCGAAAGAGGAACGTGCCAAACAACGGGAGACGGTTGAGCTGGTCGAATACGGTGGCGAGGCCAGGCCCGTCGCCGCCACGGCCGCCGGCAATCCGCCGCCAAAGGACACGCAGCCCCCCGCCCCGCCGCCTGCAGACAATGCCACCAAAGAGCCCGACGCGCCGAAGACACCGCCTCCGGACAAGACCGCCAAACAGCCCGACGCGCCGAAAACGCCGCCCGTTCCTGCGAAGGAAGGCACGAAAGCGGCCAGCACTCCGCCCACCCCGGCGAAGAAGATGGAGAAAGTGTACGTGTTGAAGGACGGCCGCCGCATCCGCGCCCTGTCAGCCATACTGGCAGACGACACGTACCTCATCAAGACCCCGGAAGGCAAGATGCAGTCCGTCCTCAAGGAGGACGTCGTCGAGATCGCCCAGCAGGAAGCGCCCGCTGCCGAGCCGCCGGCCGCGGCGGCGGACCAGCCTCCCGCGAAAGACGCGCCCCAGCCCAAGAAGGCCGTGGGCGCGCCCGCCGCTCCCGCGGATCAGGCAGCGACGAAAGACGCGCCGCAGCCCAGGAAGATCGCGACGAAGACCTACGTCATGAAGGATGGCCGTCGTATTGTCGCCGCGACCGTCATGGAGATGGGAGAGGAACTGGCCATCAAGGACACGGCCGGCAAGCTTACCGTTGTCAACAAGGCGGACGTGGCGGAAATAGTGCCGGAGGGCAAGTAGAGGGATTTGCGATTGCGGATTGCGGATTGCGGATTCGGTATGGCGTTGCCGGTGGCCGTTCCGCATTCGTCAATCGTCAATCGTCAATCGTCAGTCCGCTCCTTT
>JAPLOD010000322.1 GCA_026692735.1 Planctomycetota bacterium | reverse complement strand
GGTTTCACCAAGGCGCTCGACGCCGCGGGCGCCTCGGAGGCCACCAAGGCGGCCAGTTGGCAGATCAAGCTGGCCTTTGTCTACGTCCCGGTCCTGATCTACGCGCTCCTCATTTTCCGCCAGCACTTCCCGAAGACGGAGCGTGCCCAGGCCGGCGTGCCCGCGGAGACGATGCTCCGCGAAGCGTTACGCCCGCTGTTCCTGCTGCTCGTCCTCTGCATGTTCCTGACGGCCTCGACGGAACTCGCGCCCGGCCGGTGGGTGGGCGTGTTCATCAAGGACATCGTCGGCATTCGCGGCATCCTCTTCCTGGTCTACACGTCGGGGCTGATGTTCGTGTTGCGCCACTTTGCGGGGCCTGTGGCAAGAGCGCTGTCCCCGCTCGGCCTGCTCGTCGTTTCGTCGGTCGTGTCCACCGCGGGACTGCTGGCCATGAGCTACTCGTCCGGCGTCTTCGCGATGTTCATGGCGGCGACGGTCTTCGGCATCGGCGTCACGTACTACTGGCCCACGATGCTCGGCCTGACCGCCGAGTGGTTCCCCAAGGGCGGTGCGTTCCTGCTGGGGATCATCGGCGCCGCAGGCGGTCTGTTCATCTCGTACGTCACTATTCCCGGAATGGGCGCGCTGCATGACCACTACACCCAGCGCGCGCTCCCGCCGGCCATAGCCATCGCGGTCGTGGACAAAGAGCAGAACCGCGTGGACGCGGAGCGCGTGAAGGCCCTGCCAAAGGATCAGCAGCTCATTGTTGAGGCTGCTCGTCGGGACGCGGCGCAGACCACCTTCCGTTGGGTCGCGGTGATGCCCACGATCCTCATCTTCCTCTTCGCCGGCCTGGCCGTCTACGACCGCCGCACGCGCAAGCCCGAACCGGCTTCGCAGGCCGCCGCGCCGGCGCCTGCACCGGAGCCGGTGGCGAAGTCTGACGGCTGAGCGGGCAGGATGCCCGCTCTACAGCCGGCGGGACGCCGGCGGTACAAACAACGGGGGCGCCGACGGCACGACAGAGCAGCGTACAGCCGTGTGATCGCCCCCGGATTTCGACGCGCGGAACCCCGAACCCTATGCCCTGAATCCGGTCGTTTCGCGCCCTCGTCTCTTCGTATCTTCGTGGTAAGATGCGCGCATGGCGACGACGTTCCTCATGCTCGCCGGCGAAGCCTCCGGCGACAGCCACGCCGCGAAGCTCATCACTGAGCTGAAGAAGCTCAACGCCGACACGCGCTTCGTGGGCATGGGCGGGCCGAAGATGGCGGCGGCGGGGCTGGAAGTCGCGAAGGACCTCGAAGGCATGCAGGTCGTCGGCTTCTGGGAAGTCGCCAGGAAATACGGCTTCTTCAAGCGCGTCTTCTACGAGCTGCTCGACCGCGTGAAGCAGGAGAAGCCCGACGCGCTGATCTGCGTGGACTATCCCGGCTTCAACCTGCGCTTCGCCAAAGAGGTGAAGAAGCTCGGCATTCCGGTCCTCTATTACATCGTCCCGCAGGTGTGGGCGTGGAAGCCGATGCGCGCCAAGTCCATGGCGCAGTTCGTGGACCGCGCGTTCTGCGTCTTCGACTTCGAGCCGCCGTTCTTTGAGAAGTTCGGGCTGAAGACGGAGTTCGTCGGACACCCCCTAATTGTCGTTTGGGGATTGGGGTTTGGGGATTGCGGATTGAAGCTGCCGCCGGGACCGAAGACTGTGGCGCTGCTGCCGGGATCGAGGGCGAGCGAGTATCTGGCGCATTACGGTCCCATGATGGAAGGCCTTGTGTACTCCAGCACGCGACTGGGCGAACTACGGGCGCTTGTCTCAGACCTTGCGGGCGGCCCTGGCACCAATGGCGTCAGCATGATTCTCACGCCAGAGGGACAGACCAACCTCCTCAGGGAACGGCGCATAGAGGAAGCGAAGCGGGCCATTGATAGATGGCTCAGAAGGTTCCTCTCTCACGCGCGTTACCTCCCCGCCGCTGCCGACTTCTCCGTCGTCAAATCGGGCACGAGCACGCTCGAGGCGGGACTGGCCGGCAATCCGATGTGCGTGGTCTACAAGAGCTCCTTCATCAGCTACGCCATCGCGCACCTGCTGGTCAACATCCCCGTCTTCTCGCTGGTGAACATCGTCCTCGGGCGCTACGCTGTGCCGGAGTTGCTGCAGGGCGACGTAAACCCCGCGCGAATCGCTCAGGAGATCGAGCGCGGCCTCACGGACGAGAAGTACCGCGAGCAGCAGAAGGCGGCGCTGGCGGAATTGCCGAAGAAGCTCGGCGGCCCGGGCGCCAGCGCGCGCGCGGCAAAGGGGATTGTGGATTTCGTGAGAGGACGAACGTGAATTCACCGCAGAGACGCAGAGGACACAGAGAACGACAACAGATGTAGGATACGGGATACAGGATACAGGATGCCGGATGCCGAGCCGCGACCGTGAGGATCGGCGGGGCGAAGGCGCCCCGCCGGGTGATAACCGCTTGCTGACGCGCGCGGCTCGGATGCAGGGCGTGTTCCATAGCTTAGGGGAAGGAGGCAGCATGCTCCCGACAGTGGATTTCTGCGGTCTGAAGGTCACGCGCCTGATTCTCGGGGCCAACCCGTTCGGCGGGTTCAGCCACCAGACCCCGGAGCGCGACAAGACCATGATCGCGTACAACACGGGCGAACGCATCAAAGAGACGTGGCAGCGCGCGCACGCGGCCGGCATCAACACGATGATCACCAACAACGAGACGCCGCACGTCATCCAGGCCGTGCGTGAGTACCTCGCGGGGGGCGGGGGCGGGCCGCTGCAGTGGATCTCGCAGATGGCCAGCCGCAACCACGCCAGTATGCTTGACGCCGTGGACGAGGCCGTGGCCATCGGCGCCAAGGCGATGTACTTCCACGGCGGGCTGACGGACGACCTGTTCCTGCGCAAGGACGAGAAGACGCTGCGCAGTTGGGTTGAACGCGCGCGCTCGCACAAGGTCCCCGTGGGCGTGGCGGCTCACGTGCCCGCGGCGCACGACTGGGTTGACAGTCTGAAACTGGTTGACTTCCACGTCGTGTGCTTTTTCAACTGCGGCAGCGTGCACGCGAAGCAGGGGCACAAGTTCAGACTCGGCGATGCCTACCGTGCCGTGGAGTGTATCCGCCGCCTCCCGAAGCCGTGCATTGGCTACAAGATCATGGGCGCCGGCCGCATTGACCCCGCGATGGCCTTCGAGTTCGCCTTTGACAACATCAAGCCCGCCGACGTCGTCAACGTGGGCATGCACCGCGGCGACAAGGACGGCATGGTGGAAGAGAACGTGGCCTTGGTGCAACGGACGCTGGGCGGGTAGGGCCTGCTGCCGCGCAGGGCGCTCGGGGGAGGATCATGGGCGCTTGAGGTGTGCGCGCACCCACTGCTGGAGCGATCGCAGCCACGCCATTTCCTGGCTCCCGGGCGCGGCCTCGAGGAAACGCTCGACCTCACGCAGCGGCAGGAACGGCAGGTTCAGACTCTTCCCGCTGAGTTTGTACTGGCCGCGTCTCAAGTGGTAGACGCGCAACCTCCGGCCATCGTACCGCCATAGCTCCGCAACACCCAAAGCGGCGTAGACGGCTTGCCGGTCCAGCGAACTGCTCGTGACGTCAATCTCAACCGCCAAGTCCGGCGGCGGATGTCGCTCCAGATCAATCTTCATGACGCCATTCAGAAGCGCCGCGTTCTTGATATAGTAGCACTCGTCCGGTTCCAGGCCGCGCTCCAGGTCCTCCCGGCGGAACGTCGTGGAGCCGCAGCTCCGGATCTCGACGGCAAGCTCGAATGCCACTGTCTCGATGATGCGCCGCAGTGCGATCTTGTAGCATTCGTGCTCGGATGATGGCGACATGAGTTCCAGGCTCCCTCTGTCGTAGGTCACGAAGATGTGGCGGTCGCCGAGGGCCTTGAGCACGGTGTCATAGAAACGCCAGTCAACGCCGTGCAGGACGAAGCGCTGGTCGGTTTGCTTCCTGGCGGGTGACGACGTCGTCGGCATAACTGCGGCTCCGGATGGCTTATGGCCTCTCGACTATCATAACCGAAAATCCGCAATGCTGAACCCAAAATCCGTCAGCGCGTGTGCGTTCTGGTGCGCTCGGGGAAGTGGCGCATATCCTCGTTGATGAGCTCGCGCAACTGGTCCTGGTGTTCCATATAGTTGCGCAGGTCCTGGACGAACTTGGCGGGGCGGTCACGCGTCTCGCTCGTCAGCCACCGGCGCACCTCGACGTTGAGCTGTTCGACCAGGCCAAGCTGGTGCTCGATGTAGTTCTGGATGTTCTGCCTGGTGGCCGCGGGGCGGCGCTTGGCCTCGTTGTTGAAGTACCGCTTGACCTGGTCGCTCACGGCCACAGGCTGCTCCATCTGATTGTCAATGTAGTTCTGGATGTTCTTCCTGGTGTTGCCGGTGCGCGTCGTTGTTTCGTTCTTGATGTAACGCCGAACGTCCTCGTTGAGGTACTCGGGCAATTGCCGCTGATGGTCAATATAGGACTGGATGTCGCCGGCGCACTTGCCGGAGAGTTCGGTCTGATGGCGCCACCAGCGTTCCACGTCGTTGCGGAGTTCCTCCGGCAGGCTGGCCTGCTGGTCGAAGTAGGCCTGGATGTCGTCGTGCGCCTGCTTGGCCTTGTCCTCCTGGACCTGCCGGTAACGGCGCACGTCGTCGCTGAGCGCGGGGACCTTGGCCTGGTTGTGCGCGAGATAGTCACTGAGCAGCACGTGCAGCTTGTCCCAATTGTCAATCTGGATGGCCTTGTAACGCTTGATGTGGTCGCTCAGCTTCGAGAGCTGTTCCTCCTGGTATTTCCAGTAGTCGTCAATGCGGTCCTTCGTGTCGCCGGGCCGGGCCACGCTTTCGTTGCGCCAATAGCGCGCGACGTCGTCGCGGACCTGTTGGGGCAGACTGCGCTGGTGCTCCACGTAATTCTGGACATCGCCTGCCACAGCGTAGGCGAGGTGGATCTGCAGCTCCCGGTACGCGCGGACGTCATTGCTCAGGTCTTCGGGCTTGGTGGCCTGGTAGGCGTAGTAGTCGTTGATGTCGGCGAGGGCTTCCTTGGAGAGGCGCTCCTGCGTGGCGCGGTACGTCCGGATGCTCGCATTCAGGCGTTCGACGTGTGCCGCGTTACTGACGTAATAGTCCTGAACGCGGCCCTCCAGGTCGTGCGCCGTATCCTTGTCGGCGCCCATGCACCCGGTCAGCAAGGCGACAAGCACCAGCCCAGCACAAACCCGCTGCATAGAGTGTCCTTAAGCTTGGCGCCGTGACACCGACTCAGTGCCCGCGGCCATCAGCGCCAACGGCAACATCATGATTCACAGGATATCTTAGTAACTGATTTGGCGGGAAAGGTCAACAACTAGAAAGCGGGATATGCCAGTGTGTGTGCGGATGCGCGGGCGGGTGTGCTAACGCTGCACCTGGTGCACTTGTGCAACGGTGCGTTTTTAAGCTTGACGCTGTAGCTCCAAACTGCTGTAATTCTACGGTCCATGCATTGATCTGGGCTTTTTCTAGGCAACAGCGCCGGGTTTGTGGCGACAAACCTGGTAGACAGGTTGATTGTACGACGGTGTAGCAGCCTGTCGTACGGCGCGTTTGGAGCTGAAAAACATGGCGTCGAGCACGGTGTGGGGCCTGGACATCGGCAATTCCGCGATCAAGGCCGTCAAGATGGTCAGGACTTCCGACGGCTGCATGGTGGCGAGGTTCGACATCATCAACATCCCTGTCGTGGATGAGGACAAAGACCGTCCCAAGCGCGTCGAAGCGGCGCTGGCCACACTGGTGAGCAACAATCGCTTCGGGGGCGATCCGGTGTACGTCGCCGTGGCCGGCAACCTGTGCCTGCACCGGGAATTCCAGCTTCCACCCGGCTCCGAGGACAAGCTGGCCGACCTGGTGCAGTATGAGGCCAAGCAGCAGATTCCCTTCCCGCTGGACCAGGTCGAATGGGGGTTTGAGCGCTTCGACGATCCCAACGGCGTCGGCGTGGCGTTGATGGCCGTCCGCAAGAACGACATCCAGGATCTGCTGGCACTGACCGAGAAGTTCAGGCTGAACTTGCGCGGCATCACTCCCTCGGCACTGGCGCTCTTCAACTTCGTCCAGTACGAGTTCAAGCCCGACGGCACGACGCTGATCCTGGACGCGGGCGCCAAGGGCATTGACTTCGTCGTGATGAACAAACGGCAGATCTACTTCCGCACGATTCAGATCGCAGGGCGGGAGATCACGCGCGTCCTGGAGAACAAGTTCAAGGTCTCCTACGACAAGGCCGAAGAGCT
The DNA here is from genome assembly GCA_026692735.1 of Planctomycetota bacterium. Taxonomy (GTDB): domain Bacteria; phylum Planctomycetota; class SZUA-567; order H5-PLA8; family H5-PLA8; genus JAPLOD01. The sequence goes on along the minus strand of JAPLOD010000322.1, from coordinate 884 downwards.
GAAACGGAACATCGCCAAGTCGGCGCAGGCGGAGAAGATCATGTCCGTCATTGAGCCGACGCTGCGCCAGTTGGGCGCCGAAGTGCAGCGCACCATCGGGTTCTACAAGTCGAAGGCCCGCGGGCAGCGCATTCAGCAGTGCTACCTCCTGGGCCACACGTTCCGCCTGCCGAAGATCGCGGACTTCCTGCAAGGGCAGGTGCGCGAGGCGCCCTTCGCCCTGGTGGAGGGCCTGCAGCGCGTCAAGCTCGACGGCTCGATCAATGCGGAGGTCTGGAACAGCGAGTTCCCGACGATGGCGGTCGCGATCGGCCTTGGGGTGCAGGGCCTGGGGGTGAGCGAACTGACGTTGAACCTCATTCCGCAGACCAAGAAGAGCGAGCTGGCTCGCGCCAAATGGAAGGGCTGGATGGCGGCCAGTGCGGCTCTGGTCCTGGCCGCCCTGTGGGTCTCCTATACCGAGGCGGGGAAGGCCGAGACCAAGTTCCAGGACAAGCTGCAGGAACTGCAGGCCGACCTGGAGAACGTCAACCGGTATCAGAAGGACGAGACGAACGCTGTCGCCGGCCTGCCGGAGAAGAAAGTGCTGTTGGAACGGTTTGCGCGCATCGGGCACGACTGCGGCAAGATCGCCCACACCCTGCCGAAACTGGCCGGGCTGCAGGGCGAGGATGGCAAGCCGTTCTTCGGCCCCGAGAGGAAGATCTACCTGACCGGGATGTATGTCTCCCGCAGGCCCCCGGGCACACGGGACGGGCGGCAGGAGAGCGTTGAGCGCGAGGTGGAGAAGTCGGAAGCGCTGAGCGGGGCCCACGGTCTGTACGCCTTGCTCAACAACCCGAAGGCCGCTGACCCGGCCACGCTGCCAGCCGAACTGCGCCCCG
>JAPLOD010000321.1 GCA_026692735.1 Planctomycetota bacterium | reverse complement strand
GCAGTTCGTCACTACCACGCCCGCCGCTGGGCCAAGGCTCTTGCCCACAACTGTTCACGCCACATCAATGCCAGCCACCGCTTCGCCTTTGAATCCGTGGCTCATTTCAACGCCGCCGCCTGAAACCCGTTCAGCCCATTACATGCTGTGCGTTGCAGATGCAGCGTCTTCATCTATGATGCGGAATCGCTGACGAAAGGGGAACTGCTGCTGTGGCAACGCAAGAGGAGTTGACGATCCAGAAGACGACAACCGAGAATGACGTCGTAGTCCTGACCCTTGCCGGCTCGATCGGCAACGCCACGTACGGCCGGCTGGAGGCTGCCATCAACGAGGTTTTCGCAACGGGGAATTACAGCGTCATCCTTGATGTGGCGAACGTCCGCTATGTCTCCTCAAGCGGAGCCGGGGTGCTGATGAACGCCTTTCTCCAGGCGCGCGATAACCAGGGCAAGCTGGTGCTCGTGCGCGTCCCTCCTACCGTGGCCAACATCCTCGAGCTGTTGAACCTCCAGGCCATACTTCCCGTCGCCGCCGACATGCCGTCCGCGTTGGCGCTGTTCACGTAGGCCGCGCGGCTATCGTGCCGCCGCCTGGCGTTCTTGTATCGAATCGAGATAGCACACCGCGCCTGGCGAGATTTCCGCCGCGGTGACGGGACAGCGTGGCCGTTCAGCCCTTCGAGCCGTTCTGTCTCTTCGGCACGAACGGCGCCAGGCTCCGTAGCAGCGCAGGAATGTCGGTTTCCACAATGCTCCACACCGCTTCCACGTCCACTTCATCATAATGGTGAATGAGAAAGTCCCTGGTGCGCGCAATCTCGCTCCATGGCACCTGCGGGTGGGCCGCGCGGAACGGCTCGGAAAGCCGTTTTGCCGCCTCGCCCACAAGCATGATCTGGTGAAGCACGGCGGACTGCGTTTTGTGGTCTTTCTCGAAAGCGGGCTGGTCAAGTCCATGCACGTATTCCAGAATCCGCCGGGCGGCGCACTCGATGTCCAGCAACGTAGCATCATCACGCTGCATAGATGACCTCGGCCGATTCCAGAATGGCCGTCCGTCGGATCCAGTTCGTGCTTCGCTCCACTGCGCGGCGGCTCACCAGGTCCACTTTCCGGCCGAGCAGCGCGGTCAACTCGTCCTGCATTCGCACTTGGTCCAGCAGGCTCCATTTCGTGTCATCAGCCCATCGCACCAGCACGTCTACATCGCTGTCGCGGCGAAAGTCGTTGCGCAAGATGGAGCCAAACACGGCCAATTCAACGATCCGCCAGCGGGTGCAGAAATTGGCGAGCCCTTCGTCCGGTATGTTCAGGCCGTGGCAAGTCATCGCGGATCCCTGTTTCATTCCCATTATCGCCGCCGCGCCACGTGCGTCAATGGGCCGTCAGGCAGGCGTCTGCCGTTACCGGCGCCTACACCCTCGCCCGCTCCTGTATCGAATCCAGATAGCACACCGCGCCTGGCGAGATTTCCGCCGCGTTGGCTTCGTCGGTGTCTATGTGCATTTCGAGACGGAACTCCGGATGCACGCGCACCAGCACGTCGCCAAAGATCAGCGAGCGCGGGCCTGCGATGCGCACCCGCACCACGTCCTTGTCCCGCAGGGCGAACGTCAGCGCGTCCTCGGGCGACATGTGGATGTGCCGCAGCGCATTGATCACGCCGTGGTCCAGTTGCACGCTGCCCGCCGAGCCTTCCAGACGCAGCCCCGGGCTGCCCGCGAGGTCGCCGGAAGCGCGAATGGGCGCGTCAATGCCAAGCTTGAACTCCTCTGTCCGCGAGATCTCCACCTGGGATTCCTTGCGGACCGGCCCCAGTACGCGGATGTGCTCGATGCGCGCCTTCGGACCGACCAGCGCGACCTGTTCGTTGCAGGCATATTGCCCCGGCTGGGACAGGTCGGCGAACCTGGTCAGTTGATGTCCGGTGCCGAAGAGCGCCGCGACGTGGTCCGGCGTGAGGTGGACGTGATGCGCGGAAACGCCAATGGGAATGGGCCGGTCGGTCTTCTGCTGCAAGACCATCGTCACGCCCGCATGACGGACGGCCTGGACGGCCTGCTGGGCGATCATGCGTTCCTCGTCCGTGCCTATCACGAGCACGCGCACGCCGGATTCGGGATCGGAGATCTCCGCGACCTGCCCCGCGCCGACACGCGCGTTCCGGTTGGCTTCTTCGTCGAGGAGGATGCCCATCTGCGAGAGGCCCTGGCAGATGCGGGCGCGCGTGCCGGGGCTGCCCTGGCCGATGCCGCCGGTGAAGATAAGGGCGTCGGCGCCGCCGAGCGCGGCCAGGTACGCGCCGAGGTACTTCTTGGCCCGGTAGCAGAAGCACTGAATGGCGATCAGAGCGTTCCGGTTGCCGGAGTCTGCCGCGGTCTCGAGTTCGCGCATATCCTGGGAGAGCCCGGAAAGGCCCTTGAGGCCGGATTCTTTGTTGAGCAGATCGTCGAGTTGCTGCGCGTTGAGCTGGTGCTCGCGCATCAGGTACAGCAGCAGGCCGGGGTCCACGTCGCCGGAGCGCGTGCCCATCACCAGGCCTTCGAGTGGCGTCAGGCCCATGCTGGTGTCAATGGAGCGGCCGTGCTCGATGGCCGCCATGGAAACGCCGTTGCCAAGGTGGCAGGAGATCAGCTTCAGTTCGCTGAAGCGGCGTCTCAGGTGGCGCGCGGCGCAGCGGCTGACGAACTCATGCGAGGTGCCGTGGAAGCCATAGCGGCGCAGGCCTTCTTTCTCCGCCAGTTGGTACGGGATCGCGTACAGGTAGGCCGCCGGCGGCATCTTCTGATGAAAGGCGGTGTCGAAGACCGCGACCTGCGGGATGCCCGGCACCAGTTTCTCGCACAGTTCGATGCCCAGCAGGTTCACCGGGTTGTGGAGCGGCGCGAGGCTGGCCATCGTGCGGATCGTCTCTTTGGTGCTGGCGGTTACCACGGTGGGCGCATCCAGCTTGCCGCCGCCGTGGACGACGCGGTGGCCGATGACCGTCAGGTCCTTCAGGCTTTGCAGGACGCCGCGTTTGGGGTCAACGAGCATTGCCGCGGCGGCGTCGAACGCGCGGCCGTGGTCCGCGTTGGGCAGCTTTTCCTCGCACTGGCCCTGCGGACCGTTGTACACGTGGCGCGCCTCCGGCGTGCCGATGCGCTCCACCAGGCCGCGCGCCAGCGGCTCCTCCGAGCTGGTGTCGAAGTAGTTGTACTTGAGCGACGAGCTGCCGCAGTTGACCACGAGGACCCGCATGGGCGCCGTGGCGCCTAGGGCGTAGGTGGGCCGCGCTGCCTTCGGCTCAACCGGCTCAGGCGCGTGAGCGCGGAGGCGCCTGGCGATGAGCCGGGAAAGATATTGCACGGACTTGCGGTTCGTGGCCACGGTCCGGCTGAACATTTCCTCGGGCAGCAGCAGCGCTTCCACGTTGGTGAGCGCGATGACGTCGGCGGAGGTGGATTCGCCCGTCATCAGCGAGATCTCGCCGAAGCACTCGCCTTCCTCCACGATGCCCAGACGCTTGCGCTGGCCGGTGCCGTAGCCTTTGACCGCCTCCGCCCGGCCCTCCCGGATGATGCCGAAGATGACGCCCGGTTCGCCCGCGCGTAGGATCAGCTCGCCGGGGCCATAGTGCATTTCCTCGGTCTTCGCCGCCAGGGCCGCCAGCGTCTCAGCCGGAACACCTTCGAGCAGAGGATGAGCTCTCAGGAACTCGAGGGTATCCATGGGCTGACTCCTCGTGATATCCGGACTCCAGGGGTGCGATTCTCAAGTCTTGACGGGTGATTGCAACGTGCGGATTCCGGATTCTTAGGTATTTCGCCTCCTTGACGGGGAGCGCGTTTCCGGCTACAACAAGCGCACTTGAGCGTAGAACCTGGGTGTGACGCAATCTGGCGGAAGGCGTTACGGAAAGGGGCGTTGCGATATGCTGCGGACGCGATGGCTGCTCGTGCTCTTGAGCTTGGCGTTCCTGGGCTGCACAGTCGAGGCCGGGGAGTTCTTCGGCGAGAACCTGGTGACGGTTAAGCTCACGCTGCCCAAGGGCGATACGTACATCCGGGGCACCACGAACCCCGTTGCGAACCTGGTCGCAGAGGTTGCGTTAACCAACGTTACGGAGAAGGAGAAACTGACCAAGGAAACGGTCAGCGTCACCACCGTGGGCTTCCTGAGCTCGGACGAGCTTATCGCCCTGACGGACAAACTGAAGAAGGAAGCAACGAAAGAAGCCATACTGGAGATGATCAACGCCGAGACGGAGAAGAAGAAGGCGACCGCCGATAAGGACGTGTTCCCGGTGAACCAGAAAAGCATCGGTGTCGCATATCCGCCGCCCGAACTCGGTCCGCATGAGGTGATCAACTTCGTCATCACCAAGCTGCCGGAAGAGGGCGCGGCGGTGCCGGAGGGCGCCAAGCCCGTGATCATCCCGCGGGATAACAAGCCAGACCACGTGGGTCGCGTGGACTGGTCCCCGGTCAAATATCTCGCGGCGGGGGAGAACTCCCCCGTCTACTCTCTGCCGGTCGGTGAATACTACCGCATCAGTGAGGCCGGTCTGTACTCGATCAAGGCGGTGCTGCTCACCGTCGGCGACAGCAACAAGCCCCAGAAGCTGACGGAGTCCAACGAAGAGAAGTTCCGCGTGCTGCCGTTCAAGAAGGTGGACCAGAAGATTGACGAACTGCGGCGCAATTGGGAGTTCTACGAGCGCGGATACCCGAGCTTTGAGTACATGCTGTACCAGGTGGTGAATGGCGCGGGGTATGACGAGGTGTACTGGGTGCAGCGGATCATGGTCCGGGGTAGCCCGCGGTGGGAGTGGGAGCGCGTGTGTACCGTCAAAGGCGGCACGCTGGCGCAGGTCGCGTTCCTTGGGCCGAAGAAGTACGCCGTGATGGCGGTGCAGGCCAAGGGCGATGGTGGCCTCTACACGCTGGACTTCAACACCGTCGGTCCGACGCTCACGACGAAAGCCTTCGAAGTCAAGGAAGGCACCACCCCGAAGCTGAAGGTTGAGGCTGGCGTGCCGGCCGTCGAGTAGCCTGCTGCTCGATGTCGGCTTTCTCGCGATTGGCTGTCTACTGTATGTACAGGCGCAACAAGTGATAGCATGGCTGTGCCGCCCATGCTGCGTCAACCGTCCATGGACCACCCAGACTCGGAGAACGAGCATCCGAAACCGGTACTGGCCCGGTTCTTGCGGTGCGATTGGGGGCCGGGTTCTGTATCATAGCATCCGGTTGGAGTGCGTGCCGGGAACACCGTGATGACTGAGGGTGATCTTGAAGCTCTGCTCGCGCGCGGTGCCCGCCGCCTGAAGCTGGAATACGCTCTCTGGGCGGGGCTGGGCGCCTTCGCTGTCGG
>JAPLOD010000320.1 GCA_026692735.1 Planctomycetota bacterium | reverse complement strand
GCCGCGTCCATGACATTCCCTGGCGGAAGCCGGTCGAGGCAGGCTGATGGTGTGCCCCTCTCCCTTTTCAGGGAGAGGGGCCGGGGAGAGGTCCACTGAGTCCTGCGCCGTGCTTTCCACTTCTCACGTACACGGCCCCCTGTCGGGGCCGTCACTCGTCATTACCTGCGGCCCTTGCGAGCCCTGGCCTTGGGCTTGGCCTTCGCCTTGGCTTTCGGCTTGGCCTTGGGCTTGGCTTTCGGCTTGGCCTTGGGCTTCGCTTTCGCCTTGGGCTTGGCCTTGGCGGCGGCTTTGGGTTTGGCCACGGCCTTGGGCTTGGCGGCAACCGCGGGACCAGCGGCGCCCAGCAACGCCTCGGTGACCAGCACCGCTTCGTTCGCATCGGCGCCGTAACCGTCCGCACCGATCTTGTCGGCGTATGTCTTCGTCACCGGCGCACCGCCGATGACGACCTTCAAGGGGAGGCCGCTGGCCTTGACTTCGTCCACCACGGTCTTCATGTAGGGCATCGTGGTGGTCAGCAGCGCCGAACAGAGCACGGCCTGCGCCTTGTTTTCCCTGGCGGCGGCGATGAATTTCTCGGCGGCGCAGTCCACGCCGCAGTCAATGACCTTGTAGCCCGCGCCCCGCACCATGATGCAGACCAGGTTCTTGCCGATGTCGTGCAGGTCGCCCTTCACCGTGCCGGCCACAACCGTGCCCTTGGGCTGAACGCCCTGCGCCGTCAGCAGCGGCTGGAGTTTTTCGAGCGTCTCGTTCATCGCGCGCGCGGCGATGAGCATCTCGGGCACGAAAATCTCGTTCTTGCTGAACAGGTCGCCTACCCGCCGGATGCCGGCGATAAGGCCGTTGTTCAGGATGTCCTTCGCGCTGACGCCCTCTCTTAGCGCCGCGTCCACCAGCTTGGGCAGCGTCACCCGGTCGCCCTGCAGCACCGCCTGACAGATTGCATTCATGTCCGCCATGAGACCCTCCCCCTTTTCGCTAACCGTTGTACAGCCCGTTAACGCCCCGTGTGGATGGTAAAGCACGTATGGTCATACAGGCGACCGGCCTTTTCGACAACTTCACTTCCGCGCAAAAACTGCGTGCGGGCATTCCCCGGCGAGTGGCACGGGCAGGCGGCGTTCGAGTCCTTATAGCCGTTTGATGAGGCGCTCGTAGCCGGCGTGGGAGCCAATCCAGAACCAGACGATGGTGTCCCGCTGCCTGAAACCGAGAGCTCGCCAACCGATGCCAATACGGACGGAATACGCAGGGCACTTCCGGCCCACCCGCTTGAAGTCGAGGCCGGGGTGATGGGGATTGTGCTGCCAGAGCCTGTAATTCTCCCGGGCAAGTCGCTGGATGCGCTCAGGCAAGCTGGCAAAACAGACGCGGAAGTCTCTTGTGAGATGAGACTTCACAGTTCATCAAATCCCTTTTCCTCGGTCTTCCCGCTCCGATACTCCCGCATGGCCGTTCGCGTGAGCTTTTCCAGTGCGTCCTGCGACCTGGCCAAGGTCCGGTCCCACTTCCGCTCCCACTCAATCTCCCGCAGGAGTTCCCTTGCCAAGACGATCTGGGCGCTGTTTGGCAGCGCCGCCGCCTTGCGGAAGGCCCGTTCGAGCAATACGGTCATGGTTCGTTCCCCGTCCCAACTTCGACAAACCAACATCTACCATGTCCCACTGTCGCGTCAATATTCCCCTGCCGCGCCATCAGCCCTTCGCCGGCCGGTTCCCCTCCCGCCGCCAGACGTCAAGGATCAGGTCGTACCGCGACAGCCGCATGCCCGTGTAGACGCAGTTGCTCGTCGAGAAGATGTACCCCGGCGCGCTCATGCCATGCCGCAGGGCATAGCGCGCGGAGGCGACGCACTCCTCTTCGGTGCCCGTGTCAAGCAACCCGCAGCAGACGTTCCCGATCAGGCACACCTTGTTCCCGGCAAGCCGCGCGACTTCGGCCATGTCCACCCCGCCCTGCGGGTCCAGCGAATGCAGCGCGTGCGGCCGGGCTGAGACCAGGTCCTGCAGGATCGGCATGATATTGCCGTCGGTGTGCTTGATGACGTAGAAGCCGAGCTTGCGGTAGCCGGCGATCAGGTCCTTGAGGAACGGCGTCACGAATTCGGCGAACATCGCCGGGCGCAGGAAGGGGCCGGTGTTGAAACAGTAGTCGCTGCACAAGGCGTAGCCGTCGAGCCCGCCGTGCTTGCGCATGCGTTCGGCGTTGGCGATGGCGTTGTCCACGCGGCGGCGGGAGTCGTCCTTCACGTTCTGCGGCTCCTCGAACAGGCGGGTCGAGTACGCCGTCATGCGGTCGCCGTTGGGGATGCCGTCGGTGGCGTCGCCGTGCAGCATCAGGAAGTATTTGTCGCCCGAGCGCTCCCGGACCAGGTCTATCAGCCGGAACACCTCGTCTTCGCCCACGGGGTTCGAGTGCAGGAAGATCGCGCTGTGCTCGTAGCGTTCGGCCGTGGCGATGTAGATGTCGGCCATCTCGGCGCGATGCAGCCGCCGTTCCGTCTCACTCATCTGTTTCCATTGCGGATAGCTGCGGTGCTGCGGATGGACCTTGCCGAAGGCTTCCATGGACAGGTAGAAGACGAGCTCAAAATGCGGGACGCGGCCGGGAAGCGGCCTGCGTTCGAGAGCGGCGATGAAGCGTTCGCGTGGTGTCATGCGGCCTCCAACAGGTCTTGGCTCCCGGCTCTTGGCTTACGGTTGCGGGATTTCCAGGTCCCGGCAGATCTTCCTGGCCGTGAACTCGATGATCTCCCGATGCCGTGGCACCGCGGAACACTTCCGGTTGCCGGGATTGAAGTAGACGGTATGGCTGCCCCCCTCGCGCAGGAATCGGCAGCCGTGAAGCTCGAGATGACGAATCAGGTCTCGCCGTTTCATGATGCGGGCAGGGCGAGTGGCTCACGAATCACCTCTTCGCCGGCAAGGGATTCCTCCGCAAGTTGGCGGTTGGCTTCGAGAACAAGCTGGACGGCCTCCGCCAAGTTCTTGCGGGCCTCTTTGAGCGTTCGTCCCTGTGTGTTGGCCCCAGGAAGCTCCTCGACAAACGCTGCATAGCCCTCTGGAAACTTCTTGAAAACGGCGGTTAGCTGCATCGGTTCGCCTCCGGTGTCAACTATACGCCAGCAGGTCTCGCAGCGCAACAGTTCCTCGGGAATATCGTGGGAAGTACCCCGGACATCCTGCCCCCCTCACTGCCACCCCAGCTCGTAGGCCGTGTCGTACATCGCGACGATGTTCTCCGGCGGGCTTACGGCCTGGATGTTATGACACGGGCCAAGGATGTAGCCCCCGCCCCGTCCCAGGAGGCGGAGGTTGTCCGCCACTTCGCGGCGCACGTCGGCCACGCTGCCAAAGGGCAGCGTCTGCTGGTTGTCCACGCCGCCGTGGAAGACGAGGCGGTCGCCGAAGTCGCGCTTGAGCCCCTCGCGTTCCATGCCCTTGCAGCGCCACTGGATCGGGTTGAGGACGTCAATGCCGGCCGCGATCATGTCCGGCAGGATCGGCCGGCAGGCGCCGTCGTTGTGGTGGAAGACGCAGGCGCCCGCACTGTGGATCAGGTGAATCATGCGCTTCATGCGCGGGATGAGGAACTCGCGGATATGCGTGGGCGAGAACATCAGGCCTTCCTGCCCGCCCATGTCTTCCGCCACGTAGCTGAACGTGACCTTACCGGGAATCTTCTCGAACATCCGCAGCGTGCTCTGGTAGGCCAGCTCGAACAGCTTGTCGAGACAGTAATGCACGATCCCGGGGTCCGCGACCAGGTCCACCATGGCCTGTTCCTGGCCGCGCAGGTTCTTGTAGATCAGGAACGGCTCCGAACCGCCGCCGCGAACGGGATACGCCTCCTTGCCCTCAACCTGCCTGGGGATGTCGGAGTAATCGTACCAGTCCGGGCTGGGCCACCGGTAGTTGCGCTCGATCTCGTCCACCGACGTGAACGCCGCCAGCGGATAGTGCACGCATTCCGAGTAGACGCCGGTGCCGTAGTCCACGTCCTGGAAACGGCAGCCGAAGACGTCCGCCTTCGGCGGCACCGGCGGCCCGACGTACTTGGGCCCGACGCCGACGACCGTGTCAATGTGCAGCCGCCTGTACATCGCCGCGGTATCGGCGCAGCCGAGATGCTTGAGCAGCTTCTGCGTGGCTTCGCCCGTCGCCCAGTAATCGAGCGGAACCCGGTCGGGCTTCTGCCGGCGCAGGACGGCCAGCCAGCGCTCGCGCGGCGTCATGGTCTCTTTGCGCCGGTCCCCACGGGCGGGGACGCCCGTGCCACGGGGCCCGCTCTTGCGTGATCTAGGCATGAGTGGTGGCTCCGATCAGCGCCAGGACATCGCCGACCGTGGCGATTCTTCCCACGGCGTCCTCGGGCATCTCGATCTTCAGCTCTTCTTCGAGGTCGCACATCAACTGGAGCGCCTTGGGCGAATCAATCCCCAGGTCGGCCACCAGTTGCTGTTCCGGTTTCAGGGCTGCCGCGTCGCGCTTGGACACGCGCGCGATGATCTCCAGGACCTTCTTCTCTTTCTCCGTCATCGTTCCTCCACCATCAGGCCCTACACCTTGGGCGCCGCCGGCGCCGTCTTCATCATGCTCCGCCCCGCGTGCCGGACCATGAACGCGTAGCGCTTGAAGATGCGATTGGTCTCGGCCTCGTGCTCGCACACCGTCGTCTCATCCACCGGCTCGAAGAAGCACTGCGGGTCCTCGGCCAGCGGATTGCCGTGCTTGAAGTAGGCCATCGCGCGGCAGCCGCCGCAGGTGAACTTGTAGCGGCAGCGCCCGCACTTGCCCTGCAGCTTGTTGCGGTCCAGCAGGTCCTGGTAGACAGGGCTGTCGTCAATGATCTGTTTGAGCGTCTTCTCGCGGACGTTGCCGCAGTTGATGACGTCGAGCAGGATGCCGCAGGGCGACACAGCGCCTTCGGCGCTGATGGCCAGCCACGTGCCGACCCAGCAGCCGATGGACGGGTTCTGCGGAACAGTGCGGTTGCGGCGGCCCTTCGAGAAGCGTTCGTGCAACTCGGGCGAAAGGAAGAACGGCGTGTAGCTGATGTACCCGTTGGCGTGCTTGCGCAATGCCGGATGCAGGGTCTCCTTCATCTCCTGGGCGGACACCGCCAGCTTCTCGAAGTACCCGCAGCCAGAGCCGCGCGCGGTGAAGGGCGAGCGGTTGTAGGGAATCCCCCGTTCCTCGAGGTACTGCAGCGTGTGCTCGATGGTGGCCAGATTGTGCCGGCCGACGTTCACGACCACGTGCCGCTTGATGCCCAGCTCCCCGCACATGGCGATGACTTTGAGCGCCACAGCGCAATCGCAGTCCCGCGTCCAGGAGTTCTCGTTCTCGATCGAGTTGATGCCCACGGCCACGACCAGCGAGCCGTCCGACGCCGCATGCAGCTCCCGCAGGCGCTCTTTCGTGACGAGCATGCCGTTGGTGCAGACGCTCGATTCGAAGCCATGCTTCGACGCCAGCCGCAGCAGCTCGACGGCATCATCGCGCACCAGGAATTCGCCGCCGCTCCACGTCATCACCTTCACGCCGATCTCGCGCGCCGGGATAAGCACGCGCTGCTCGATCTCCGTCGTGGAGAGCTCGCGCTTGACGCTTTCTCGCACAACCTCGGGCGCGTTGCTCGACGCCATGCACAGCGGACAGCTCAGGTTGCACCGCCGCGTCACTTCGTAGAAGATCGTGTTGAAGGTGTAGTTCATGCGTCTTTCTTCTGGTGGGCGTCTGCTGAGCCCCGGTCCGGTTCGCAGAGCTCAAACAACTGGCGGTCCGGCGTCAGCATGAAGGCGAACCGCCGCATGCCATGCGCCGCAAGCTCAAAGCGCTTCAGCCGGAAGAAGCCCTGGCCTCTAAGCCGCGCGATGGCTGCATCCAGGTCCGGCACCCGGAAGCACAGATGATACGGCCCGCCGCCAGTGTGGGACAGCAAGCCTTCCACCGGCGAACCGGCGCCAATCCCCTCCACGAGCTCCACGTACACCCCCGAGCCGCCGTCAAGGAAACAGACGCGCACGTGCTGCGTCGGCACCTCTATGGGATCGGTGACCTTCTTGAAGCCCAGCGCCCCCGTGTAGTACTCCAGCGCCTTC
>JAPLOD010000319.1 GCA_026692735.1 Planctomycetota bacterium | reverse complement strand
GCTTGCCCTCGGACGAAAGACGGTCCGCCTCCCTGATGCCGGAGCGGTAGACCTCCAGTTCCGCGCCCCGCCGCGCCGCTTCGGCGGACTCGCGCTGCCGCGCCTCGGCTTTCTGGGCGGCCAACGCGTTGTCTTTCTCGTTCTGCGCGCGTCCCTCCGCGGCCCGCGCCTCGTCGCGCGCGCGGCGCTTCTGATCCAGGGACAGCATGAAGGCGACGGTCCCCAGCACGAGCACGGCCAACGCGACGATGCTGACGGCGTACAGCGAGGGGTTCTTCCGGACGCGTTTGATGATGCGCTCAGGGACCGTCGGCGGGCGGGCGCTGATGGAATCCCCCGAGAGCCAGGCGTTCAGGTCGTCGGCTAACGCTTCGGCGCTGGCGTAGCGCTTGGCCGGGTCCTTCTGCAAACACTTCAGGCAGATCGTCTCGATGTCGCGCGGGATGCCGGGCTGCAGACGCCGCGGCGCAACCGGTTCGTCGTGCTTGACCTGGTGCAGCGTCTCCAGGTGCGTCGCCCCTTTGAACGGGGCGCGGCCCGTGAGCATCTCGTACAGTATCGCTCCCAGCGAGTACACGTCAGACTTCGGGCCGATGAGCCGTGAGTTTCCTTCCGCCTGTTCCGGAGCCATATAGCTAGGCGTACCCATCACCTGGCCGGTCACAGTCACGCCGCCCGCACTCTCGATGCGCTTGGCCAGGCCGAAGTCGGTGATCTTGGGCTCGGGAGATCGGGCCATCGGGTCATCGGCTGATCGGGTCGCCCCCTCACCCCCGGCACCTCTTCCCGGTGGGGCGGGGCAAGCGGTGAGCAGCACATTCGCCGGCTTGAGGTCGCGGTGAATGATGCCTTGCTGGTGCGCGGCGTGAACGGCGCGCGCAAGCTTCTCGCAGATTTCCGCGCACCACCGCGCCGGCTGGGGCGTGGCATCGAGGCGCTTGCTCAAACTGCCGCCTTCCAGAAGCTCCAGCGAAAAGAACGGCGCGCCGTTGTGTTCACCGATCTCGTAAATCTGAACGATGTTGGGGTGGTTGATACGCGCGATGGCTTCGGCTTCGACGCGGAAGCGGCTGATGAGCTGCGGGTCCGAGTGCGGACCCGCGAGGATCATCTTCAGCGCGACGATGCGGTTGAGGCTGAGCTGGCGCGCCTTGTAGACTACGCCCATCCCGCCACGGCCGAGTTCGCCGAGGATTTCATAGCCGGGGAGAGTGTGAAGGGCCGTTTGGACGCCGGCGCGTTCAGGCGGGGCTGACTGGAAAGCCTGCTCTACGACAGCGGGCGGCACGCCCGGCGCTCTCTGCCCCGGCGTGGCTTGGAGCGTGGAGTCCAGCCCCGGACGCAACGTCTGCGCCGTCGCGCCCTCCGGCCGCGGTTCGGGCTGAGAGGTCTCGCCGTCGCTCATACCTCCCCCGGGACCAATATGCATATCGCCAGCCATTTGACTGTAGCACGGCATATGCCTCCACACCAGGGCACGGGTACAGCTCGAACCTACCAGGCGGAGATTCCTGACGCGCCATCGGGAGGGCTGGGTGTTTGGCACGCGACACCACAGAGGCGAGGGATACTCAGGATGCCGTCGTCACGCCGGCATCCGCCGGCTTGAACTTGCGCTCGGACCTCACTGCAAGCTCCTAACCCTGTTGTAGAGCTTGTCCGTGATGTTGTGCCAGATGCTATCCCTGAACGCCTTGTCCTGGAGGAAGCCGGCTGCGCGCTCCCGCACCTCGAGATCGTAGTCCTCGCGCGCACGCCCCTTGAAGAAGAGTATGTGCGCTTTCCACGCCCAGGCGACGGCGCCGAGCTTGTCGGCGACATGCCTGCGTTCCTGGTTCGGCGGACCGTAGGCTTCCTGCAAGATGGAGCAGGCGCCATTGGCGTACGGCATGGCCCACTCCGCCGTCGAAGCTAGAAAGCGGGTTTCCGAGATGATCAGGTCCAGCACCGCTTCGCGCCAGGCTGGCGTGCGAGGGTCCTTCGCGAAAGCCACACGCTGCGGCCTGAGCGCCTCCTCGATCCTCCCGGCAGCCTTGTCGCGGTCTCTGGCGAGGTCCATGACGGCCTGGGAGAGAACGAAGTCAGGATCGTCCGGTCTTAGTCTGGCCTTGTGCTCTGCAAAGCGTGCTTCGTAGAGCTTGGCCGCCTCGTTCTGCAGGCCGCTGTTCGTGGGGGTAAACGCGAACGCCACCAGCACGGGCAGGGCATCCTCGACCACGCTGGGCTTGTCCTCCGGTGCCACCGCGGCAACGACGGCGGCAGGCCTCCCCTTAGTGCGAAGCTGCTGGTGCCAGCCCGGCTTGAACATCTCGTTCAGCTTCTGCATCTCCGGCGCAAAACAGCTCGCGCCTCGCTCCTTGCCCTCGTCGTAGACGCTCAACGCTTCGCACAGGCTGGCGAGCGCCGAGGCACTCACGTCGAAGCAGAACGTCGAGAGCCCCTCAAACTGGTTGCTGTAGAAGACGACTTTCTCGCTGTCCGGCTTCGTCCGGAGCGACGCATCCAGCAGCACGTAGGAACCGGCGTTCGGGGGCACGTTGGCCGCCTGGACTATCTTGCTCTCCAGCAGACCATCGTGCTCCGCCCGTTTCCCGGACAGGCGGTCCAGGCCTTCCAACATGGTTGCCTGCGGCTTCCGCCCGAGCGCAATCAGGAATCTGCCCCGGCCGTTGGCGTAGAGCAGATGGAAGGGCCGCTTCCTATAGATGAGCTTGAACCCGTTGACGGCGAACTCGTCATGCTTCAGCGCGGGCAGTTCCTCCATCTGCAGCAGCTTGTCCAGGCCCAGCTCCCGCGCAGCCGCCCGGCCGCCCGCCTCACCGATCTTGAAGAGCACACGCAGATCGGGCATGTCCTCGGAGACGAAGAGAACAGCCTCATCGCCCGTGCTGTCCCGCTCCACGCCGGCGCTGCACTGAGCGCTCGACCGCTTGAGCACCTTATGGACAGCGTTGATGAACGCGACTTGCTCATCCTTGTCCGCCTGCGCCAGGCCGTCCCCCGTGCTGTCCAGCGAACCCCGAACGAGCACGCGCATTATGTAGTCCAACACGACGTTACGGGGATCGGTCGTGGCCAGGAGGAGTACGCGGTTGGAGAACGGCCCAAGCGTTGTCGGTGTAAGCACGCGGCTGGGTTCATGTAGCTTCTTGTCCAACTCGGTGTCTCTGCGCGCCCACAGGCGACCCATAATCCTCAAGCGCTCTGGGCCGATAAGCACTCGCGCCCCCACAGTGTCAACCTGCTGCAATAGGTCCGCGTCGTCACCACGGAGGTAATAGCGGTCCGCTTTGCCCGCCTTGCTATATGCCTCGTGGATGCGGAAGAAGAACGTGGCTTCCGTGTCCTTGCGCCGCGCGTCACGGGGATGGTCAAGGCCGGCGCCCTCGACGATAACCATAGAACGGTGCGTCAGCGCCGGCCCCGTGCCGAAGACCATCCCGTGCCTGGGATCGGGCACGTACGCGATGTTGTCTTCGGTGAGCTGCTCGTTGAGCTCGCCCACGGGGAGCACGGTTGAGTGGATCGTAACGTTGTCGCTGTACCAGTCGCCGGCCTCCTTCAGTTTCTTCCGCAGGGCCGAATCCTGATACACGGTGTTAAGTTCGTCGCGATGGGCGGCGCGCAGGAATACCTCCAGGCTGGTCAGGGCCGTTTTCAGGTTGGGGAATTCGACGGAGAGTACGGCATTGCGGGGCGAGGGAATCTCGTACAGGTCGCGCATGTGCGGCAACGCACGGCTAACCGCCTGCCGGTCCTCGTCTGTCCATGCCACTTCACCGCGCCGCAGCATTGACAAGGCCAGACCGCACCGGCGATCCTTGGTTTCGTCCAGAGAGGGTACATCCTTGCCGGGCGGCAGAATCGTCGCCAGCAGACTCCGGCCGGCACGCGCCCGCTTCTCGGCAAGCTGCTGGAGGCCCTGCGGTACAAGAGCGCCTAACGTCCACTGGCCGTAGTGCTTGTCCTCCACGGCCTGCGCGGTTCGCTCAGCCTGCTCATAGCGGCCGGCGGCCACATCCCGGTCATAGCTTTCGAGCGCATCCTTCAGTTCTTTGGAGGCCGCCGCTGCCTGTAAAGCGCGGTCCGCTTCCTGGGTATGTTTCTCCGTATCCGTCAGGCTGGTGGTTCTCGCCGCGGCCACGGCCTGGACCTTCTTTTCGAGCTGGTCGCGCACCGGCTGCAGGGCCTTGTCGGCGGGATAGACGGCCGCCGCATCCTGGATAGCGCGGTCCGCCTCCATGATTTTCTTCTCCGCATCAGCCACGCTGGCGGTCTTAGCCTGGAGCAGGGCTTCGGCCACTTTCAAGAATCCATCGAACTTCTCGCGCTTGAGGCGGTTGAGCGTCGCGCGGCGGGGCCCAATCTCCGCATCGTCGGGGTAGACCTTGTCAGCCGCCGCCAAGCGTTGTTCGGCTTCGTCCAAGCCGCCGGCCTTAAGGATCGCGTCCACCTCCTTCAGGTCAGCCTCGAACTTGGCGCGGCGCGCCCGTGCCTCGGCCAGTCGGGGCGCCTGTTCACGTTTCTGGCTCACCTTCTCTCGCGCCGGCGCGATCATCGGGTCGCCGGGTTTTATCTTCTCCGCCGCCGCGATGTGCATGTCCGCCTCGTCGAACGCTCCGGCCTTGACCGCCGCGTCCACGCGGTCGAGCTCGGCGTCGAACTGCTGCTGCTTCGCGAAGGCGGCGAGGTTCTCACGCTTGTTCTTCACCTGCTCCCGCAGACGCGCGGTCCTCGGGTCCTTCGGCAGGAGGCGCTCGGCGTCAGCGATCTTCTTCTCGACATCGCCCAGGTCGACGTCGTTCGCGAGGTCGGCTTTGGCCGCATCCACCAAGGCGGCAAACAGTTTGTGGCTCTTGAGAGCCTCCTTAAGCTGGGCGAGGCGCGAGCCACCTGGCTTGGTCTTCTCGGCGGCGGCAATCTGCCTCTCGGCTTCATCGAAGGCGCCGGTCTTGAGTAATGCATCCATCTCATTCAAGTCAGCCTCGCGCGCCGCCTTCGCACGGGCGAGACACCGCGTTGCCACCTTATCATTCTCGTAGTCCTGCGAGGCAAAGGCCTGGTTGAACGCGGCTTCAGCGCCGTCGAAGTCCATGTCAGCGAGATGCCTCCGGCCTCTGGCCATCGCGGCGTCGTACTGCTCCTTGGCCCGCTGGGCGGGCAGGCGCCTGGCCTTCTCGACTTCATACTCCCCATAGACTGTTTCCAGCGGCTTCGTCCAGTCCAGGGCCTGCCAGACCCTAGCTGTCTGGTCATCGCTTCCCGTCGCCAAGCGCAAGCCATCGGGCGAGAAGGCGACGGACCGGACCTCCGAGGTGTGCCCCGTCAGTGTGAGCAGTTCGCGGCCGGTCTCCGCGTCCCAGACCTTGGCCGTCTTATCTGTAATTCCCGTCACTAGACGCTTGCCGTCGGGTGCGAAGGCAACGGACGTGACCATCCACTTGTGCTTCAGTGTGAGCAGTTCGCGGCCAGTCTCCGCGTCCCAGACCTTTGCGGTGTTGTCCGCGCTCGCCGTCGCCAGGCGCTTGCTGTCGGGCGAGAAGGCGAGGGACTTGACGAGTTCCGTGTGCCCCTCCAGCGTGAGCAACTCGCGGCCCGTCTCCGCGTCCCAGACCTTGGCCGTATGGCCTGCCGTCGCTAGGCGCTTGCCGTCGGGCGAAAAGGCGACGGAAAGGACACTGGAGGCGTGCCCCTTCAGTAAGAGCAGTTCGCGGCCCGTTTCCACATCCCAGACCTTGACCGTCTCATCGTCCGTTTCAATCACGATAGGCTCTTCACTTCCAGGGATGGGCTTCTTGTTGATGACCTTCTTAACATCGCTTCCCGTCGCTAGGCGCTTGCCGTCGGGCGAAAAGGCGACGGAATTGACGCGACCGGTGTGCCCGTCAACATCCCAGACCTTTAGCGTGAGGAGACTCGGTTCGCGCAGAAGCAGCAGCCGGCCCCATTCCCAACCGCGTGCCCAACTAGCAGCACGGTCCAGCAGCTCTCTCGCCTGCTTAGTCTCGCCCGCTTCGATCTTCTTCTCCGCTTGGGCGATATCGCTGAAATACTTATTCCGCTCGGCGTCGAGCAGCGCCTCTTCGGCCCGTTTCCGTTGCCTGTCTTTCTCCATGGCCTCGGCCTTCGCCATTTGCAGCGCCGCCGCCAGCCGCGTGTTATACCACACCCCACCTCCGACCAGCGCCGCCAGCGCAAGCACGCTTACGCCAACGAGCGCGGCAAGCGCCGGCCGACGTCTCGCCCACTTCACGCTGCGTTCAACCGTCGTGGCGGGGCGCGCTACTATCGTCTCATTGTTCAGGAACCGGCGCAGGTCTTCGGCGAGTTCCTGGGCGCTGGAGTAGCGATTGGCCGGGTCTTTCTGGAGGCACTTGAGGCAGATGGTCTCGATGTCGCGCGGAATGCTCGGCTGCAACCGTCGCGGCGCAACCGGTTCGTCGTGCTTGACCTGGTGCAGCGTTTCCAGGTGC
>JAPLOD010000318.1 GCA_026692735.1 Planctomycetota bacterium | reverse complement strand
GACGTCATCGGCTCCTGAAAGATCATGGATATCTCGCGGCCGCGCAGCTTCCGCTTGTCAGATTCCGGGATATGGACGATGTCCCGTCCTTTGTACTCGATGACGCCACCGGCGTGGAACCCGGCGGGCCGGGGCACGAGCTGTATGATCGAGAGCGCGGTGACGCTCTTGCCGCAGCCGGACTCGCCGACGAGGCTGTAGGTTTCGCCTTCGGCAATCTCAAACGAAACGCCGTCCACGGCCCGCGCGGGAGCAGCCGGGCTGCCGAACCAGGTCTTCAAGTCGCGCACGCGCAGCAGCATTGTCACCCGTCGTCACCTCACCCTCAGCCGCGGATCGAGGGCGTCGCGCACGGCATCGCCGAAGAGATTGGCCGGCAGCACCAGGCCCAGCATGAAGATGAAGGCCGCCAGCAGATTCCACCAGACCACCGGATCACGGGCCAGTTCGAGCCGGGCCTGGTTAATCATGTTGCCCCACGACTGCATCGAGGGATCAACCCCGATGCCGACGTACGCCAGAACAGCTTCGGCCAGCACCAGCCCGCTGAAACGCAGGACAATGCTGATCAGCACAAGATGCATCACATTGGGCACCATGTGTTTGAGCATGATCCTGGCATGGCCGACGCCGAGAGCATCGGCTGCCTGAACGTATTCCACCTCGCGCAGTTTCAGCACTTCGCCGCGGATCAGCCGGCACAGGCCCGTCCACGACGTGATGCCCATGATGCCGCAGAGGTAGACCAGCCGCTTGTCGGCGGCGAAGACTGTCTCCTCATGGCTCAGCCCGACCTGCAGGATGAGCATGGCCGCCGCGATAAGCAGAATGTCGGGGATGGATGAGAGCGTGGTGTAGACGTACTGGATGATATCGTCCACCCGGCCGCCGAAGTAGCCCGCCAGGACGCCAAACAGGATGGCGAAGGGGGTCACTATGAGCGTGGTCAGCGTGCCGATGGTCAAGCCGGTCCGGACGCTCTTCAGTGCGACGTAGAACACGTCCAGGCCGGCTTTGTCCGTGCCGAGGATGTGGTAGCCGTTGTTCCAGTTCAGCGCAATGGCCTCGGCGATCAGCACTGCAACGACCGTGAGGAAACCGGCGAGCCAGTAGCCGCCTTGGGCTTCCTGCTGCCCTGACTTCGCCTTCTTGCGGAGCCACCGGCACAGGAAGAGCAGTGCGCCGACACCCAGGCCGCAGGCCAGGCCGACCAGGAGCCGGTCGCGGATATCAGCGCCTGCCGCCTCCGGGTTGCCTCTGGCAACAGCCACATGCTTCAACACGTGATACTCCTGGACCTGCCTGCCATCGCGGATCACCGTCTGCATAGAGAAGGAATGCGTGGCGAAGGGGGCGGAGTACGTCGTCTCAGCACGCTCGCGCAGCGAGCCGCACACCAGGTCGAGGACGCTGGTCACGCTGCCGCCGGCGGGGTTGTCCGGCGAGACCGGCTTGAAGTGCAGCGTATCCAGGAACGCCACGGTGGCGTACAGGCACAGCACGCCGAAGCTGACCATGGCCACGCGATTGGAGGAGACCTGCCGCAGGGCCACGCGCCAGTACTCGCGCCGCAGCGCGTGCCACAGCCACAGCCCGCCGCCGGCCATGAGCGCGTAGATGAGGATATCACTCCACAGGAATACCGGCTTGAAGCCCACCGCTCTACTCCAACCGCACGCGCGGATCCACCAGCGTGTAGCTGATGTCCGTCAACACCAACCCGACGATGTACAGGAACGAACCCAGGCACACCATGGACTGCACGACAGCGAAATCCTGCCGCTGGATGGCATCCAGCGTGAAGGAGCCCATGCCCGGAACCGCGAAGAACGACTCCAACAGCAGATTGCCCGCAAAGAGGAACGGCAGGCCGGCGACGACTCCCGTGAGTATCGGCAGCATGGCGTTCTTCAGGGTGTGCACGAACAGGACGACGCTCTCCGACAAACCCTTCGCTCGCGCCGTGCGGACGTAGTCTTTGTTGATCTCTTCCAGGAAGACCGTGCGGTAGAAGCGGATGCTGCCGCCCATTCCCGAGATGACGATGATGACGATGGGCAGCGAGATGAACTTGATGGCGTGTATCCCGTAATCGTAGCCGGAGATCGGGACCAGGCGCAGGACCTTGCTGAAGAGCACCTGACCGGCCATGATGTAGAAGAGTCCGGATATGGACATCAGCAGGACGCACATAATGACGCCCCAGTAGTCCACGTACGTGCCGCGGTAGAACGCGGCCAGCATCGCCAGGAAGACATCCAGGAGCAGCGCCATGACGAGGACCGGCACGGCGATGCTGAGGCTGGGCAGCATGCGCTTGAGGATTTCGTCGCCGATGTCCTTGCCGTCGTCGGACTTCCCATAGCTGAAGAAGAGCATCTTCACGGAACGCTGGAAGAAGATTGTCTGCGTGACACGCGAAACGAGCGGGATCGCGCCCTGGTAGACCAGCAGCACACGATGCGCCGGCGCCGGCGTCCGCAGGCCGAAGCTCACGGTGAGCCGGAGCGGCTCGTCCGGTTCCTTCGCCGCAGGCGCGCCGGTCGCGGCTGCCGGCGGGGCAATCCGGAACACGTAGCGCCGCTGCCTGGTGTCGCCCGGCAGCGTGAGTCCGCCTTCCCTGTCGAAGTCATCCGGAAGCGCCAGGCGCTGAGGATCGGAGCACTGGACGCGCAGCGTGCGAGCCTGAGCTTCCTTGATCGTCGCCCCTCCCCCAGTCCCCTCCCCGCCGCGGGAGGGGGAACGAGGGAGGGGCGCCTCGACGATGAGGGCATATGTGCCGGCGCCGATGGTGGCGAACTCCGCCGTGTTCTCCGTCGCGTCGGCCGCCAGCGAGCCGATGCGGCGCCAGCCGCCGTTATAGAAGTAGGGCAGATCGAGGGAGCGTTCGCGCTTCCAGGCGTCAATCTGTTCCGGCGTCACGCGCTTCTGGCCCAAGTGCGCGCGGGCCATGTCGTCCGGGGAGTTCACGAAGAAGAAGAGGCCGAAGACGATGACGTTGACGCCGACCAGCGTCGGGATGGCGTACAGACAGCGGCGGACGATGTAGGCGATCACGTGCGGGCGACCCCTTTCTCCCGGCGATAGACGACGATCGCCGCGGGGATTGCGCCCGCGATCAGCACGGCCAGGCCGATCCACAGCGGCCAGGTGATCGGCTCGTTCCACTCAGCCCGGCGCTGCTCGCGCAGTTGCGGCTCGATGCGCTTGTACTTGAGGGTGTTGAAGGCGAAGGCCATGGGCTTGGCGTTCCTGTGCCACTCATGGTACAGCCCGTAGTCAATGGGATGGTAGCCCCAGATCCACGGGGCGTCTTCGCGGGCGACGGAGAGCATCTCGCGGATGATTGCCAGGCGCTCCGGCGAATTGGTCATGTTCTCCATCTTCCTGAAGAGCTCGTTGAAGCGGGGGTTGTCGTAGTTGGCGGCATTCTCGCCCTGCGATCGCAGCTTGCCGTTCGGGGCGTACAGAAGGAAGAGGAAATTCTCCGGGTCGGGGTAATCCGCCAGCCAGCCTCCGCTCAGGAACTGGAAGTTGCCCTTGAGCAGCTTCTCCTGGAAACGGTTGTAGTCCGTGGAGCGGACCTGCAGTTGCACTCCGATCGAGTCAAACTGTTTGCGCAGCCAGTCGAGGTAGGCTTTCGACCCCGGTCCGCCGGAGGTCGTGTCGTAGAAGACGATCAGCGGGTTCCCCGCCGCATCGCGGCCGTTCGGGTAGCCGGCTTCGGCGAGCAGCCTCCGGGCCGCGGCGAGACTCTTGCGGCGCGGCGCGTTCGCGGCCTCGTCCCATTCGTACACAACCGGGTTGATGCCTTCTCGCCCCTCCTGGTAGCCGAAGATGCCGGGCGGGATGGGGCTCTGCGCGGGCACGCCGCGGCCGTTGCCGAAGATCTGGATGTGCTCTTCCTGGTTGAGCGCGATTGACAGGGCCTGGCGCAGCTTGCGCTTCTTGAGGTCGTAGCCGCCGACGACATCGTCCAGCATGTTGAAGACGTACATGTGGGTCGTCATGGCCACGGCGGTCTCAAGGCGGATGTTCTGCGCCCGCAGGCTTTCCGTCAGCCCCACCGCACCTTCGGTGTTGAACTGCACAGCCTGGTCGAACATGTCGGAGCCGATTCCCGACCCGTCGTAGTAGCCCTGCAGGAATTTGTTCCAGCGCGGAACGCCCTCCTTCTCCAGCACGTAGACCGCTTCATCAAGGAAGGGCAGGCGACGGCCGCGGTCGGCGAGCAGGCCTTTCTCCTCGTCGCCGGGGGCGCCTTCGGCAGGATACGTCTCCAGGTGATAGTTGGGATTGCGGCGCATGACCATGCGGTAGTTGGGGCGGTTCACGGCCAGGACGAACGGTCCGCTGCCAACGGGGAACCGCTCCAACGTGATGTTCTGTTCCCCCGCCGCCGACTGCGTGTAGAAGCGGTCCGCCTCCCAGGGGACCGGCGCGAAGAAGGTCATCGCCAGCCAGTAGACAAACTGCGGGTACTTGCGCTTGAGCGTGACGCGATAGGTCAACGCGTCAACGACCTGCACACCCCGCAGGTCATACTTTCGCGGATCCAGGTAGATCGGGTTGGCCCGCTCGTCAGCCTCCTGATTGTAGAACGCCCCCGCGGCCCGCCGCCGTTCCGCGCGGATGCGGCTGAGTTCGGCGGTCAACGTGTTCTTGAAGTCCGCAAAGCCCTCGATGTAGTTGGCCATGACAGCCGCGATGGGGCATTCCAGGATGGGGTGAGCCAGCCGCTTGATCTCGTACACGTAGTCTTCCGCGCGCACTTCCCGCGTGCCGGAAGCGCCGAGGTCATCGGGGTGCTCGATCTTCCTCGGGAAGGACTCGCCGGGCGCCAGGTGCCAGCGGTAGCGGCCATCGGGCGTCTTCGCGAAGCAGGGGTGGTTCTGGTAAAGAATGCCGGGTTTCAGGCGGATCTCGTAGACCGCTCGCGCCACCGCTTCGGCGGGCGGGTCGCCGGTGAGGACCTCGCCGTGCGCATCAAAGAGCGTAGGCTCGGGGACGCGCTCGGCGGTGAGCGGCACCAGCACATACGGCCGCTTCAGGTAGTGATACTGGACCACCGGTTCGTAGATCTGGTTGACGAACGTGCCGCAATCGGTGGAGTACGCGACGGCGGGGTCGAAGTGTTTCGGCTCTTCAGCGAACGTGTCGTAGTAGGTGTTGCGCCCGGCTTCACTGGGCCGGTAGGGATTATTGCTGAAACAGGCGGGCAACACCACTGGAAGCACAACGGCGAAGGCCAGAGCAAGAGGCGGGGTCCGAAAGCCTGTGGTCCTGTGCGATGCTCCGTTTCGTGTTGGCCTCATCGCGCGCATTGTTCCCTTACTGCTTCTTCATGAACCAGGTCTTGGCGCCGGCATCGCTCTTGAGGAACGCCAGCAGCAGCTCGGCAACCTTCTGGCGGCCGGAATCGCTGGGGTGCGTGCCATCGCCGCCGAGGTCCTTCCGTTCCCACACCAGGCCGTCGCTGTTCCGCGGCGTCGTTCCGTCACCCCACAGGTACGGTCCCCAGAGGACGAGCGGCGCTTTCACAGCGCCGCTCGCGGGATCGTAGTTCAGCTTCGGGTTCTTCCCGAGCTGTTCCTGCACGACCCAGCGCATGGCGAAGGCGCCTTCGTAAGCGTACGGCTCAGGGTTGAGCGGCGTTGCGGCATAGCCGCCATAGATGCGACTGGACAGATACGCGACACGCAGGTTGGGGTACCGCTCCTTCACCAGGTTAAGGATCGTGATGAGATTGTCTCTCAGTTTCCCGGCGTGTTCCTGCAGAGTTCCCTGAGGGCGGATCTCGGCCTGCTTGATCCAGGCAACCTGGACCTGCCTGGCGGCGACGCCGGCGGTCTTCAGGCGGCGCTCCACCTCGGTCCACGTCTTGCTGTTTTCGGAAGCCCATTGCGCGGCAGCCTGTCCGCCTTGAGCGCCGTCCACGATCACCAGCGAAGGTGCTTTCTGCGCGTCGGCGTCGGCAAGCTGCTTGAAGCGCGAAAACTCCTGCGTGGTGTTCGACATGCCGACTGAAAGGAGAACGACCGAGCCATCCGGCGCCGGGTTGCCATCGGCGTCGAGGGGCTTGATCCTGGCGATCTCCTTCTCGGCTGCGGCTCGATGCGCAGGGGGCGGTTCGTTCTTGCCTTCACCGTACAAGCCGCCGTCCTGGTCCTTGTACTTCCCAGCCAACTCAGTCAGCGGGATTAAGCCTGTGGAGGGTTTGGCCTCGGCGGGTCTGCCGGCGTCTTGACCGGCCTGACCGCCCTGCTTGCTGCGCGCCGCCTTGGCACGATCGAGATACGCCTGGTCGTCGGTCGAGAGCTTCTCGCCGCGCTGGGATCTCTGGTAGAGTTCCCGGGCGCGATTCCAGTCAATCTCCGCTTTGTCCTCGGCGCACAGACAGCTTTGGCTTACCAGGAGAAGGCAGAAGAAGACGAGGAGACTTCGCATGGCGACTTTCATAGTCGGCCCCCTGGCTACGGGAAGGCATTTTCGCCGCTGGCACCTATGGAAACCAGGGTAGATTTGTCCGGCTGGAGAGCTTACCCTACAGGAAGACAGGAAACGCTTGAGGAGGTGCTCTATGCAAAGCAACCGTATTCCGCACTGGCAGGCCGTTCTGCTCATCTTCGTCTTGCTGGCGACATGTTCCCTCTGCGCGGCGCTGGCTGCCGGGGAGGCCGCTCCCGCTCCCGCGCCGGCTGAACCCCCGCCGGTCAGGAAGGTGGTGCTCTATAAGCACGGCATGGGATACGTCGAGCGGGAAGGGAAGATCAAGGACAACGCGACGCTGGCGCTCGCGTTCCGCGCCGAGCAGATGAAGGACCTTCTGACCAGCTTCTACGCCGTGGACCTGGGCGGCGGGAAGATCTCGTCCGTGCAGTACGAGACCCGCGACCCGCTCTCCAAGCAACTCCAGGACATCCTCATCACGGTTCCGGAGAACGCCGCGCTCAGCCAGTTCCTCGCGCAGCTCAAGGGCGCGCGGCTGACGGCCAAGGCGGCGGGCGAGACCGTGTCCGGCCGCATCCTCGGCACCGAGCCGCTCATCGAGGTTGTGAACAACCAGGTCATCAACAAGGGCTTCCGGCTGGTCCTCCTCACCGACGCCGGCCCCATCCGCTCGCTGGACCTTTTCGCCATCGCCGAGTTCTCTCTGACCGACGAAGCGCTGCAGCGCGACCTGCGCCGGCTTCTCGATATCTCTCTGGACAGCAAGTACACGAACCGCAAGAAACTCACCCTGAGCGCGACCGGGCAGGGCGAGCGCGCGCTGCGCATCGGCTATCTCATCGAGATGCCCATCTGGAAATGCTCGTACCGCATCATCTTCGACGAGAAAAAGAAGGACGCGGGGCCGCTCCTGCAGGGCTGGGCCCTGGCAGAGAACACGACCGAGGAGGACTGGAAGGATGTGGCGATGTCCTTTGTCGCCGGCAACCCGCTCTCCTACGTGATGGATCTCTACTCGCCGTATTACATTCGCCGGCCGTGGGTCCCCATCCCCGGCTTGCAGGACCTGGCCGTGGATTGGTCGGCGGCGCCGCCGCCGGACGTGGCGGAGGCGCAACTGGCGGCGCCCGCGGAGAGGAAGCGCGCGGCCGGGGCCAAGCTTGACGAGGTGCTCCGCCGGTCCGCCAACGTGGCTCAGGTGATGGACAAGGCCGGTGCGGCCGGCCCAGCGCCAGCCGAGGCGCAGGCGCAGGCCGGCAAGCCGATGGGCGAACTCCTGGCCGCGACGTTCGGCGCGACTGCTCAGGGCGTGAAGGTCGGCGAGCTGTTCAGCTACGAGGCGCAAGAGAGGGTCTCCATCCCGCGCGGGCAGGCCGCGATGGTGCCTATCCTGTCGAAGCAGATCAACGGCCGGCGGCTTCTGTACTACAAGGCGTCGTTCTCGCCTAAAGCAACGAACGCGTTCGTCGTGCGCAACGAGACCGACCTGACACTCGAAGCGGGCGCGATCACCTTCTTTGAGGGGAGCACGTCGCTGGGCGAAGGGATTCTCGGCCACACGCTCCCGCCCGGCAGCCAGGAGGTCGTCCCGTACGCCGTTGACGCCTCAGTGGACGTCAACCCGCAGCGGGCCAGCCGCCGCGAGCCGTTCTTCAAGGGCCGGCTCGTGGACGGCATCCTGACGCTCACCTGCACCGAGACGCTGACGAACACCTGGAAGATAGTCAACCGCGGCAAGGAGCCGGCCACGCTGTGGCTGAACCAGCCGAAGAGCATGGAGTACCGCCTCAGCAAGCCCGAGAAGCCGCTCAAGGAAGTGGACAACCACTACCGCTTCGAGGTGCCCATGAAGGCCGGCGAGACGGTGGACTTCGCGGTCGAGGAAAAGCGCGAGGTGTACGAGGCGGTGCAGTTGGCCAACTGCGCCGAGGAGCAGATTCGGTTCTACCTCGCGCAGCCCTACCTGACGGCGGGAGCGAAGACGTTCCTGAAGGACATGGGCGACCTGATGGCGCAGAAGGCCGGGTTGCAGCGGGAGATCAACGAGTGGAACCAGCAGACGCAGCGGCTGAGCGCCGAGCAAGACCGGCTGCGCAAGAACCTGGAGACGTTGCGCATGGCCACGCCGAGAGAACAGGAGTTGCGCGCGAAGTCTGTCGAGGCGCTCACGACCAACGAGACCCAGTTGACCACCCTCCGCAACAAGCTTGATGACGCCGGCACCAAGCTGCGCCAGTTCGAAGAAGCTCTCGCGAAGAAGATCCGGGAGTACAAGGACGAGTAAGGAAGGCGGCAGGCGGACTGGCTCTTGGCTCTTAGCTCCTGGCTCCTGGACCGCTTGCTGACGCGCGCGGCTCGGTGCTGGCGCGCGGGCGGCTAAGAGCGAGGAGCCAAGAGCTAAGAGCCGATAGCGTCAGTAGCTCAGCCTGCCCACCTGCACCTTGCCGCGGAACGTCCAGTAGATGACCGCGGTATAGGCCAGCACGAACGGCATCCCGACAATCGCGATCACAAGCATGGTCTTGAGCGTCTGCGCCGACGAGGCGGCGCCGTAGATCGTCAGGCTGTGCGCCGGGTCGCCGCTTGAGACGACGATGTTCGGGAACAGGGCCGCGCCAAAGAGGACGATCAGCGCGGCGATGGTCGCGCAGGACGAGAGGAAGGCGTAGACGGGGCGGCCGAGGTAGATCGCGCGAGGGATGTTGGCGATGGCCAGCACGTTCGCCACCACGATGGTCCACGCCCACGGCGCGCGCTCGAAGTTCCTGACGGCGTGCGGGACCTTGGCGAGCGTGAAGACCGTCGCGAGCATGTAGAAGACCAGAAAGATGCCGAAGGTTGTCCACACCCAGTCGTGGATGCGCTTCTGGAGTTCGCCTTCGGTCTTGAGGTAGAGGTAGAGCGAGCCATGCATGGCCACGCCGGCGACGGTGAGCAGACCGACTAGCACCGGATACGGGTGCAGCAGGCTGAGGAGGCTGGCGGAGAGTTCGCCGTCGGCTCTGATCGGCAGGCCCCAGATGCAGTTGCCCACCGCAACGCCGAAGACGAACGTGGCCACAATACTGGCGGCGGAAAACAGGACGTCCCAGGACGCGCGCCATACACGGCCTTCGTGCTTGGAGCGGAATTCGATGGACACCGCGCGAATGATCAGCGCGGCGAGCACCAGCATGAAAGCGCTGTAGAAGCCCGAGAAGATGCTCGCGTACGCGTTGGGGAAGGCCGCGAAGAGCGCGCCGCCGAACGTCACCAGCCAGACCTCATTGCCGTCCCACAGGGGGCCGATGGAGTTGAGCAGGATGCGGCGCTCTTCGTCCTTCCTGACCGCCAGGTACACGGTGCCGACGCCGAGGTCGAAGCCGTCGAGGATCGCATAGCCCGTCAGCAGGATGCCCAGCAGCACGAACCAGACAGTGTTCAGGTCCATGAGTCATTCACCATTCCTGGCTTCAGTCATTGACGGGCCGCCCTTGTCGGCCAGGCGCGCGGCAGCTTCGAGCACTCCCGAGGCCGTCGTCTTCGCGGGCATCCGCAGGTCCTCTTCCGGCCCCCTGCGGATCTTATGATCCACAACATACAGCCACACAAAGAACAGAAGCCCGTAGAGCACGCAGAACATCGCAATGGAACCCCACACCTGATCGGCAGTGATGGCCCGCGAGACGGCGTCGCGGGTGCGCAGCAGGTTGTAGACCACCCACGGCTGGCGGCCGACTTCGGCGGCAACCCAGCCGAGCTGATTGGCAGCCACGGGGCCGATGACGGCGACGACGAACACCCACAACAGCCAGCGCTTGCCGTAGAGCGTGCCGCGCCAATGGAAATACAGCCCGGCCAGCGTCAGCACGATGAAGAACAGCCCGAGCGCCACCATGATGTGATAGCTCTGGAACGTGATGCCCACCGGCGGCCGGTCGGCGACAGGGAACTGGTCGAGGCCGGTGACGGGCTTCTCGGAATCGTGGTGGACGAGCAGACTGAGGAGGCCCGGTACGGCCACCCCGTACCTGACACGCTGGGCCTCGGCATCCGGC
>JAPLOD010000317.1 GCA_026692735.1 Planctomycetota bacterium | reverse complement strand
GAACACCGCGCCCGCGCGCACCCAGTCCGGCCGCCCCTCGCCGATGGCCAGCAGCCCTTCCGTGATCCAGTAGTTCGGCGTCAGCGGGTGACGCGTGAACTGCAGCCGCGACAGCACCGCGCTCACGCTCGCCTGTATGTTCTCGTCCCGTCCCCGCTGCACGTTCAGAATGCTCACCGCGAGATACCCCGCGACGATCAGCAGTACTACCGCCAGCAGGCCCAGCACCTGCCCGCGCCGCCGCGGCACAATGGCCGTCAGCAGCAGGCCCAGCAGCGCGCCCACGGCCGCCGGCAGGACCACGAACGGGATCAGGTAGACCACGACCATCGGGTAGAAATACCACACCGCCTGCGACTGGATGCCATACGCCAGCAGCAGCGGCAGTCCGGCGGCAAAGACCGCCCATGACGAAAAGACCAGCGATTCCATCAGCTTGTACAGAAAGATGGTGTCGTGCCGCACGGGCAGCGCGAACAGAAACGCCGTCTCCGGCGCCTTGAACAGGCTCGAGAACGAGATCACCGCGTTGGAGAAGACCAGCATGAACGTGAGCGCCAGAAAGAACAGACTCAGGATGCGCTGCACCAGCGCCAGCCGGAACACGCTGACGTTCTCGGTGAGAAACCTGAACGCATGCATGAACAGCAGGAACAGCCCAATCCAGAACACCGTCCCCAGCACCGTGACCACCGTAATCTTCAACAGCGACTCGTGGCGTATGCCGCGGATGATGTTCCAGAGAGCGCGCAGCCGATACCGCGCCAGCAGCAGCATGGGATGCCGCGGCCCGTCCTGCGTCGCGGCCGTGCCCTCCACCGGAGTTATGCCAGACTCTGCATTCTGCATGTTGGGCGTTGGGTTCTGAATGCTAGAAGTGCCTCTCAATGTAGCTCAGCGCGGAAGAGAGATCCGGGGCAATCTTGGTGCAGAAGCGCACCATCCACGGCGAGCACTTCGCGTATTCCAGCGGCGAGAATGCGACCACGAACTTCCCCAGGTCGTGGCTGGCGTAGAACACCTCCATGGACGTGCCCACGCTGGGCTTCGAGTAGTTCACCAGCAACAGCTCGGCGTCACGGACGTCCTGCAGGTCGAACTCGACGACCTCGTTGGCGCTCTCGATCTCATGGTCGCGGAAGTTCCGCCGCATCGGGTCCAGCAGGATGAAACGGCCCGCCAGCCGCTCCTTCGCGCGCGTGCGCCAGTCCTTCGTCTCTCCCGGCTCGCAGTCCATGATCGGCCCGCAGAGGTAAATGCGTTTCGGATTCGTCCCCATCCCCGCCTCTCCCTCCTCGTCCCGCCCAACAGCGTCGCCCGCCTCGCGCCGTACGTGTTACTTCTTCGTCACCTTCCGCACCCCGCGCGCGATGGCTCTGGCCAGGCCCACCAGGTCTTCGTCGAACGAAGGACGGTACACGAATGCCGTGCATGCCCGCGACAACATCAGGTTCACGCCGCGCTCCTGGTTCAGCCGGAAATCGGTCCGCACGCCCACCACCGGGATTCCCTTCGCAAACGCGTACCCCACTTCAAACGACGTTCCGCTGTCGCAGTCCGGCCCGTCCAGCAATGCTACCACGCAGTGGCACGAATCCACGCCCTCCAGACAGCTTCTGAAGATCAGCCCGAACGCCCGCGGCGGGTTGTAGCGCCCCTCATGCTTGAAGTCCTGCGGCAGCAGCACCTGCGCCCCCGCCAGCTCGCCCTCCAGCGCGTGCGCCAGTTGCCGGTTGGTCCGCCGCTCCTGGATCGTGAAGAGCGGCCCGGCCAGATAGATCCGCAGCCCCGCCGCCTCGCCGGCGCCTTTCGCTGTCACAGCCTCGTTCTGCATCCCTGTAGCACCGCTCCGCCCAAGCACGCCCCGCGGCCGACGGCCTCGCTTCCTCATTCCGCCGGCTTCCATTCCTTCGTCGGGTTGAACTCGTCGCACTTCCTCACGTACGCCTCGGTCTGCTCCTTGCTGCCACAATCGCGTTCGTACACCACGCCAAGGTGGCTGGTGAGAAAACACTTCCGGCCCGTCACGCCATAGTCCTTCGGGAACGCCAGCAGCCCGTGCCCCAGCGTCATGTGGTTGCCGACCAGAAAGCTCTTGGCGCCGCCGGTCGCGGACTCCCCCTGCCGTTTCAGCACGCGGAAAAAGTAGCCGTCCTTGGGGACAGCGTTGGCGCCATCCGCACCCAATGGCCATTCCGCTTCGGCCATGGCCCTGTTGATCAGGCCCAGCAGCGCCCGGTCGTCGCGGCCCCACATGTAGAGTCCGTAGCGCATCTCCGGCGCCGGAGCGGGCGCCAGTGCCGCCGCGATCTGGTCCGCCAGCTTGCGGCAGCGCTGCAGCACTTCAGCGTCGCGCACCGTCTTGACCGCCGCCTGGATCTGCGCATAGGCTTTGGGCCCCATCCTGCCCAGCTCCTGGCTCGCGCGTTCCCGCGCCGCGAATTCGTCGTTGCCGCAGTCCTTGATCAGCTTCTCAATTGTCCGCTGCTCTTCCTCGGTAGGCTTGGGAAGCGCGGCCACGTCCGGCGCCCGGGTGACAGGGCGCTGGCCGCCGTGCAGGGCCTGTGCGTATTCGAGCACCCCGTCGCCGTCGTAGTCGGTGCGGTGATAGATCTCCTGCGCCTGCCAATAGGCCCGGCACGCCGCCTTGGCCGCGGCCTCGTTGCCCTCGATGGATTCCTCGCCGGCGTTCGCAGCACAGGCCGCGGCCGCCACCGCCACGCACAGCAAACGCCACCTTGTCCGCGCCTTCCGCACGCTCGCTCCTCTCGAGGATAATCTACGGCATCGGCGTCTGGACGCGACGGCAAAACGGCGCTTCGTCACTTGAAAAGCTTCGCCAGCGCCGTCATCCACGCGCCCATGCCAAGCACAAAGATCAGGAGCGTGCCCAGCGAATACTGAAACGTGTGCGACACTGGCGGCGCCAGCCGGCCTTCGTTGCGCCAGCGCGCGATGACATTCACCAGCACGCTGTCGCTAAGGAACAATGAAAGGAACCCGCCGCCGCATATCAGTAAAATGCGCCGCTCGTCACGCATTGAGAACTCGCACGCCGTCAAGTCTATCAGCAGCAGGATCACGCCATACACGGCCGGCAACCACCAGCGTATCGGCGCGCGCTCGAGTATCAGCTTCTCCCGGCGGCGATACTGCAGATACAGCAGCGGCGCCATGTACCCCAGAGGCACCACAAGGAGCACCCACACGAGACACCCCACGGGCCGCCATTCCCGCGAACCGACCGCCACTCGGTACAGCTCAAAACCGGCCACGGCGCCGACAAGCACCGCGGGCGGAACCCCGATAATCAGCCCATACCAGAGATCGGTGCCGATCTCGGACAGGTTCCAGAACCGTCCGGCACCGCCTCGTGAATGCCAGTAGAAGGCATGCACCACGGCCGCCAGCAACAGCGCCGCCGCCATTCCGGAGGCGAACACCTTCGCGCCCAGCAGCGTGCAGTCGCGACGCGTCTTGAGGCCCGGCCCCGCTTGCTCTGCCACGGGGCGCGGCGCTCCCCATTCCTCAGCGGGACGACTGTCTTCCTGTTCGCTGTTCATAGATCACGTGATCACAGGACAGGCCCGTCGGCGGCCTTCTCAGCGGTACACCTCGCGCCTGTGGCCAACAGCGACCACAAGCACGACCGACGCACTGTCGTCCACCCCGTAGAGAACGCGGTACTGTCCCACACGGATACGGTACTGGCCGCGCGCCCCCGCCAATGTCGCGCAGCCCGGCGGGCGGGGCGTGCCGGCCAGCGCCTCGATTGCCGGGCGCAAAGCCTCCTGCACCCCCTTTGGCAGCTTGTGGAACTGCCGCGCGGCGTGCGCTGTAAACGAAACGCGATAGGCCACGCTTATAGCCCTGCCTTGGCCTTTACGTCTTCCCAAGACACGGCCTTCTCCCCGGAAGCCTGGAAGTCGGCCAGGTTCTTGGCGGCAGTCTCAGAATCGCGCCGGTCCTCAAAGTCCTCGATGAGGCGCGCATGTTCCACGCTGATGAGCGCAGCCACTGGCTTGCCGTCAGGGCCATACACGTACACAGGCCCGCCATCGTGCTCCAAGCTGGCAAGTGCTTCAGTCAGGTTGATTGCCACGGCGGCCTGCACACGGCGGATGGCACGGCCCGTAGCGGAGACAAGCGGCGGCGTTCCTGGCGCGGCCTTGGCTTTCATGGCATATTCCTCCACTCGCAAGTCTATCCCGCCTGAAAGCAGACGCAAGACCCGCCCCCCCGCCGCACGCTTTGTACCCACAGCAGCGGCACCGCTCTTGCGTCCCGAGCCCCGCATCCCGGCCCCTTCCGGTGTATCTATCTGACACCGGGAGAAATTGCCATGAACATTGACCTCGCAGGCAGACTCGCCGTCGTCACCGGCGGCTCGGGCGAGCTGGGCCGGACCATGGTCCGCACGCTCGCGCGTTGCGGCGCCTCCGTCGCCGTCCACTACCTCCAGAACAAGCAGAAGGCCGCCGCATTGGAGACGGAGCTCAAAGCCCTGGGCGTCCGCGCCCTCGCCGTGCAGGCCGACATCACCGATTGCGGCTCCGTCATGCGCATGCGCGACGCCATCCATGCCGCGCTCGGCGCTCCCGACATCATCGTCAACAACGCCGTCATCCAGTACAAGTGGAAGCAGATTCTGGAACAGGACGTCGCCGATTACGAGAGCCAGTTCCGTTCGTGCGTCCTGCAGAACGTGCTGATGGCCAAGGCGTTTGTCCCCGCCATGATCAAGAAGCGGTACGGACGCGTCATCGCGATAAACACGGAATGCGCCATGCAGAGCTTCGTCACGCAGTCCGCCTATGCCGCCGGCAAACGCGGCATGGACGGGGTCCTGCGAGTACTCGCAAAGGAGATCGGCGAACACCAGATCACCGTCAACCAGGTCGCTCCGGGTTGGACCATCAGCGATCGGTACCGCGCGGAGGGGACTGAACGGAACGAGTCCTACGAGAGAACCGTGCCGCTCAAACGCCGCGGGACCGATCAGGAGATCGCCAACGTCGTCGCCTTTTTGGCCTCGGACCTCGCCAGCTTCATCACGGGTGCCTACATTCCCGTCTGCGGTGGCAACGTCATGCCGGCAATATAGCGGCCGGGCAACTCGGCCGCTTCAACACACAATCCGTCTGCGGTCTCCGTTCAGCGTTAGGAGGCTGGCACGTCCCGAAACCCGATACCCGATACCCGGAACCCGGTCTTCTACTTCGCATCCGGCTCCGGCGGCGCCTTCGATTCCCGCCGCGGCTGATAGGCGTATGGATAAAGATCGCGCAGTTGGTTCTCTACGTGTTTCTTAATGTCCGCCAGGTCATCCTCGTTCTTCTTGCGGATCGTCTGGATGTCGCCCGCCAGCGCGGTCTTCAGATTCAGCAGCTCCTTGTCGAAGTCGCTTCGCGCGGTCTTCACGATCTCCGTTGCGTCGCTGCGCGTCTTCTCCGCGTCCGTGCTCAGCTTATTCAACAATTCCTTGTTGGCGCTCGATACCTGGTCCAGCGACGCGCTGATCCGGTCGTTCACCTGGCTGCTCAGCTTCTCCGGGATCGTCTTCAGCGCTTCCAGCAGTTGCGTGTTCTGCGCCCTGACGACCGCCAGTTCGGCCCGCACCTCATCCAGTTTCTTCGTCGCCTCTGCCGCGGCGTTGCGTGCCTCCTTGTCCTCGCACCCGGTCAGCCCCACCAGTGCCACGAGGCCGGCGCAGCAGACCACAGCGGCAAGAACGCGATCGCGATAGCACATGAGCGCATCTCCAAACGGTGACCGTCAATCCGGATCAACGGTTATTCTCACGCTTTGTTCTGCCTCTGTCAAGCTCCGCCTGCCGGCCAGCAACAGTCCCTCGCCGGCGCGATGAACCTACACGCCCCCCTTCTCCAGCCCCCCAGCAGTTGCGACTGAGGCCAGAGCAACTTCCCGATCGGAGCCGGCTCGCGGCCTTGTAACCCCAGCGTGCAGTTGATCGTCCTGCGCCACGCCCCACGCCGCCCCAGCGGCATCCGGCAAGGCAGGAAAGCCATCTGTTCCGCGCTGCGCAGGGCGGAGCCGGCGCACGTCTGAGAGCGCCGCCCGTCCTGCGCTGGTCACCTCCGGCGCGGGACCCGCACCGCTTACTTCTTCCTCTTCTTCTTCGCGGC
>JAPLOD010000316.1 GCA_026692735.1 Planctomycetota bacterium | reverse complement strand
CGAGGGGCTCGCCTGGCTGGTTTCGCCTTTCCTCGAGGGCTACTACCAAGGCTATCGAGCCACGAAGGATCCCAAATGGGTCGAGCGGCTCGTGGAATGGACGGACGCGTTGACCAAGCGCGCCGTGAAGGAGCCCGACGGCTATCTGGGCTGGCCCAAGGCTAAGCCTGCAAAGGGCGACGGCGCGGCGGGCACTCTGGTGGACAACCTGGACGACTACTACGCCGACAGCCTGCTGGGTGAGGCGATGGCGCTGCGTCCGGTGGTGCTGATGGCGGGTGAGATTCTCAAGACCCCGGCGCTCAAGGAAAAGTTTGGAGCCAAGGCGGAGAGTTACCTCAAGCTGGCGGAGCAGGTCTTCGAAAAGTGGGACAAGCGCGGAGCCTGGCGCGACACCGCGGGCGGCGGATGCATCTCGGTGGTGCTGCCCCTCGGCATTGATCCGCAGGCCCCCGACAAATGGACCAACTACGAGAATCGCAATGCGCCCGGCGCCGGCTTCTCGCATCCCGACAACAAGGCCAACTTCACGGCCCGTTGGCTCCTGGCCCTTTTCGATGTGACGCAGAAACCGGTCTACAAGGAACGCGCGGAGAAGTGGTTCCGGCTGATGAAGTCGCGCATGAAGCTGAAACCCGACGGTACTTTCGCGATCTGGAACTACTGGGAACCCGCCGGGCCGTGGGACCAGAAGCCCGACGGCAAGCCCAAGCACTGGGTAGGTGTTCACCCCAACGCCGGCTACTACCAGGCCGACCTTGAAGGGATCATGGACGCCTACGAGCACGGGGTGGTCTTCACGAAGGAAGACGTGGACCGTCTCATCGCCACCGCGCTGGGCGAGAAGCGCTACTGGACGGCGCTGGTGCCTTACAGCCAGGCCATTCAGGCGAAGTTCGAGGAGTCGCACAAGCCCGATGGCTGGAGCGGCTTGGGCGCCACGCCATGGTATCTCGCGCTCCAAGCCGCCTTGCGTTAGCGTTTGCCACGAGGCCGTGCGTCTACGAGTGCGTGGCTGCCTCATCCCCCACCGAGGGCTGAACATGCCAGGCTCAAGCGCCGACCTTTTCACGTTTTCGTTCGTTGTGTCCCTGCTCAGGGCTTGTGCTGCGGCGGCAGTAGGCGGAGCGCCACGCTTGGCCGCAGGTGAGGAGCAGGTCGTCCTCGTGGAACGCTTTGGTTCCCTCTGGAAGCGTCAAGGCATTGCGCAGTACGCGACAGGTTCTACGCCAAGGCACACGATGACCAACTCACCTCGCAATATTCCGCTCGTGCGGTGCCACATCGGAAACGAGAGGTCACGGTCGCTGCCCTGCACCCCAGGTTGATGCGCGCGTCGCTCCGCCGTACCTTTCTGCCATCGTCAATTCAGCCAGAGGCCTATGATAACCAAGCTCGACATCTCGCTCAAGATCGCCCGGCAGGCCAGCGTTGACCAGCTCGTGGCCAAGCAGATCGTCCAGATGACGCTCGACGCCATGATCGAAGCCCTGGCCACAGAGGGCCGCCTGGAACTCCGTGGCTTCGGCGTATTCGAGGTGCGCGTCAAGAGTCTTCTGCCTCCCGAAGGGTAGAAGGGATCATGCCTTCACGTGGAGCAGCAGGGCGACGAGGGCGAGGCCTGCCACGGAGGCGGCGGCGAGGATGAAGCCGCGCTGGACGCTGGTGCGCCGGGCGTAGGCGCCGATGAGCATGGGGATCGCCGTGCAGCCCAGCCCGCCCAGGGCGAAGAACAGGCCGATGGCCCGACCGTGGAGCGAGGGGGCAAAGTGGCCCAGCAGCACGGCCAGCAGGGTGGGGTAGATGGGTCCGAAGATCACGCCCACGGCAAGCACCAGCGCCACCGCCAGTCCGCGTCCCCGACACAACACGACCGCCACCCACACGCCGACGCTCACCACGGAGAGGACGAGGATCACAATTGTCTCGGCCCCCTTC
>JAPLOD010000315.1 GCA_026692735.1 Planctomycetota bacterium | reverse complement strand
ATGTTCGACGAGTTCGTCAAGCCGGAGCTCGCCGCCACCTGCCAGCGCCTCACGAACGCCTTCTACCACCTCGATGGCAAGGGCGAGCTGCCGCACCTGGATTCGCTGTTGAGCATTGAGGAACTCAGAGGCATCCAGTGGGTGCCCGGCGACGGCATGCCCGACATCACGCATTGGCCCGACGTTTACAAGAGGATCCGCAAGGCCGGCAAGCTGATCCAGATCTTCGGCGGACCGCGCGAGCTGGACGCCATCGCCGAGCAGCTTGGCAGCGCGGAAGGGATCATCTGCATCGGCGGCGCCGATCTCAAGCAGGAGAAGGAGATCATGCGCTGGCTGAAGAAATACGGCGCGGCGTAAACAGTAGATTGGGTCACCGCCTGCCAATGACGGCGGACTTGCGAAGCGTAGGCCCAACGCAATAATTCGGCGCTGTCCCCATTTGTCCCAGGGCAATGCATCTTTGCGCCTCACACCGTTATTCCCGCGCTGCATCCTCCCTGCGTCACGATGCGGTGCTCTGTCCAGTGTTTTGAAGCGGCTTAAGGAACAACCCTGACGGCTGTGATTCCTGTACGTCAAGCCGCTCCAACATGAGCAGCCGCACCGCGACCTGTAATACAAACCCATTTTCCGCTCAAGGGGTAGGGCGGTTCTTTGGATTCCTCCGAGTAGGACATGGGTAAGTACGGATACGCGAGTCTACCATGACATCGTTTGTACTTTTCGCCGCTACCACAGGCGCACGGTGCGTTGCGACTACTTTTCGGGACGACCGCCGGGGGGCTCCCTGGGCCTGCAGAAAGGATGCTGCCAGAAATTACGGTCGCGCCCTCGGGGGACCGCGCAACCACCGAGTTGACTCCATACACTGTATGCGTAACGTTTGCTGAGTAGTAAGTCGCTTCGATTACTTGGTTGGGATCCCGTCTAATAGTGCAGGTGTTACATTGTTGACCGATGAGGTTCTGGGATTGCGAACGGTTGCTCGCATCTCGAATCACTTGGTGTAGCTTCGCCTCGATGCCGTGTGGTGGAACCCCATCGCGAAGGCCGTCTTTCACACCTTCAATATCCCTATCCTTCAGTGCGCTTGTGTTGCCTGCTGTGAGCACGAAGGCGTTGTTCGGTTCGTCGAGTGTGTGAGAGACTAAGTGGAAATCATCCATAGAGGCAGCGCCGTTGCCATGTTCCCAGTTTGTAAGTTTCCATGCGCGTGGCTGTGCCCCGTTTACGTCGTAGTAGAAGCCGACAATAACGAAGGTGAGCCGTCGGTCGGGGTCATTCAGACGCGCAATGGCCGATGAAGCAGCGCTGCGCAACTCATCGAGTAACGGATAGATTTCCTGCGTCTTTGCCCCAACTCGCAGAGCGTATCGAGAAGCCACTGCTCGGTCCTGAAAACGTGTGCGCTCGCGGGGCCACTGTACGCTATGCCGGAATACGCTATGGCGGTTCGTGCGTCAGAGGTGACGAGCACAGTAAGCTTTGTTGCTTCATCGTTCACCACCTGGCCGCTTGCCGTTACTCGTCTGTCCGACGCGAGGACTACACAATCAGAGTGAAGAGCAGAAAGAATGAGTGTCATAAGTTCCCACGACCTTGGTTGTGTACGAAAACGTGGACAGAGCACTCAATCCGCCAGGGAGTTCTGGGGACACCATCTTCATCCCGCCCGCGGGATGCCCGGCCTCGAATGGTCGGCCCACCCGATGGTGAGGGCCCCCCCGCTCTATTCCAGCGTGGGCTTGGCGATTTCGCCGCGGAGCTGCGCCTCGCCGGTCTCCTTCTCGAAGACGCCGTAGAACATGGAGGAGCAGTCAACCCACAGCATGAGGCGGTGGAAATCCTCGTCGGACAGCTTCACGTCGTAGTGGCCCTTGGTCAGCAGCGCGTACAGCTTCGAGGCCTTGGCGCCGAACTTGCCCGGCGTCGTGCGGTAACCATCGTTGTAGGCCGTGAAGCCGTAGTTGACCAGGCTGTTGTAGGACGCGTACCACTTGTTCTGGATCGGGTCCTTGGCCAGGTTGCAGGGCTTCTTGGGGCTTTCCGCATGGCACTTGACGCAGGCGCGGTCGAGCACCGGCTGCACCAGCCGCGGGTAACTGAAGGGGTTCGAGCCGTCCACGTCGGGCTTAAGCTTCGACGGTTCGCGTTGCAGGGCCAACGGCGTGGCCTTGGGCATCGTCGGCGCGCTGTGTTTGGGCTCATGGCACCCCAGGCAGACCAGGCGTTCTCCGTCGCGCAGGTAGGTTGCTGAGCGCATGGACTGGATGGCCAGCCCGCGTTCATCCAGGGCCTGGAAGAACATCTCGCGGTTGGCCGGGACCGTGAAGTGCACGCTGCCGTCCTCCTCGACGGGCACTGTGCCGAGCACCCAGCGCGCGGGCACCACGGAATCGCCCGCCTCGGCGATGCGCTTGCCAGTCTCGTGCGGTGGGCCGCCCGTGGGAACAGAGCACGGCAGCAGTTGCAGCACCCGCAGTTCCTTGATCTTGGCGCCTTCAGGCCAGGGCTTGATGCTCTGGTACACGTTGATGCAGGCCAGCGTCGCTTCGCCCGTATCGCCCGGCGTGACGGCCTTCTTGACGGACTTGGAGACGACCGTCCCAGGCGCCGGGGTGGCAGGCGGCATCTTCGTCGGGCGCAGCGGCATGGGGCTCATGCAGCCGATGTCGGGGTCGCGGTAGATGAGCTCCTTGTTTCCGAAGCTGTCCACCAGGTAGATGGCGTAGTTGCCGCGCACGTACCGCCCGCCCTGCACGCCGGTGCCCGGCTGCATAGCCGGGTCATACACGCACAGGTAGTAGTCGTCGCTCAGCGGCCACGGCGTGCCGTAGACCTGGGCGCCGCCCTGGCTTTCGGGGAAACCCACTTCCGGCGTCACGCGCTTCACCGGCGCCATCGCGTCGTCGTCCGGCACGTGCGGGTCTATCAGGACGACGGAACCGAAGGCCTGTCCATGATGGGGGGCCGCCAGGGCCAGGTACTTGTGCGAGTTCGGCACAGCGCGCACGCTGAGCTCCATGTCCGGCCGCAACTGCCGAGGGGCGAAGTTCCCGTGCAGGGCCCGCGAGTCCGTGCCGTCCAGCGTCGTGATCCACGGAAGGTGTGCGACGCAACCGTGACGGTCTACGTAGTCCCAGCGCGTGTAGATAATGCGGCCGTCGTGCGTGACGCTCGGGTTCCACTCGTTGGTCTCGTGGAAGCTCAGGCAGTTGATATCGGTCCCGTCGGCGGCCATGTCGTAGAGCGTGTAGGTCGGGCAGACGCGCCCGCAGCGCAGGTAGCCGCCGCGGCGCTCCGAGATGAACGCAACCCGCCCGTTGGGTAGCCAGCAGGGATCGAAGTCGTTCCAGGTGCCGTCGGTGAGCTGCTCCAGGCCGGAACCATCCACGTTCACCTTGAAGACGTGGTAGCAGTGCCCTTCGTCCCAATGGCCGCGCGAGGCATCGGTGTGATGGCGGTGCCGCCTGTCCCCTTTGCACTCCACGTAGGCGAACAGGATCTGCTTGCCGTCGTACGACAGGGACGGCGAGAGGAACGACCCGCCCTGGGCCTCATCGCCGCTCAGGTTCCCGCCGCCGTCGAATGAGAGACGCGGCGGCTGCGACGGACCGCCGGACAGTCTCTGCCCCGCCAGCCGGCCCTTCGCCACGGTCGAGCTGGCCAGCACGTCGCGCACCTGCGCCACTGTGCCACGGGCAACTTCCGTTTGCTGTTGGCTGCCCGTGCCGAACGGGTTGCTCAGCACGTACAGCCCGCCGCCGGGCGTGGCGGCCATGCCGTAGAACTGATCGCACATGTGGTCATAGAGCGCCCGGTGGCGCTTGATGAAGAGGATCTGGTCGAAGTTCAGGAGCGGGTTCGAGAAGGCGATCTGCCGGCGGACCTTGCACGCTTCCGCGAACAGCGCGCGCCGGGCGTCGGCGTTGGTGAGGGGCGTGTCCGCGCTGCATTTCTGCAGCTTCGCGAGCTGCTCTTCGCACGCCGCGAGTTTCGGGGCGGCGTCGGTCTTTTTCAGGTCGGCCAGCAGCGCGGCGGTGCGGCGCAGGATGACATCCGTCGGATCGCGGTCCTCGGGCAGGATCATTGATTCCGTCCGGTACGTCTCCTTCGCGAGCTTCTGGAATGTGCCTCGCTGCTGGAGATCGGCGTGCAGCATCTTGTACTGGCGCTCGACCTCCTCGTACTGCGTGATGCGGCTGCGCAGGTCCTGCCATTTCGCATCCTCGGCGGAGACCTTCGTTGCCGCGAGCGCCTCCACATCCTTTTCCAGCCCGGCCCTGGGCTCGCCCTTGCCGAACTCCCGCAGCAGAGCGGCGCATTCCCGATACCGGCACGCTCTGGCGTAAAGGTCCAGCCAGCGGCTGTCGCTGGGCGGAGCTTTGGCCTGGGCGAGGCCATCGAGTTCGCCCTTCAAGCTGGCGCCGCCGGGCGCGACCTGAGCCAGGACGCGGCCGATGATGTCCTGCTCCTGCGCGGCGCTGTCGCGGTTGGCGAAGTACGCGGTCAGCGCGTCCATGCCTGCATCGTCCACCAGCCAGCCGGCCTGGACGGGGTAATCGCGCGTCATGTTCCCCCAGAAGGGCGGCAGTTGCGCCGCTTCGCCGGACGTCAGCTTGAAGCGCAACGTGCCGTTCGCCCGGTCCTTGTCCTCGCCCACGTACGCCTCGAACCGCTCGTACTTCCCGTCGAGGCTGAACCGCACCTCGCTGTTGGCATGCACCCAGATGCCGTACAGGAACTTCCGGTCGCCGATCTGCAACTGGTGGCTCTGCCAGTTCTTGTCCACCAGGTACTCGCCCCATCCCACTCGCACGGACGCGGGCTTGAGGCTTGTGAGCTTGGTCTCGGTTCCGTCCTTGGCGATGAGCTTGGGCTCGCCCCAGATGTTGCAGTTGGCCGTCCCCTGTTCGCAGAACGCCATCAGGCACAGCACCTTCACGCCCGAGACGTTCAGCGCCACGTGCTGCGCCGGGCCGTCGCCGCGCAGCAGCCCGCTGTCATACGGCTTGAAGACCCCGCTGGCCGGCCCCTGCTTCATCCCTTCCGGCGATTGCAGGTACTTCCCCCGCGTCGCCAGCATGGTCTCCGTCCAACCGCCCTTCTTCACGTAGACAGGATGCGTCTCGCCGACTGCCGCTTCGCCGCAGCAGGCACTGCCGGCCAGGACCGCAACTGCCAGACACAGCCGGGATGCTGCGAAGTGCCAATTCGATGTGCACCGCATCGGTTCCTCTCCTCTCCGCGCCATGCAACGTCCGAACCACTGTACTCAGTACACCGCTGGCGCAGTATAGCAGCCCCGCTGGAAGAGCGAAAGTGCCCTCCGCTTTCTCCAGCCCTCATGCGCGACCGTCATAGCGCTGAGGACCAGCGCTCATCGTAGCAGCTCAGGCAATACCGTTCGCCTTTCAGCTCCGCCCCGCAGGCTGCGCATCGTTGGCCGGCCGGAGCGTCATCCTTCTCCACTGCCTTGAGCGCCTCCGCCAGCTTTGCGCCGAACTCCACCAGCAGCTTTGTCCCCGACGCGCCGAAGGCTTTCTCCAGTTCGCCCAGGTCCCGCAGCAGCTCATCCCCCAGTCCCGGATCGCCCGGCTTGACGCGTACCAGAATCGCCACCCGCAAGCCTATCGCCCGCCTGACCACGGGCGGGAGCAGATCGCTGGCTTTGTCGAGCGCCGCCACCTTCTGCCCGAGCTGCCCCGCAT
>JAPLOD010000314.1 GCA_026692735.1 Planctomycetota bacterium | reverse complement strand
CGGATCGGCCAAGCCCATGAAGAGTTCGTACAAGGACGGAACTGCCGCCGCTGAAGCATGTGCGCTCATGATTCTCAACCTCCTTGAGGTTAAGAATCGGCATTTCACCTATGAAAGAAGACGAGAATTGAAAAGCCCTGCCAGCCAGCCCCGCGACGCGGCCACTGAGTCGCCCGTCAAGCCGACGCTTCCGCCGCGCCCCGCGCCCTCGCCGTCCCCACGCGCACCGATGGCGGGCCGTTGCGCGAAGGCTCCCGGACGGCGGGCCTGACCGGAGGAGAAGGCTACGCCCGCCCTGCAGGAGGAACCGGCAGCCGCAAGGCCGCGGGCATCCTCGCTGTCTCATTGGTTCAACCCAGGCACCGGTTCCGGTAATGGCGTGCGGGTACAGCCCTGCAGCCGGTGCTGGGCAGGGCTGGCCGCAACCAGGGCAGCTACCCTTATATTGTAACCCGAAAAGCGGTGGATAGTTAGATGTACAGGGCACTCTCAGACGGTGCAGAGGAACTTGGGCATCCGCCGTCCGCCCCGGAGCAGAGTAACAGCACTTTCAGACCGGCGGACTGCGCCTGCTCGCGCCATAGGCGTCCCAGACCTCACACCGGCTGATTGGTACCCCGAAGGCGAAAGAGGCTCATGTTTGAATTTGTACGCTGGTTTGCCGGTGCCCCTGGCGCGCCCAAAGAC
Source organism: Planctomycetota bacterium (assembly GCA_026692735.1). Taxonomy (GTDB): domain Bacteria; phylum Planctomycetota; class SZUA-567; order H5-PLA8; family H5-PLA8; genus JAPLOD01. The sequence goes on along the minus strand of JAPLOD010000314.1, from coordinate 1,621 downwards.
CTGGCCTTCGATTCCATCCGGCACGCCCTGCGGTGTCTCTGGGACCTGCCAACCACGGATGTGAATCGTTCGGCTATGGGGCCTGGACCGATCAGTCAGCTCCTCCTTTTCCTGCAGTTCGGGCACAGGCGTCTGTGCCGCTTGTCCGGCGAAGGGAACTCCCGGTTGCAGCGCAAGCAAGACACGCGCTCGCGCTTGTTTGTCGCCCTGGGCTTCTTCTCTGACATGGTGCCAGCATAGCCGGTCGGCCCTGGGCTGCCTACGTTATCCAGTCCGGCGTGTTCCATGACGACCCGGTCGCCACACGGAGGGCATCCAATCCGCTGTTTGCCCGCTTCGCTGGCAGCAGGTATAGTCTCGCCCGTAACCACTCCCTATCGAGGCCACAGGCATGACGGACGATCCGACTATGCCAGTGCCGAAGCCGCTGAGCGGCGACCCCGGCGAACTACCGTTGGATCACAACACCGAAAGGTCCCGTGTATGAGATGCGGCGCCCCCATGATCACATTCCTGCTGCTGGCGCCGGTGGCCGCGATCTCCGCCACCCCCTTGGCCCGGTCCCCGGCGCAGCAGTTGGCCTACCAGGACATGGAACTGCAGATGCTCGTCTGCCTCGATCTGTGTCTTGGCATCTTGGCGGCGCCGGTCCGGGCCGAAGAGTCCAAGACAGACCGGAGGGTCTCCATGCGGTCATTGTGGTTGCAGGCACCTGAGTGTAGTCCATACGCGCCGGGTGCGCGGGTGGCCACATCGCCCCGCTTGCCCACATAGGCGAAAAGGAGCCCTCATGGCAACACGCATTTCGTGGATAGTCTCGTTGGCCGCACTGTGTGCGCTTCTGCTTTCGGCCGGGCCGGCCGTCGCGGAGGACAAGGTCCTGTTCGACTTCAACAATGAACCCGAGGTCAAGGCCTTCGCCAACATTGACGTGTACGCTCTCCGCGAGGCGGAGGCCAAGGCCGCCATCGAGGCGGTCGCCAAAACCACCACCGCCCCGGCGTACAAGGCGCCGGCCTCCATGCCCTCCGAGCCGGCCGTCACGATCGAGCAGTCCGCCGCCGGCGTAGGCGGCAAGCGCAGCCTCAAGCTCACCTTCGCCGGCGGGCGGATGCCGACGATCTCCGCGCCGTCCCCGCTGGATGACTGGCAGCCGTACAAGGGCTTCGCGGCCGACGTCACCGCCAGCCGCACGTGCGTCGTCGTCTTCCGCGCGATGGCCCAGACTAGCAAGTACGGCACCGGGTACAACGAAGGTGTCTCGCGCTGGGAGTTCGCCGCCCGCCTCACAGCCGGCCGGAGTACCGTCGTTGCCCCCAGGCCCGAGCACGCCGACGTGTTATGGAGGAACGTCAAGACTGTACAGGCCTACATGCTCCAACCCCAGGAGGGCGAGGTCATCACGATTGACAACATCCGCCTGCTGGAGACCAAGCCCAAGACCACCTCGCCCTTCAACGCGGCGCCACCCCCTCCGCAGGGCGCGTACAAGGTGCTCGGCGCGGACCTGGAGGTCAAGGACGTTGACGACCTGGCGGACAAGCTCAAAGATAAGTGGATCAAGCCGGAGGATAGAGGTGTCGAGCAGGTCGAGGAGGAGATCCAGACCCAATACGAGAAG
>JAPLOD010000313.1 GCA_026692735.1 Planctomycetota bacterium | reverse complement strand
CATCGTACTGCTTGAGGTTCTCGGGAGTGAACGCCGCCGGGTCATCCGTGATCGTCGTCTCGTAAGCGCCGCTCTTCTTGCCCATGATCTCGACGGCCTTGGCGGCCAGAGGGATCGAGCCGTGGTAGAAGCCCGTGGCGTTCGCGAAGACCAGCAGCTTGCGAGGCTTGGCCGGCTGCACCGTCGCCTTCTCCGGCGCGGCGGCGGTGACCTTTTCCAGTTGCTGCTTGTTCAACCCCGCAATCCTGTTCTCAATATCGCTGGCGGCCTGTGTCGCTGAACTCAGTGCCAGGCACAGCAGGCCAACGATCGGCGCCATCGTTTTCATGCGTTCATCCTTTCATGTTCAACCGGACGTGACAAGGCGCTGGCCTGGAGCCAGTTACCGCCTCGGGCCACACTTTCTGGGTACACCGCAGCCATCCTGCCAGTCAGCGAATTCCCATGCCGCGCAGCGTTCCCCGTTCCCCGGCATCGAGGCTCCATCCCGGCCTTGCGCTACAGCTTCGCCAGCCGCTCGATCATCCGCGCGATCTTGTCGCGCTGTGCCAGCAGCGGCCGAACGTCGGTGGTGAAGTGTGTTGTGTCCTTGGAGATGTTCTCCGGCACGTTCAGCAGCGCGCTGGCTTCCTGCAGCAACGCCGCGTCTGCCTTGCCCTTCGCCTTCTCGATAAGTTCTTTGAGCAGCACGAAGTACTCATAATCCTCGACGCCGTCGCGCAGGTTCTCCCAGCGCAGCGATGAGACCGGCCCGCACACCGCGGGCTCGGTTGCCGTATTCGGGTCGCGGCGCGGCGGGTAGAGATAGCGTCCGTCGCAATTGCCCCAGAACTGCCTGGCGCCGGCCGGCGTGCCATAGCCGCTGACGTAACTCATCGCGTCCTGCCACGGGTCCTGCAGACTCTTCGGGAACGCCGTGCCGCTGGTCCAGTAGTTCGTGGACCAGATGAGGATGCCCTGCACGCCGTACTGCCACGACTGCCACGGCCACAGGCGCATCTCTGCCCCCGGGTGCTCGGTGAACTCGCCGATGTACGGCGCTTTCGGCCCGCAGCAGATGTACCACCACACTTCCTCGCCCGCCGCGCGGCGCTCCGCCACCTTCTGCGGCGTCCACTCGGGCGTCAGCCCGCACCAGAGGTCCACATTGCCGGCAAGGATCCCGTCCGGGTGCTTCGTCATCAGGCGGACCAGCCCCGGCGCGAGCTTCTTGATCCGCTGCATCACTTCGACGACAAACGGATAGTCCTTCGTATCGGGCTCGTCAAACCAGTACACGTAAGCCTTCTGCAGCCAGCCCTTCTCGCGCAAGTGCGCCTCAAGCTGCTTCAGGTAATCGCCAAGCAGCCGCTCGTATTCCGGCGTGCCGGCCTTCGTCCCGCCGAACGTCCCCTGCACCCGCGAGTAGAACGTGCCGCCGCCCAGGCCCTGGACGGGAAGCTGAAAGGCGCTGAAGTGCAGCCCCTCGAGGTACTTCTGCGCCGCCGCGTCGAACGCATCCCACACGACCTTGACCTGCTTGCCCGCGCCCTCGCCCTCGAATTTCACCTGGATCGCCGCGCCATCGTAGAACGAATACGGCGCAATGCGGTGTTCCGCGAAGGACTTCATATAGAGGTCATAGACTTCGAGTTCCTGTTCTTTCGTCTTCAGCTTGTGGTAGCGCTTGACCAGCCCCCAATCCAGACCCAAGCCGCTGCGCAAATGCGTCTCCTTCGGCAGCGCGAAATCGTAGACGTGCAGGTTGAGCGGCACTTCGCCGTCGCCCTTGTTGGTGCGAATCTTGATCTTGGTTTTGTAGTCGCCGGCCGGCGCGTCATCCGGCACATGCACGAGGATGTAGATCGGCTGATTGCGCCCCGCGCGCAGTTGCAGTGGCGTGACGAGCGGCGGCAGTGGGTCGGGGTACTCGCCAGGTTCGCCGAGGTAGTCGCTGGCGTTCTCGACCCTGACGGTGGCCACTTCGTAGAGCGAGACCGCTGCCCCGGGAATCGTCTTGCCCTGCGGGCCGCTCAGTTCGCTGACTTCAGCCTTCTCGACAACCACGTTGGCGTCCTTCGCGTTCAACACAAGTTGCGCGGCCTCGAACTCGCCGCGCGCCGCTGAGATCGAAACGCCGGGGCTGGCCTCGCCGCCGGGAAGCGCGCGCTCCCGCCCGACCTTCCACGCGCCTTCGCACCACCACGCCGAAACGCCGGGGACGTTGGCGCTGAGCGGATAGCCATAGGCCGATTCCGTGATGACCGTGCATGTCACCTCGGCGACCCACTCGCACACACGTGTCTTGTTCTCCGACGCCGCAATCGTCACGGTATGCACGCCCGCGGGAAGCGGAGGCACGCAGACGGAAGGGATCGCTTTCTTCGCGGGACCGGCTT
>JAPLOD010000312.1 GCA_026692735.1 Planctomycetota bacterium | reverse complement strand
GTCGAGCAGTCTGTTCCGTTCCCACTCGCTCAGCTTGCGTGGGCGACCGGGAACAGGCTTGGCCTGCAAAGCGGTCAGGCCTCCTTTCGCTGCGCTTGCCTGCCATCGGAATACGGAGACATAGGAAGTGCCAAGACGCTGGGCAACGGCCTTCATACTCAAGCCTTGCTCCAGAAGCCCAATGGCCCTCTGCCGCCGCCGTTCTAACTGCTCGGGAGTTCCGTGTGGTCTCATGTATCATATATCGGCATCCGAATTACATTACTTGTGCGAATCCCTATAGCAGCTTCGCAATACCTCGATCTGCCGCATCGTAGTAATGGCAGACCAGCCAATGGCGGTCACCCAGATGCAGGATCGAGTTGTGCCCGGGGCCGCGTACGGTTCCTTCGCCAGCCAGAACTTGCGTGCCGCCGCCGTGCTTCATCTCGCGGCCCTCGCGGTCCTGATAGGGGCCTTGGATGAGCTTGGACCGGCCTACCATGATCCGATAGGTGCTGTCAGCGCCCTTTGCGCAGAGATCGAACGAAACGAAGAGGTAGTAGAAGCCATCCCGCCAGATGATGTACGGCGCTTCGATCGCACCCGGTGCGGGGCGTGCCGCCAGCGGGATCAGTTCCTCATCCGCCCGCTTGCCTGTCTTCGGATCGAGACGCAGGAGCTTGATGCCGCTCCAGAACGAACCCACCGCGAGCCACGGCTGGCCTTCGCGATCCAGCACCGGGCACGCGTCGATAGAGTTCCATGGATCGCCCACGCGCGTTTCGATCACCAAGCCTTCGTCCTTCCACTGGTACTTGGGGTTCGCGCGATCGAGCGTCACATTGGTGGCCAGGCCGATACAGGAGCGGTTCTTGCCGAAGGTCGAGACGCTGTAGTAGAGGTGGTAACGGTCCCCGAAGAAGGTGACGTCCGACGCCCAGATGTTCTTGGCGTCCGGAACGTGCTCCTTCGCCCACGCTGGCGTCTCGCTGAAGACCGTTCCAACCTGCTCCCACGTCCGTAGGTCACGCGAGCGCCGGATGGGGATGCCCTTGCCAGTCGAGAAGATGTAGAAGAACCCATCCGCCGCGATGATGTGCGGGTCGTGGAGGCGCTCCTCGGCTGAACCGAGCGTGGCCAGAAAGGCGGCAAAGACGAATCCGGCGACACATCTCATGGGCGCTGATCTCTTTCACGAAGATACCTCATCGGCCTTCAGCGCGGCCAGCGGCGCCAGCAGCAGGTGAGGATAACAGTGTGCTTCATGGCTGTCCTTTCGGCTGTCGGGTCACAGTTTCTCCGACTGGATCGTCTTGGCCTCGGCGTTGACGCGGATTCTAACTTCGCGTGGTTCGGGTGAAGCGATACGATAGTTTGTGACTTTGCCGTCCTTCCACGTGATGTCCACCACGAAGCCGCCTCGGGCGCGGAGGCCCTTCACCTCGCCCGACGACCAGGATTTCGGAATGGCCGGCAACAGATGCAGCTCGGCGGCATACGACTGGAGCAGCATCTCGGCGATCCCCGCCGTGGCGCCGAAGTTGGCGTCGATCTGCATCGGGGGGCAGATGCTGAAGAGGTTGGGATAGACGCCGCCGCTGTTCGCGCCCTCCCCCTGGTCCTCCTTGCGGATGGGCCGGAAATTCAGGAGGTACTGTAGAATGCGGTTGGCGGTCTCGCCGTCCCGCATCCGCGCCAGGTACGAGATCTTCCAGGCGGTGGACCAGCCGGTGCTGGCCAGCCCGCGGTGCTCGAGCGTGACGCGGGCAGCCTTCACGAGGTCGGGCGTCGCATCCGGCGTGATCTCGCAGCCCGGGTACAGGCCGTAGAGCTGCGACACGTGCCGATGGTTGTCCTTGGGGTCGTCCCAGTCGTCCAGCCACTCCTGGATCTGGCCGTAGCGGCCGACGGGCGTCGGTGGCAGGCGCTTCCGCGCGGCCTCCACCTGCCGGACGAGATCGGCATCCACCCCCAGCTCCCGGGCCGCTGCCGCACAGGCGTCGACGGTCCGGCGCAGATGCTCGGCTGCAGGCACCATCCCTTGCCCGCGATCTTGTGATGGCGGGTCTCAGGGGAGCTCGCGGGACAGGTCACCAGATACTTGCTCTTCGGATGCTCCTGCAAGGTGTCCAGGAAGAACTCGGCCGATCCTTTCAGAACCGGGTAGAAACGCTGGAGGAAGGCACGGTCGCTGGTGAAGCGGTAATGGTCGTACAGCCGGTTGCAGATCCACGCGCCACCGGTGGTCCAGGTGGTGAAAAAGGATATTTCGCCGCCCGAAGGCCATGCGCCCCGCCAGAGGTCGGTATTGAAGCCCAGGGTCCAGCCGCGCGCGCCGAAGCAGTGCCGGGCCGCCCAGCCCCCGGTGACGGTCAGCTCCTCGGCCATGCGCAGAAGCGGCTCGATGCATTTCCCGAGGTTGGCAACGTCCACCGGATAGTAATTCATCTGGAGGTTGATGTTGCTGGTATACTTGCAGTCCCACGCCGGGTTGCGGTCACCGTTCCAGATGCCCTGCAGGTTGGGCGGATGGGTGCCCGGACGCGAGCTGCTGATGACCAGGTAGCGGCCGAACTGGAAGAGCAGCGCGGCCAGCGACGGATCGTCCTTCCCCTCCTTCATGGCCGCCAGCCGCCGGTCCGTCGGGAGGTCGCTCGTCGCCGACGCCGGCAGCGACAGCGACACGCGGTGGAAGAGGCGCTGGTGATCCCGGACGTGGTCCGCGCGGAGCGCGGCGGCATTCTTGGCCGCAGCCCTGTCCATCTGCTGGCGCACGACGGGCTCCGGGTCGCCGGACACATCCAGAAAGGTCTTGAAACTGGTGCCGGCGGCCAGCAGCAGCACGGCGGAGTCGGCGCCCTCAACGCGGACGCAGTCGCCGTCCGTGCGCATTGTGCCGCCCATAGCGATCACGCGCAGGTGGACCTGGTAGGTGACGACGCCATGCTCCACCTGGCCGTGCAGGACGACTTCCCCCTGACCTCCTGCTTCGGTCCGTATCTTGCCGACGACTGTCCCCTTGGCGCCGTCTTCCGCGATCGTGCCGCCGCCGCCGCTGTACTGCTTCCCGTAGTCCATCACGCCCGCCAGGTGCGCGGAAAATGAAACCGCACCGGGGCGGTCGGCGGTGAAGGAACCGACGAGGACCTGGTCGACGGCGCTGATGAAGAATTCGCGCCGGTAATGGACATCGCTGACCTTATATGGGCTGAACGGGTTTCCACACGCACAAGTCCTCATTTTTCAAAGGCTTCCTGACGATACCCAACAAGGGGGGGTAGCGTCAGGAGAGCCTCTCATGCGTACGTCCTCCCCCTTGAACCTCGAAGACACAGTGACG
>JAPLOD010000311.1 GCA_026692735.1 Planctomycetota bacterium | reverse complement strand
GCACCTCGTCCAGATCGGCAACCTGAAGGAGAGCGTGCTCACGGACAAGGACAGCTTCCCGTTGCCGTTGGAGAAGATCGAAGCCGCGGTGAATAAGCCGACAGACCCGTACAAGGACACCGCCGTGATCCTCTCGCACCCGAATGAGGCACGCCCGCTCGTGAGACAAGCCTTCGAGAAGACCCAGAACGACACCGAGAAAGCCAAGCTCGCCCAGGTCCTGTCCGTCCTGGGAGACGCCAGCGGCCTGGACACGTTGATCGCCGCTGTCGAAGCGGCTCCGCAGCTCGACAAAGGCTGGAGTTACGTCGGCATGGGGCAGTTCGGCGCCAGCATGAGCCCGCTCGACAGCCTGATCTATGCGCTGGGCCGCCTCGGCAACCGCAAGGCCACGCCTGCTCTTGTGGCCAAGCTCAAGCTGCTCAAGCCTGCCAGCGAGTTCTCGCACTTCCGCGCCCTTGCCTGCGCGCTGAGCCAGATTCGCGACCCGGCCGCGGCCGCGCCGCTGGCCGAGTTGCTCGCTGCGCCGGGCATCCGCGGGCAGGCCATCACGGCCATCAGCGGCGCGCTGGATACCGCGAAGAAGAACCCAAGCTGGACGGCCACCGCGCCGCGGGCGGATGGGCTGCGCGAGCTGTTCCTGGCGCGCGCGCTGTTCCTCTGCGGCGACAAGGACGGACTGGGCCGTAAGGTCCTCGAAGAATACGCGCAGGACCTGCGCGGCCATCTCGCGCGCCACGCGACCGCGGTGCTGCAGGAGGCGGCGGAGAAGAAGAAGTGAAGCGCCAGGCGCCTACAGATCAATCATGACCTTCAGCGTGCTGCCGCCTTGCTTGTCCACGAACGCGTACGCTTCCGCATAACGCTCAAAGGGGAAGTGCGCTGTGACCATTGGTTCCGTGATCATCCGGCCGCTCGCGATCAGGTCCACGGCCTTCTCGTAGTCCTCATGCTTGTACATCAGCGTGCCGATGAGGCTCAGTTGCCATTCGGTCACTGCCGACATGTACACGCGCGGCTTCTGCCCGAAGACGCCCAGCACGACGATGCGTCCGCCTTTCTGAATCGCGCCCACCGCGGCTTCCAGCGTGGCCTCCGCGCCGACGGCCTCGAATGCCAGGTCGAAGCCTTCCGTGCCGAAGACGCGCGCGGCCGCATCGCGCAGTGACTCGCGGCCCGCGTTGGAGACGTTGTCCGTGCCGCACTGCCGTGCGATCTCCAGCCGGAAATCGCTCAGGTCCACGATCAGGACGCGCTTGGCGCCCCGGCAGCGGGCCGCCTGCGCGACGAGGTTCCCGATGGTGCCCGCGCCGAGCACCACGACGTTCTTCCCCATGATCTCGCCGGCGCGGTCCGTGGCGTGCACGGCCACCGCGGCCGGCTCGACCATCGCGCCTTGTTCGAAGCTCATCGAATCCGGCAGCACCACCAGCCGTTCCTTCGCCGTGGCGAACAGCTCCTGTGCCACGCCGGGCGCCTGGAACCCTTCGACCTTCAGGTGGTCGCAGATGTTGTAGTCGCCCCGCCGGCACGGCTTGCATGTGCCGCACACCCGTTGGGGCCGGGCTGTGGCCTTCATGCCGGGCCGGACGCCCGCGACTCCTTCGCCGACGCTCTCCACCACGGCGGAGAACTCATGCCCCTGGACTACCGGGTACGTTGTGAACGGATGCAGGCCGTGATTGACGTGGATGTCTGAGCCGCAAATGCCGATGCGCTTGATGCGCAGCAGCACCTCCCCCGCCCCGGCCCGCGGCGCCGGCACGTCGCGATACTCGACCGCGCCCGGGCGGGTCATCACGGCTTGCTTCATTGCGCCGTTCTCCTTCTGCCTGCCGGTCCCGTGCCGCGCGTCGGTACAGCATCGGAATGGTACGGCCACGCCATTGAACCACGAAGAGCACGAAGAACAAGATACGGGCGCAGTTGTGTGAATTCCTGTTTGTGGTCTTCGTGTTCTTCGTGGTCAGTGTTCGCCGGCTACTTCCCAAGCTCCGGCGCGATGATCTGTTCGACGGTCGGCGCGGTCTCCACTTGCCCGTTGTCCTTGAGATAGGCGATGACCTTGGCCACGCGTTCCTTGTCCAGCTCCCAGCCGGCCAGTTTTCCATCGGCGGCAAGCATGAGCGCCTTCATGCGCTCGATCTTCCGTTTCTCAACGGCTTCCTCGAGCGTGCCCGGGAACCTCTTGGCCATTATCTTGACGCTCTCACCAGGGTTCTCGAACACGTACTGCCAACCGCGGCGTGAAGCCTTCACGAACGCGGCGATGTCCCGGCCGCGCTTGGCGATGGTCTCCGGCGAGCAGAACAGCGTGTAGCCGTACGACTGCACGCCCATGGAGGCATACGACCACACCACCAGCTTCGATCCTTTGGCCTCGATCTGCAGGGCCTCGTCGGTGCTGAAACCGCATACGACTGAGACGGCGCCCTTCGTCAGCGGGTCAACATCATACGTGAACGGAACACATTTGACGGAAGCGGGAGCGATGTTGTTCTTCTTGATTAGCGCCTTCAGCAGTATCTCCGCGGCATCCCCGTCCGGAACGGCGACGGTCTTGCCCACCAGATCCTGCGCACTCTTGACCGGCGCGGATTCCAGAGAGAGCAGTGCTTGCGGCGTCTCCCGATGAATGGCAGCGAATGCCCGTATGGCCTTCCCCCCTGCCACCGCCGCCACCACCTGCTCGATCCCCCCAACCTCCCCCACGTCAGTTGTTCCGGCCGCCACCTCCTTGATGGGGCTGTTCGGGTCCTTGCCGCCGGGCCGAAGCTCGACTGCCAGCCCTTCATCGCGATAGTAGCCTTTCTCAAGCGCTACCCAGAAGCCGGCCTCGTGTGCTTCGGGCAACCAGCCAAAACGCATCGTCAGTGGCCTGGCCTCGTCGGCGCGCGCGGGCTGGAAAGCCGCCGCGAGCACGACGCTGACGACCCCCAGTGCAACCACCCCGCGGCGTATCGTTGTGAACCCCATCATCTCTTCTCCTCGTCAGACGGTGCGTCATAGCCGCCCGCGACTCAGACTGCCTTCCGCTATCCGGAATCGTCACACGTCCTGCAGCTCGCCATCGAAGAACGCTTCGAAGGACGTCAGGTCCAGCAGGCCGTGGCCGGAAAGGTTAAAGAGAATGACCTTCTTGCGGCCCTCTTCCTTTGCCTTGACGGCCTCATCAATGGCCACCCTGATTGCGTGCGCGGATTCGGGAGCGGGAATGATGCCCTCGGTGCGCGCGAACAGCGCCGCCGCCTCAAAGACGCACGTCTGTTTCACCGCCTGGGCTTCGATCAGGCCGAGCTTCAACAGATGGCTGACCGTGGCCGCCATGCCGTGGTAACGCAGGCCGCCGGCGTGGATCGAGGGCGGCATGAAGTCGTGACCCAGCGTGTACATCATGATGAGCGGCGTGGTCTGGGCGGTGTCGCCGAAGTCGTAGCGCAGTTCCCCCTTGGTCATGGAAGGACAGGCGGTCGGCTCGACGGCGATGATGCGGTACTTCTTCTTCTCGGTGATTTTCCTGCGGACGAACGGGAAGGAGAGGCCCGCGAAGTTGCTCCCGCCGCCTGCGCACCCGATGATAACGTCCGGCTCTTCCCCGGCCTGCTCCATCTGCAGCATCGTCTCCTGCCCGATGACCGTCTGGTGCATGCAGACGTGGTTCAGCACGCTGCCGAGCGCGTACTTCGTGTTGGGGGTCTTGACTGCGTCCTCGATCGCCTCGCTGATGGCGATTCCGAGGCTGCCCGCGCAGTGCGGGTTCTCGTGCTGCAGCTTGCGGCCGAACTCCGTCTGGTCGCTGGGGCTGGCATGCACCGTGGCGCCCCAGGTCTCCATCATCATGCGGCGGTAAGGCTTCTGGTGGTAGCTGACCTTCACCATGTAGACGTTGCATTCGAGCCCGAACAGCGAGCAGGCCAGGGCCAGCGACGACCCCCACTGCCCCGCCCCGGTCTCCGTGGCCAGCCGCTTCACGCCGGCCTGTTTGTTGTAGTAGGCCTGTGCAATGGCCGTGTTGGGCTTGTGGCTGCCGGCGGGCGACACGCTTTCGTTCTTGTAGTAGATGTGCGCCGGCGTCTGCAGTTCCTTCTCCAGGCGTACGGCGCGCAGCAGCGGCGTGGGACGGTACAGCGCGTACACGTCCCGGACCGGCTCCGGAATCTCGATGTACCGCTCCGAGCTCATCTCCTGCATGACCAGGTTCTCGGGGAATATCCTGACCATGTCTTCCAGCGAGACGGGCTTCTTGGTCCCGGGATGGAGCGGCGGCGGCATAGGCTCCGGCATATCCGCCAGGATGTTGTACCACTGTTTGGGCATCTGGTCTTGGCTGAGGGTGTATCGAATGCGCGTGCTCACGGCGGCTCCTTTCTGGATTAGATGGCGAAGTCGCCTAATGGTACACACAAGCCGTGCGGCTTCAACGACAATACGGAGCACCCACGACGGCACATGCCCTGGCCATGGCATTGAACCGCGAAGAGCACGAAGAAATGGATACGGGGGGAGTTGTGTGAGTTCTTATTTGTGGTCTTCGTGTCCTTCGTGGTCAGCGTTCAGTGCCATCTCCGAGGCCGCGCTTGACAGACCGCCTTCCGCTCGCGTATGATAGCCGTGTTGCCCCGAGTGGGGGATTAGCTCAGTTGGGAGAGCGCAAGGCTGGCAGTCTTGAGGTCACGGGTTCGACCCCCGTATCCTCCACCACTACTTCGGCAACATCTTTCACACGAGTCACTTCCAGCAGTGTGGATCGTTATGTTTGTTCACGATGAACTGCACGCCGCTGCGATTATCGCTGCGTTCGCCCCGGATGTAACTTGCCCGTCTTATCGTTCAGGCCGATCAGCAGTACTTCTTCCTGAAGGGTCAGTGGTTGGTCAGACATCTTTCATTCCCCCTTCTGTTCGGTGGCCGCTCATGTTCCGTCAACGCCTTCCTGCCGGGCGATCCTAAGCGCGATGTCGAGCTTGGTCATCGTGATCCTTTGGTGCTGATTACGGGAATGATGCTATGGCACCTGAGCCGGCACCACGACGCGGAAGCCGATGTCGTTGTTCTGATCGCGCTGTCCGTGACAGCCGCGCGCTGCCGAGCGACAGCCGAGCACGTCAGTCCGAAAGCTTCCGCCCCTGGCAAACCGATTCCTATCATTCGCTGCTGGCGCTACCGGATCAGCCACTGGTGAGTTGCCGTAGTACCCCGGCATATTTCCATCCTCACACCACTCCGCGACGTTACCATGCATGTCGAAGAAGCCCCAGGCGTTCGGCTTCTTCTGGCCCACCGGATGCGTCTTGTTCTGTGAGTTGCCGCTGTGCCACCCCGCTTCATTCAGTGCGCCTTCCCCCTGGCCCGCATTGTACTCCGTCCCTGTCCCGGCACGGCAAGCGAATTCCCACTGCGCCTCCGTGGGCAGCTTGGCGGTCTTGCCCACCAAAGCAGTCAGCTTCTTGCAGAATGCTTGCGCATCCTCCCATGAAACCGAGTCCACGGGGAAAGTTGGTCCAGCTCCGGCAATGTGAGTTGGGTTCGTCCCCGCGACCTGCTGGTACTGCGCCTGCGTCACCTCGGATTTGCCCATGTAGAAAGGCTGTGTGATCTTCACGTGGTGCTTCGGCTTGGCGTTCTCAATGCTGTCGTTGCCCATGTCGAACTCACCCGCCGGGACCAATACGAACTCCATCTTCACGCCACCGCCGAGGTCGAGCGACAACTCCTTCGGCAGCGCGCCGGCGTCCGGCTTGGCGGCAGCGGCGCTGCGCTTGCGTTCCGCCTCCTTCGCGGCGGGGTCGTCAGGGCGCGTGAAGGTGCCTTTGCCGGTGACTTCGAGGACTTCGACGCGCTGGAAGAGCGTGGGGCTCTTGAAGGTGTTCAGGCCAACGAGCGTGGCGTCGCGTCGCGGCACGGGACACGTCAGGTCATGATAGTCCGTTTCCCACTGCGTGATCAGCTTGCCGTCCAGGTAGGCCTTCACGCGCTTGTTCCGCACTTCGACGACGGCGGTGTACGCGCGCCCGTTCTCCAGGCATTTCGGCACGGTGACTGCTGTGGGATTGGTGTTCGACGGCGCGCCATTGACCGACGAGAGCACGAAGATCCTGTTCTCCCAGTTGCCCATTGCCCAGATGAACGCGCGGCCTGCCTTGCTCACCAGCAGGCCAACGGCGTCGTTCCCCTCCTGCCGGACAAAGGTAACCCGGAAATCGTACTCGTCCGGCGGCCGGTAGGGAATCTCGACGCGCGCGTTGGGTCTGGCGTCCGACACCAGTCCGACGGCTCGCCATGTCCACGTGCCCTCCACTGAGTCCTTCGGCGAGTCAATGAGCGGCAGCAGGTTGATGGCGTTCTTCCAACGTTCGGGATCGTCAACGTTGCCGGCCTCAGGCTTCGGCGCTCCGGCGTCAGGGTACTTCTTCCAGAACTCCGCCACGGGCATGTCGTTGATCTTCTCCAGCGTCTTGATCGAGCGCAGGATGGCGGCGTCGCGTTCGGGGACGAAATCGCAGCCGAGTGACTTCAGCGGCATCCCGCGCAGGGCTGATAGGTCGCTCACTTTCGTGTGATCGACCCAAAGGCTGCTCAAAGGCATTCCATGTAGCGGCGTGAGATCGGACACATTCGTTTTGGCAATAAATAAACTTTTCAACGGCATGCCCGCAAGTGGACTGAGGTCGGAGATCAACGTGCTATTCGCAACGATCATGATCAGAGGCATACCCTTGAGGGGTCCCAAGTCCTCTACAGGGCAGTCATAGAGTGACAACATCGTCAACTGAAGCCCTTTCAGAGGGGAAAGATCTTTGAGACTGCTTCTCTGGCCCCTTTGGCCCACGTTGAAGTTCGTGAGACCCATCAGCGCCCGGACGGGTGAGATGTCCGTGACGCGCTCCGTCGTGAATTCGAGGTCCGTGACCTGCCCGTTCTCGCTCCTGTGCTTCTCCTTCCCGTCGTAACCCGGGTTCAGTTCCTTCAGCTTCTTCACCACCTCCTCAACCTGCTTCTCCGCCGGCTGCGCCTGCACCATCTTGACCCACGCGTCCGTCACGCCGGTTTCGGGTTTCTGGTTTGTGGCTTGTGATGGAACCGCGACGGGCGCGCCGCCGCCCGGCAGGTCCAGCGCGCACCGGAAGCCGTCATCCGTACTCCGGTTGCCCGGACGGTAACACCCACGAACCGCCGCGCGACAGTACTCCGGTGCATAGCCCCAGGAACCGCCCCGCACAACACGACGTTGGCCGTTCGCAGGCCCCTGCGGGTCAACCTGCGCAACGCCTGAGTAGTCCGCTTCCCAATCCTGAACCCACTGCCACAGATTGCCCGACATGTCGAAGGCTCCGCACCAGCTCGCATTGCTAAACTTCCCCACCGGCGACGTGAACGCATAACCGTCATTGTCATTCGAGCCGCCGCCTTCCGGCCAGCCGCTGTTCTTCAACGCCACATCGCAATGGTTCACTTTCAGCCCATCCCACTTTTCGCCAAAGGGGTATTCCAGGCTCTTCGGCCCGCGAGCGGCCCACTCCCACTGCGCTTCGCTTGGCAGCCGCACGTCGCGCCCCGTCTGCTTGCTGGCCCATGCCACGAACGCCTGCGTATCGTCCCATGACACCAACACGACGGGATGGTCCGGTGTCTGCTCAAAGCCGGGGTTGCGCCAGTTCACGCCCGTTCTTTGACCCCATCTGCCATCCTTCACCGACCAACCCCTCTTGTCGCCCTTCTCGCAGTCGGTCTGGTACTTCGTGGTGTTCACGAACGCGGCGAACTGCGCCACGGTAACCGGGTACTTGCCGATGTAGTACGGCTTGGTGATCGTCACCTTGTGGATTGGCCCCTCGTTCCCCTGCCACTCGGCAGCGGATTTCCTGGGTCCGCCCATCATGAACTCGCCGGGCGGCACGAGCAGGAAGTCCATCTTCACGCCGCAGCCCAGATCGAGCGACATTTCCTTGGGCAAGGCTTCCGCCTTCGCAACGACAGGCTCAACCTTGGCCGTGCCGGTGTCAGGCGTTACGGTTCGAGTATCGGGCGGGGTCTTCGTCGTGTCGGACTTGCCCGTATCCTGCTTCCCGCTGAAGGCCAGCGCCGCGATGAACGTGATCGCGCCCAGGCCAAGGACGCCGGCAGCGATGTAGACGTTCCTTTTGCTTGCTGGAGCCGCAGCCGGCACTTGCTGCATCGGCACGGCGTCAGCAGCATGATGACCTGTCCGGCGCCTCTCCGCCACCGGTTGTTGCTGGCGCGCGCCCACCGGCGGCAACGGCCCGGCGGTCTTGCGTGGAGCCGGCGCCGTGCGCCGAGGCGCTCTGGCCACCGCAACGCTGGACTTGCCCGCGTCTATCGCCTGGCTGGACGGCGTCTTGCCGTCAATGACCATCTCCAGGTCGTCGAGCAACTCCTTGCAGTTGGCGTACCTGTCCGCCGGATCCTTCGCCATCATCTTCTGGATGATCTGCACGACGCCATCGGGGATGTCGGGGTTGATGTCCTGCGGGTTGGGCAACTCTTCCGACAGGTGCTTCATCATGATGATCGCGGCCGTCGAACCCTGGAACGGCGTCTGACCCGTCACGAGATGGTAGAACGTCGCGCCCAGCGAGTAGATGTCGGTCCGGCCATCAATGCCCTTCTCGCCCTTGGCCTGTTCCGGCGAGATGTAATGCGGCGTCCCCAGTGCCACGCCCGTCTGCGTGTAGAAAGACTGCTCGCCGCCCTCGATGTTCTTCGACAGGCCCAGGTCCAGAATCTTTGCCACGAAGCCCTCGGCGAACAGGTCTTCCGAGCCGCGCGCGTCAGCAAGCGGCACGTCCGCTCCCTCACGGTCGCGGCTCGGACCCAGCGGCTTACAGACGAAGATGTTGGCCGGCTTGATATCGCGGTGGATGATGCCGTGGTCGTGCGCGTGCTGCAGGCCCCGCGCCACCTGCATCACCACCGCCACCGCCTTGTCCCACGTCAGCACCTTGTCGCGCTTGAGTATCCGGTCCAGCGTCTCGCCTTCGCAGTATTCCATGGCGTAGTAGTGCGTGCCCGCTTCCTCGCCCACGTTGTACGCGATGACGATATTGACATGGTTGAGTTTGCCCGTGGCCTGCGCCTCGCGGCGGAAGCGCGTGAGGAACTC
>JAPLOD010000310.1 GCA_026692735.1 Planctomycetota bacterium | reverse complement strand
CTGACGCTTGGGCTGATTCGACAGCGTACCCGGCACAAATACCTGCCAGACGCCCTGCGACGCTTCATAGCGGACCCCTTCGCCGCTTTGGCGTTCATCTGCCCTATGAACAAGGGCGAGAATTGAAAAGCCCTGGGCTGGAGACGCGGCGCGACGATTCCTCTCTTGCAGTTGGCCACCGGTGGTGATAATCCTACTTCCATGCCAGTGCCGCGCAGGATACCTCCAGTGCGCCCGTCTCCAGGAAGCGGGGAAAGTCCGGGCCCAACAACCAGGCCCGAGCCGGACCCGCTCGGTAAGCTGCTCCTGCAGTCAGGGGCCGTGACCCGCGCCGCGCTCGACCAGGCGCTCGCCTTCCAGCGCAAGTCCTTCATCCCGCTCGGCCGCATTCTGCGCGATGAAGCGGGCCTGTCCGTTGACGCCCTCGCCGCCGCGCTTAAGAAGCAGACACACGTCCCGCGTGTCTACCTGCGCTTCTTCCCTGTCGAGCGCGAGGTGGTCTCCCTGCTGGACATTGACCTTTGCCGCCAGCATGAGGTGATTGCGTTCGAGAAGCTCGGCAAGCTGCTCTGCGTAGCCCTGGCCAACCCCGCCCAGCGCAACATCATCCGCTATATTGAGACGCAGACGAGCCTGGAGGCTAAAGTATTCCAGGCCCCGTGGGAAGATATTCAGAAGAAACTCGAAAAGTAGTCGCTGGTCCTTTGTCATTAGTCATTTGTCATTGGCCACGTGCGTCTTGCGTCTCGTTTGGCGCAGCTTTGCGGACGTGGTCGCCAATAGACCTCAGGTATGCGTTCAGCCTCGGACCAAGCTCTTTGATCAGTGGCTCCAAGGCAGCCACCTCGTCAGGTGTCAAGAGCCCGCGGCGGTACACCCTGCGCAGCCAGTGTCGTGTCTCATAGAGCGATCCCCGAGCAGTGCGCACAAAGCGCCGGTTGTCTTGATAGCTCCCTCGCCCGGTCCCTTCCGCGATGTTCGCGCCGATGCTGTCCGCCGACCGCACCACTTGCTTGCCCACGGTGTCCCTGGCAAAGTGATCCCATCGTATGGCCACGTCCCAGATCCGATCGGCCAGGTCCTCAGCGATTCGGTAAACCCGTAGATCTTCAAAGCTGGCACTCGCCATGCTTCACCCCCTCCCTTGATGACAAATGACTAATGACAAGTGACAAATGACTAATGACAAGTGACCAATGACAACCGTTCACTCCAGCGCTTCCCGTCCCAGCATCACCAGCGCATACGGCTCAAACGGGTGCGTGGTCCAATACCGCTTCACATCGTCCACCGTGACGGCGTTGATCTTCTGCACGATTTCCGCCACCGGTACGGCGCGGCTCTCATAGTAGACGTCGTCAAGCAGTTGGCGGGCGCGGTGTGACGTGCTCTCCTGGTCCATCAGCAGGTGCGCTTTCAGCCCGATCTTGGCACGCTCAAGCTCTTCCTGAGTTGCGTCCTGCCCCAGCCGCGCCAGTTCCGCTTTCAGCACCTGCAGTGTCTCAGCGGCGCGCGGCGTCGTGGTGCCCGCATAGACGTACACCACGCCGCTGCCCCGCAGGGAGATGGTCTGCGCGCCCACGGAATAGACCAGCCCGCGTTTCTCGCGCACTTCGGTGAACAGCCGGCCGCTCATCCCCCCGGCCAGGATTCTGATCGCCATCCGCAGAACGTAGTACGCCGGGTCGTTGCGCGGCACTGCGGGAAAGGCCATGGCGATCTGCGTCTGTTCGCTGTCCTTATACACGTGTTGGCGCACGGGCTTGTCAGGCGGCGGAGGCGGGTTCTCCTGCGGCCACGCCGTGCCTTGATTCGCCACGAGCGTCTCGAGGTCCTTCTGCAGAGCCTGCGGGTCGAACTTGCCCGCCACCGCGACGGTCGCCCCGGCCGGGATGTACTGCGCCTTCCAGAACGCCTCGATGTCGGAGCGCGTGATGTCCGGCACGGTGGTTTCGCTGCCCATCTCGGGGTGGCCCCATGCCGTGCCGAAGTACAGCTCCTTCAACAGCACGAACACCTTCGTCAGCGGCTCGTCATCCAGGCGTTTGAGCTCCTGGATCGCCTGCACCTTCGCTGTCTCGCAGTCTTTCTGAGGGAACGACGGTTGCGAGACCACTTCACGGAGCAGCGACAGCGCGTTGGCTGTGTACTCGGGCAGGAAGCCGAGCCACACCTGCGTGGTCTCCGTGCCGATATGGTTGCCGTGGTGGATGCCGTAGAAATCGAAGGCGTCGGACAGCGCGCGAGCGTCGTGTTTCCGCGTCCCCTTGAACAGCGTCTCCTGCACCAGGTTCGCCAGCCCCAGCTTGTTGGCCGGGTCGTCCTTGGTGCCGGCGGGAATGCGGATCGCGAGCGCCACGCCTTCGCTGCGTTCGATCCGTTCGCCGACAACGCGCAGGCCGTCAGGCAGAATCGTATCCAGGGCAGACCCGGCACTCGCTCCTCCGGGTCGAGCCGCGCTGGTCTCGGACGTGGTTGTCTCAGGCATTCGTAAAGAACCTCCGCGCTGGGTAATGTCCGGGAACACGTTAGCGCGCGAAGGGCCGGGCGGCAACCGCAAGCCGCCCGCCGCTGCCTGCTGGTCATCCCGTGGTTGTCGTGCTTCCTCGTGCCTACGTCGGTCCGGATTCCACCGGCAGCGCAGCCAGCCGTGCCAGCGCCGCCTCGGCCTGGTGACGCTCGTCCATGACCAGCCGGCCGTCGCGCAACACCAGGCGCCGCGTGGCGCAGGCTGCGACGTCCGCTTCGTGAGTGACCATCACGATCGTCAGGTTGTCGCCGTTCAGTTCCTGCAGCAGCGC
>JAPLOD010000309.1 GCA_026692735.1 Planctomycetota bacterium | reverse complement strand
GTCGGCGGCGCCCGCCCCGAAAAGGCCGACGTGCGGGTGGTCGCCGCCACCAAGCGCGACTTGCGTGAGCAGGTCGCCCAGAGGCTCTTCCGCGACGACCTGATGTACCGTCTGAACGTCGTGACGCTGCGCATCCCGCCGCTGCGCGAGCGGAGCAGCGACATCCCGGAGTTGGCCGGCTTCTTCCTGCGCTGCGCCATGGCGCGTTTCGGCCGCGGCCCGAAGAAGCTGACGGACGAAACGCTCAGCCTGCTCACCACGTACACGTGGCCCGGCAATGTGCGCGAGCTCGAACACGTCATTGACTCGGTCGTGATTATGCACGCCGGCACCGAGATTCGGCCCGCGGACCTCGCCCAGATGCTGCGCATGCAGCGCGACTATCCGCTGTTCAGCCTCAACACCGAGGGACAGGAGAGTATCTCGCTCGAGCAGGTCCTGCTCGATTTCGAGCGCGCCCTGTTGACGTGGGCGTTCGAGAAGGCAGAACAGAACCAGGGGCGTGCCGCCAAGCTGCTCGGCATCCCGCGTTCGACCTTCCAGTACCGCTGGTCAGCCGCGGTCGAGCGCCCCTCCGCCGCGGAGACACAAAGGCTCAAGCGGGAAGCCGCGGCTGAACCGGACACCAGGTAACCGCTGCCGGAAGCCGCTGAGTGCCCCACCCGCCAGCGGTTCTTGCCGCTTCTCAGTCGGCGACTTTGCCCGTGGCGGCCCATTCACAGCCGCGCGCGATGAGCTTCTGCACAGCCGGAATCTGCAAAGCCTTGGCGTCGTGGCCGAAAGTATGGTGGAAGACGCGGCCTTTGCCAACATCAATCGTCCAGGCTATCGGCTCGGTCTTCTTGCTCCAGTCGGAGTCGGCTTCGAGCAGCACGTTGATCTTGGTGTCGCCGAAGAGCTTGGCGTAAAGCTCGTCGTCTGCCTTGAAATCCTCGATGCCCTTGACGATCGGATCGTCCTTCTTGACGACCTTCACGAGGAACTCGCTGCGCGGCCCATGGCCGGACTTGCCCATGGTCCAGTACCGTCCGCACAGTTCGCCCCACTCCTTCCACTGGGGGAACGACGCGCTGGCGAGGTGGCTGACCACGAAACCCTTGCCATCCTTGACGAACGAGAGCAGGTTCTCCTTGGCCGCATCGGAGATCGGCGCCTTCTTGTTGTTGTAGAGCATGAACACGATGAGGCCGTACTTCCCGAGTTCCTCCTTGTTGTCCAGGACCGTGAAGCCCTCGACGGCTTTCACGTCGAATTTGCCGGACTTCGTGAGGATCTCCTGCGTTACCGGCGTGGTTTCCTTCCAGGGATGCCCGCCCACATCGTCGCCGGTGATGATCAGCGCCTGAATCTTCGCGTCCCCGGCCCAGGCCGTGACGGCCAGCGCCAGAAGGACGATGAGCCCCGCTCGTGCCCAGGTTGCATGCCGCATGTCAGTATCCTTTCCAATGAGTTGTGATCGCCGTGCCACTGCGAGCTAGCTCGCAGTGGCACACGCCCCAAGTGCGCTTGAGGCCACAGATTATACGTGCCTGCCCGGCCGCCGGTCAAGGGACCAACAGGCCGGCAGCGGCCGCCCCTCTCGGCAAAGGGGGAAACCCACAGGAGAGCATACACCGTCCTGCCCTTGCCGACCCGCTTTTGCTTGAAATCCCCGCCCGTTCCGCCAAGGTGACTGCGAAGGCCTCTTTGTCCGGGAGTCACGCCATGGTTTCCGCCCATGATCGCAAGGTTCTTCGCTCGCTGGCACGCCGCGTTCGCGAGATCGCCGAGCATCCCGAGATGCCTGTGCGAAAGAAACGCTGGTATGCGCTCAACGCGCTGAAGCCCGAGCGCCCGCTGGTCCTCTGTTTTCCCGAAGGCGCCTGGGGAGAACTCCTGCCTTCCAGCCAGATGCAATGCACCGACGAGAAGCTCCGGCACTGGGAATGGACGCTGCGTTCGAAGGTGTACTGGTGGAAACATATCCGCGATGACAACGCCATCGAACCGTTCTTCGACTTGAACTGGCACGTCAAAGCAGGCGATTTCGGCGTCAAGGTCCCCTTCACGCACGGGGAAAACCGCGGCAGCTACACCTGGGACCCGCCGCTGAAGGACCTCGACAGAGATATCGGCAAGCTCCACTTCCGGGAGTTGTCCGTGCACCGTGCCGCCACGCAGCGCGACCTCGACCTCGCCGCGGACCTCTTCGGCGACATCCTGCCTCCGCGCCTTCGCGGCGGCTTCTGGTGGAGCATGGGCTTGACGGGGCAGGTGATCTGGTTCGTGGGCCTCGAGCAGCTCATGCTGCTGCCCTATGACAACCCGAAGGGCCTGCACCGCCTCATGGCCTGGCTGCGCGACGAGATGCTGAACCTCATCCTCTGGCACGAACGCGAAGGGCTCCTCACCCACAAGAACGAATGCGACTACGTCGGTTCCGGAGGCGTCGCCTACACGGACGAACTCCCGCAGAACGACTGGAAGCCGGGGATGAACGTGCGGCTGCAGGACATCTGGGGCTTTGCCGAATCGCAGGAGACCGTGAACTGGTCGCCCGCCATGTTCGCCGAATTCGTCCTCCCCTACCAGGTGCCCCTCCTCAAGAAGTTCGGCCTCAACTGCTACGGCTGCTGCGAGGGCGTGCACCTCCGCATAGACGGCCTCTTCAGGCACGTGCCGCGGCTGCGCCGCGTCTCGGTGGCTCCGTGGGCCGATCAGGCCGTCATGGCGGCGAAACTCGACGGCAAGTGCGTGTTCAGCCGCAAGCCCAACCCGGCGCTGGTCTGCGTCAGCTTTGATGAAGACGTCGTGCGCAAGGACCTGCGTGACACGCTGCGCCTGGCCGGCCATCTGCCGCTGGAACTCATCATGAAGGACACGCACACCGTGGAGAACAAACCCAAGCGCATGACGCGTTGGGTCCAGATTGCGCTGGAAGAGGCGCAGGAATTCGCGGCGGGACGGCGGCAATAGGCGCCTACCCGGCCTTCCATCTCGAGGCCCCAAAAATCCTCCAAAAACATATGGGCCTCATGGTTGAACTTTATGGCATTGCTGGTAGAGTGTTCTTGGGGTGGATGCGCTTATACTTATATGTCTGAGCCGGGACAAGCCGGTCGTCGTATCGGCGACGCTGAGTTAGCTGGCGTCCCTCCGCCGTCTCCTGACCGAAACGGTGGGGCAGACCGAGCTAACGAGGTCCCGTCTTCCCCCATACCAAGGATCCCCGCAGCGGCCGGCGCAGCTATCCACATGCCGCCGCAAGAGGGTGATATCGGCCCTGTCGAAGAGAAGATCCTGGCCGAACCCCTGCTGCACGACGCGCCGCGCATCCTCTTTCAAGGCCGGCAGTATCCGGCGCTGGCCGGCATTCCTTTACTGAGAAAGCTCGGGCAAGGCGGCATGGCCACCGTGTTCTGCGGCTTCCATCTGCGCCTTCAGGTCGAGGTGGCTGTCAAGGTCATGTCGCTGCACCTGGCGGCCGAATCTCCGCTTATGGTGCAGCGCTTCATCCGCGAGGCCCAGATTGCGGCTCAGGTACAGTCGCCTCATCTCGTGCACATGCAGGACGTCAACGAGGAAGCGGGCCTGTATTACATCGTGATGGAATATGTGCATGGCCTCGCCGCGCAAGACTACCTCGAAGCCGTGAAGAACACGGGCGCCGTCGGGATCCCCGAGGCCGATGCGCTGGCCATTGCCGCTGCCGCGTGTGAAGGCCTCCGCGCCGCCCATTCGGCCTCTATCGTGCATCGCGATATCAAGCCCCACAACATCATGATCCCCTTCCGGGGCAGACGGAGCAAAGAACTCGACTTCCCCCGTACCAAGGTCATGGACCTCGGACTGGCGCGTCACATCAACCGCGGCGGCGACAGGCAGGGATCGCTGACCGTCACGAACGAGACCATGGGCACCGCCGGCTACATGGCGCCCGAACAGATCCTGGACGCCAGGCAGGCGGACACGCGTTCGGACGTCTTCTCCATGGGCGCCACAATCTACACCCTCCTGGCCGGCCGCTCGCCGTTCAAGCGCAAGACCCAGATGCAGACGATCATGGCCACGATGGCGTCGGTGCACGAGCCGCTGAACAAGCTGCGGCCGGATATCTCGCTGTACCTGGTCAACGTCGTCGAGAACTGCCTGGGCAAGGATCCCGCCCAGCGCTATGCCGACGCCGGCGAACTGCTCGCGGACCTGAAGAAGATCCCCCGGCTGCTGGCCGAAGACAGGGGGACGCGCTCGACACTGCACATGGCCCTGCCCGGGCAGGCGAAGGGCCCCGCACAAGCCACGGCCCCTCCCCCGGCTACTCAGGTTAGGGCCGCTCCGTCGCCGACACAGGCAGCCAAGGCCGCTGCCTCGTCCGCGCGGGCCCAAGCCGCTTCCGTAACCACACAGGCCAAGGCTGTGCCCGCGACCACGCAAGCCAAGGCCGTGGCTGCACCAGCACAGGCCATAGCCGCGCCCGCGCCGCCGCAGAAGAGCCGCTTCTTCCAGCTCCTGCTCGAGCTCGGCCCCTTGAAGATCGCGGTCGTGCTGAGCCTGTTCCTGGCGGTCGCCGGAGGAACGGGATATGCCGCGTACAAGTTCAGAACATCCGATGAGAAGCGGGGAGAACTGGCCGAGATCCTGGAGAGAGTGAGCGGGGCGCTCGCGAGGAGCGACCCTCTCACGGCGGACAATGAGCAGAAGAAGGCGGAAACTCTGGCCACCCAGTACTGGTTCCTTCCCAGCGATCCTACGCTGCTGAAGCGCAGGCAGCAGGTAACCGCTGCGCTCTTCAAGTATTACGTGGACGAGTTCCACCGCGACTTAGCCACGGCCAAGATCGAGACGTTGGGGGAGGTGATCCAGCACCTCAGAAGACTGTCGCCCCGGGACAGTCGCGTTCAGGAGTGCGAGGATAAGCTCAAAAAAGAGATCGTCCTCCGCGATCTGGTGAGCAAGGTGCCCGCCCTCTTGACCGCGGCCAGCCAGGCCACACGGGCAGGGGAAACGGAGGAGCATGTCGGGGAGTCGGAACGCCTCCTCGCGGACGCAGGCCAGAACTCCCCCCCCGACGAGCCGCGGCTGGTGCGGCTGCGGAAGGCGCTCGGCAAGGCAAAGCCCGAAATCGCGCGGTCGCTCGCTGACCAAGCGGACAAAGAACTGCGCAAGCGCGGTGGCGACCTTGCCGAAGCGCTCGCGAAGGTTACGTTAGCCGTTAAGCTTGACCCCGCGTACGAGCCCCAGAAGAAGGAGATCGCGTGGGCCGCAGGGGTGGCTACGGCGCGTGCTTGCTTGGACGCGGATGATCTGGCCGGCGCGCGCAGGCAGCTCGACGCCCTCGCCGGACAACAACCGAACGATCGTGACCTTGCGGCGCTTAACCAGGAGTTCGGCCACGTCAGCAGGGGAGAGACGCTGGAGAACGATGCCAATCCGCTCAAAGACGACGTTGCCAAGCTCGACAACTACAAGCAGGCGGAGGTCGAATACGAGCAAGCCGTGGAGCTTCGGAAAGGCGGCATCGCCGGGCAGCGACGCTCCAAGCTCCAAGAGAAGATGACGAAACTGAGCCATGGCCTCTGCGAGACGAAGCTCGACGAAGCAGACAGGCTGCTGAAAAACGGCGGCGGCCTGAAGAAGGCGGATCAGGCGATCTCGGAGGCGGAGGGGTTCGAGAAGGACAATCCCCGCATTGCCCCTCTGCGGCAGCAACTCGACACGAGTGTGGCCAGGTTCGACAAGGCAATAGCGGCCGCGAAGAGACTGCTCGGGCTTGGCGACCGGGAGAACGTACTGTCCAACATCGCCACGGCGGCCGGGCTTGACCGGACCAGCACGGAACTCGAGCCGTTGCGGCGGGATGTCAAGGATGACTGGCTGAAGCAGTTCGACGCCATCGCCTCCAGCCAAGAAGACGACTGGGGTTCGGCCCTGGGAATACTCAAGGCGCTTGAAGACGCGCGCCTTGGCGTTGCCGGTCCCGAAGTTGCCCAACGCGACACGGTTCTCAGGGAGAAACTGGCGGCCGGCGTCACGAACCGTCTCATGGACGGCAAGCTGAAGGATGCCGAGGACCTGATCCAGATTGGGGAGGCGCGTTACAGGGACGGCGCTGAGTTCAAGGAGGCGCGCAACGATCTTGCGAAGTTAACGCAGGTCGAAAAGGCTTTTCAGGAAGCACGCGCCCTGCAGGACGCGGAAAAGATTGGTGACGCGCTCGCGAAAGTAACAGATGCCCTGAAACTGGTCCCAGCGCGGTATAACGATGGAGAGGTTGGGACACGGGCGAAGCGCCTTCAGACCGCGTTGGACGACACGCTGATAAAAGGGAAGAAGTTCAGGAACTTGCTCGACACTGCGGACCAGACCGTGGCCGCTGCCACTAAGCCAAGCGACCTGGACGACGCCGCGGGCAAGTGCACTCAGGCGAAAGGGCTTTTCCCGACGGATAACGGGAAACTGAAGGAGGTTGCGGACCTTGAGAAGAGAATCGGCGAGAAGCGGAAGGAACTCGACGAGCCAATCGCCTACAACAAGTGCGTGGCTAGGGCGGAGGAGGAATGCGCCAAAGGGAACTTCCCCGAGGCAATAGCACAGATCAAGCAGGCACTGGCCTTCCCCCCCAAAGTCAAAGACAAGCACGCCTATGACGTGCAGACGAAGATATTCGAAAGCCTGCTCACGGCCGCCGACCAGCTCGCGGGCAACTACACAGAGCTAGACCTGGACAAGGCAATTGAGCACTGCGGCTTAGCGGGGGACCTCTTCCCGAAGGATGAGAAGAAGCTGGCTGCTGTTGACGTTGTGAAGAAGAGCGTCGAAACCAAGACAACGGAGCTCAAGGGATACGAAGGTTGGCTGGCCGAGGCGAACAAAGCGTTCGGCGCGGGAAAGCCGGATCACGCGATGGCGGTTATCAAGAAAGCGCTGGACAGTCCCGTTGCTAAGAAGAGGACTGACGCTGCGGAACTCGGAAAGCGGATTGAGGCTTTCGGCGCAGACTGGAAGCAGATCGTCGAGAGCATCAGGACGGGTCCCGGCGGTCTCTCCGCCACTATCGCGCTCGTCGAGAAGGCGCTCAAGGAGCATCCAGGCATGTCGCTGATAGCCGACCTGTGCGGTGCCCTCAAGAGCATCCGGGAGAAGCACGAGCAGATCGTGAAGGCCGTCGCGGCTGCCGACGCCAAGATCGCGGAGTTTGCCAAGGAAAAGGGCCTAGAAGGCAACAGCGACCTGCGTAGCCTCAACGGTGCCCGTGACCACCTGGCAGGATTGGCCGCCAAGGCACTCGCGAAACTTGCAGAGAGCGACTGCAGGGAAGCTGGCGCCGTCGCGAGTCAACTGGACAGGGATCAGAAGGACGCGAGCGACCAGATCAGTATGCTCTCGCAAAAGCTCGGCGTCTATGCCGAAGTACGCCGGCGGTTCGAGGGTCAGATTGCGAAGGCTGGCGCCGCCGCAAGTGCCGCGGATGAGAAGATCGCTGCTCTGAAGAAAGCCTGGCAAAAGTTGAGCGACGATCCCAGGATTGATGGACAGGGGTTCAGGGCCGCAAATCTGGCAGACCAGCCGGAGTACAAGCAGTTGATGGCTGCCCGCGACCTTCTGGCCGGGCTCCTCAAGACCGGGTTGGGCGAGCCCGCCATTGAATCCAAGGACGCCGCTGCTGCGATCAAGGGACTGGAGGACCAATGCCGAACTGCGGCTGAAACGATCACCGGGTTGATCTCGGCTCTCCATGGCCGCATTAAGGAACTGGCCGCCCAGAAAGCCGAGGAAGGCATACGACTGCTGGTCCAGAGAAAAGACCACGACGGCGCCGTGGCCGCGCTGAGCAAAGCCGCCCCCCTGCTCGACCCGCAGATGAAGTCGGACCTCGAACGGCTGGTTCAGTCACTGCCGTCGGCGCTCAAGCAGCTCGAAGACAAGAAAGCTGGCGATGCTCGCGCCACGGCCGTTGCATCGCTCAGGAACGGCCCTGCCGGTCTTGGGACCGCTATCGCCGGGCTGCAGGAGACGTGCACCGCTTATCCGGGACGTAGCGACATCGTCGGCTTCCGGGACAACCTTCTGGCGCTGCAGACACAAAACGAACAGACTCAGACGGCCCTGAAAGAGGCCGACGGCAAAACCGCTAGACTGAAGGACTCCTGGGCGAAACGATTCGACGGCAGCCCCAGCGTAGATGGGAACCCGCCCCTCATCGCGAACCTGAAAGACCAGCGGGAGTACCAGGACCTGATGGCTGCCCGCGACCTCCTGGCCGGGCTTGTCAGCACCGCGCTGCAACAGCTTGTCAGCACCGACTTCAAGGACGCCGCAACCGTGGTACCTCAGATGGCACAGAAGCGGCAGGATGCCGTCAAAAGCGTTGACGACCTGGTCCGCGCTCTCGAACGACGCGCAAAGCAACTGGTTGAGTCCATCCGGCCGGCGCCGCCGCCAGCGACGCCGAAGCCAAAGCCCGCGGTGGCCTCCAAACCCTCTGCGCCTGCTGACGAGTACCCGAGAGAGTAACCGTGGCTTGGCACCGCATCGCAGTTGAGGGAGTCATAGAGTGAGTGAGACAGACACACCCAAGGACGGCGTTTCCCCGGATAGCACACCTGTCCCGCTGCCGGAGGCGCCAGCAGCTAGTGGCAAGCCTGCCCCAACGGCAACGTCTCCCGCTGCGGCGCCCGGGGCGCCGACGGCGGCAGCGCCCGCCGGAGCGCCTGTGGCTCCGGCTCCTGCCGCGCCCAATCGCCACACTATGCTGGGGGTGCCGGCGCCGACCCCGCCACCTGTCATCACGGCTGTTCTGCCCGCCGAGCTGGTCTCCCTTGTTGACCCCACTCTGCGCATACAGGACCTGAGCCGCGACAGGCTGCTCATGCCCGCTCCCCGCGTGCAGGTGGACAAGCTGGTCGTCCCCGCGGTGGGCGGCATCCCCATTTTCGTGAAGCTCGGCCAGGGCGGGATGGGAGCGGTGTACTACGGCGTCCACGCGCAGACCAGAAGCGGCGTCGCCGTGAAGGTTGTGCCGGTGGCTGCGGCGAGTCCCGAAGCGCTGGAGAACTTCCAGACCGAGACGCAGATCGCTTCCACCATCGTCTCGCCGCACCTGGTTCCGGTGAAGGACCAGGGAAAGCAGGACGGGCTTTTCTACATCGTGAGCGAGTACATTCCTGGGGTGTCAGCCGGGGCCTACCTGCGCCAGGCAACGGAGTCCGGCGATACTGGCCTTCCCGAAGCCGTGGCGCTCGACCTCTGTATCGCCGCCGCCATGGGCCTGGCCGACGCGCACAAGAACGGCATTATCCACGGCGACATCCGGCCAGAGAACATCCTCATCCCCAGAAGGAAGGAAGACGGCAAACTGGCCTTCAAGGAAGCCCGAGTGGCCGACCTGGGACTTCCGCGCGTCGAGGACCTCGGCGGCATGCTGGTGGGCTCCAGCGCCACCATCGGCACGCCCGGTTACATGGCGCCCGAGCAGGCTGCGGACGCGAAGGCCTCGCGCAAGCCCTCCGATGTCTTCAGCCTGGGGGCGACGCTCTACGCCCTGCTCACCGGCCGGCCGCCCTTCGCCGATGACAACCCCATGAACGTCATCATGCACACGGTCCAAACGCCGCATGCGCCGGTGTCAAAGATGAGAAAGGACGTGTCGCCGGCCACGAGC
>JAPLOD010000308.1 GCA_026692735.1 Planctomycetota bacterium | reverse complement strand
GATGATCTGAAGAAGGAGCTCACGGCTCACGTCCGCAAGGAGATCGGCCCCATTGCCACTCCGGACATCATCCAGTTCGCCGAAGGCCTGCCCAAGACCCGCAGCGGCAAGATCATGCGGCGCATTCTGCGCAAGATCGCCGAGAACGAGATCGGCGCCCTCGGCGACACCTCGACGCTGGCTGATCCGTCCATCGTTGAGCGGCTTGTGGCCGGGCGTAAGACAGGCAAGTAGCGCTCGTGGTGTGGGCGTTTCGCCCGCTACCGGCGGGCGAACAGCAAGGAACCCAAGGGGGCCTGCGGGCAAGTGTTGTCCGCAGGCCCCTTTGAACTCGCAGACAACGAAAGGTGCTTGGGTCATGGCGGACGAGAAGGCTGCGCCGGTCCAGGCCGGCAACCGGTGGCTTATCGTGGTGGGAGCGCTCTTGGTCCAGTTGTGTCTGGGCGCGATCTATGCGTGGAGCGCGTTCACGGGAGCGTTGCAGAACAAGCCCGCTGACGTGGCCATGGTGCTCAACCCGGCGCTGCTGGGCGTGAAGGACCAGGCAGCCTACGACGAAGCGAAGAAGCAGTATGCTGAGTTCGACAAGAAACTGAAGGAGGCGCAAAGGGGCACAGATAAGGAGGCCATCAAGCAGGCCAAGGACGAGCTTGGCGCCTTCAAGAAGGCGAAGCTCACCGACGCCTGGATCGGCCAGACCTTCGAGCAGGAGAAGTTCAGGGAGCAGGTCTTCGCATTCACAGCGACGGATGCACAGTGGATTTTCGCCGTCGGCCTCGCGACGTTCGCACTCGTCATGATCCTGGCGGGCCGCTGGCAGGACAAGATTGGACCGCGCAAAGTGGCGCTGGCGGGCGGTGTGGTGTTGGGCCTGGGGTACATCCTCGCGGGCTTCACCGGGACGTCCTTCGCGCTCATGCTGATCTGCGTGGGGCTGATCGGCGGCGCCGGGATCGGTCTCGGATACGTCTGCCCGATTGCCTGTTCCGTGAAATGGTTCCCCGACATGAAAGGGTTCATCACGGGTGTCGCGGTGGCGGGCTTTGGCGCCGGCGCCTTCATCTTCATCAAGCTGGCCGGCCCATGGGCAAGCCTGATCCGCGAGCATGGCGTCAACGGAACCTTCTTCATTCTGGGCATCATCTTCATGGTCTGTGTTGTCCTGGGCGCGCTGCTGTTGTCGAACCCTCCCGCTGGCTACAAGCCAGCCGGCTGGAACCCGCCGCAGGCGGCGGCCGGGGCACGGAAGGCCGCGGTTCAGGATCTGACACAGGGCGAGACAGTCAAGACCTCGCAGTTCTGGATGACCTGGCTGGCGTTCGTGCTTAGCGCAGGCTGCGGCCTGATGGTCATCGGCTCGCTGGCCAACTTCGGGGAACGCGAGGGCGGCCTGCCCGTTGCCGTGGCAGCCGGCTTGGCTGGAATCCTGGCGCTCTTCAACGGTCTGGGGCGCGTGGTGTGGGGCACGCTGGCGCAGAAGCTTACAGCTCGCGGCGCGCTCATCATCATGGTCTTCCTGCAGGCGCTGATGATGTTCATCCTGCCGAAGATGGGCTCCACGGAAACCACGCTCACCATCGCCGCCTGCTGGATCGGCTTCAATTTCGGCGGCAACTTCGCGCTCTTCCCGCTGCTGACTGCGGAGTTCTTCGGCACAAAGAACCTGGGTGCAAACTACGGCGCCGTCTTCACTGCGTACGGCGTCGGCGGCATCATTGGCCCGATCCTCGCCGGCCGTGTGTGGGACATCATGAACACTTACCAGTGGGCGTTCTACATTGCGGGCGCGGCGTGCGTCGTTGCGGGCATCGTCGGCTTGTTGCTCAAGCCGCCGAAGGTGGAGTTCAAGGCTCTGGAGTGCCTCATGGAGGAGATCATGTCGGGGCGCAGGAAGCCCGAGGAATGCCCGCTGTTCGGTACGGAATGCACGCCAGAGAACGCGAAGGCGGCTCTCATGTCCGATCCCAACGGCAAGTGCAGGTGTGCCTATGAGGAGCGGATGAAGCAGAAGGCACAGAAAGCGGGCTGAGGGAGCTACGTTGCGGCGGCGACCCGCAGTACCAGGCAGGCCGCGCCCAGTGGTTCCACCGAGACCGTGACGGCGCCTTCCGTTGGTGACAGTTCACCTTCGAGCAGGTTCTGTACCTTCATGCCCGCCGGCACGGGCACGCGCTCCGTCACGGGCTCTTCCGCGAGATTGGTGAGGAACCACAGTTCGCCGCCCGAAGCCACACGGCGGCGCAGGTTCAGTGCCCCCACACGTTGCGGTCGAACACCCGCATCCGCCAGCAACGCAAGCATGGCCTGGACGGACTTCGCGTCCCGCAGTCCCGTTACGGCATGGCCGAGGATCGTGCCGATGAGGTACGCGTGGCCTGTGCCGAAGGTGTTGACCACGCCCGCCACCTTCCCGTCGCTGGCGAGAAAGAGCGGTGCGCTTGTGGTAGGCGCAAACGTCTCGAGAAGCACGCATGGCTGCAGTACAGTGCCCGCGAGACGGCCGGCTCCCTGCAGCGGCGTCGCGGGAGCGAACTCGCCCCAAGTCCGCTCGGCGGGCATCCACGTGGCGTCGCCAGGCTCATAGACCATCGCGACAGACTCGTGAGTCACGCCGAAGAGCGTCCGGGCCTCAGGCGATAGCTCGCCGGTCCTTCCTATGCCGTACGTATCCAGCCGCCCCGGGGCCGCCTCGCAGATGACACGTCCGCCATCGTTGACGTAGTCGCGCAGATGGCGCATGAGGGCGTCCTCAAGAGCCAGCGGCGCTGGCACGACGATAGCCCGGTACTCCTTGAGAATGCCGGGCAACTGCGATGAGTCCACGAAGTCAACCGGGATGCCTTGCTCCCAGCATAGGCGATGCCAGCCGCGCATGTCGTACGCGAGGTGCCCAGCGAAATCGGCGGTGCCCTGAGCGTACTGCCACAGATTCCCGTTGACCAGGATGGCCAGCTCCGGGCGCACAAGAGAGGCACCCGTGAACAGGTCCGCATGTGCCGCGACTGCCCGGGCCAGCCGGCCTGCTTCCTCCGCTCGCGGGGTAGAGTCGCCCGCGCTGTCCAGCAGCCCAAAGCCGTTGATCTCCATCCAGAACGGTTCGGCCCTGTGGTTCCAGAAACACAGGCCGGCAATCCCCGTCGAAAGCGCGGTCAGCACCCAGCGCCGGATGTCGGCGGGATCGGGCACGCGGCCTTTGTGGAGATGCGTGCTGATCGGCCCGCCCTGGAATTCCGCGGCCCACAACTGCCCGCCTTCCCGTACGGCCCGCCGCAGGTAGTCAAAGCTCAGCGCGATGCCCGCCGCCTCAGCGCACAACGACGCGCCGCGAGCGGCCGGCTTTCCGGGGCTCGGCTTTCCGGCGTCCCATTGATGGAAGGGACTCCAGGCGGGATACGATGAGCTTCCGAAGATGGGCTGTTCCGCGGCCCACCGCCATGCGCTGCCGCTGCCGACCGTCGGCGAGGCGACGTGCGCCATCACCGGGCGGCGGTGGGGATCGTACGTCTCGAAGGCCGCCGCCTTCCAATGCAGGACCCAGGCCAGGTACACATCGTCCATGAAGGTTCGCCAGTCAATCCATGACGGGACAGCCGCGGACATACGTGGCGGTTCGATGAAGTCCCAGCTTCCGTAGTTCGTGCGCCATACGCCGTTCAGAGCGGCCAGGTCATCGCGGTACTTCTCGCGCAGCCAGCTACGGAACGCCGCCAGGGAGTGAGGGCAATAGCAGAAACCAAGATGCCCCGGGCGGTTGGGCCAGAACCCGATCTCCTGCCATGTGTTCCACACAAGGATATTCTGATAGCGGGCGAGGTTCGCGAGCAGCTCAGTTATGAAACGTTGCGCTGCGGCCCTGGCGCCGGGGTGGTGCCAGCAAGGACCGGGCTTGCCATCAGCAGGCAGGCAGTATTGCGTCGGATCGTTGTGCCGCGCGCCGTCCTCGTACACCATGGAAGCGTCCGGGTACTTCGCCCAGAGCCACGCGGGGGCCTGCTCCATGGTTACGCCGAAATACACGCCCAGGCCCAGCGCGCGCGCCTTGTCCAGCACCTTCACGAGGGGCGTGAGTTCCACCTCCCCCTCGCGGGGTTCGTCGGCGGACCAGCATTCCTGGATCTTCACCATCGAGAAGCCGAGGCGCCGGATCACGTCGAGGTCGTGGAGCAGCGCATCGAGCGGCAGATGCGGCTCGCGGTATACGTGTGTGCCGAACGGGAAGGTAG
Source organism: Planctomycetota bacterium (assembly GCA_026692735.1). Taxonomy (GTDB): domain Bacteria; phylum Planctomycetota; class SZUA-567; order H5-PLA8; family H5-PLA8; genus JAPLOD01. The sequence goes on along the minus strand of JAPLOD010000308.1, from coordinate 6,555 downwards.
CGGCGGTCATCGCACGTCCTTTCTCCGGCAGGTCGCCTCATGCATCCGGGCTGGACCCCTGAACGCCGTCATCATGACACGGATCGCGCTCTTATCAAGATGGGCGCGGCGTGCGGAGTCGCTGGTGGAGATCACAGGAGTTTCCGCGCGAACGTGGCAAGTCTTCGCTTGTCCCCACGGCAGAAACGAATATGCCAGAATGCCTTGCGTGACGGCGCGGGCCGTTGTGACCTCGGCGCATGGAGTGCATTCAGAGCATGACAGGTATGCCACCCAAGGCGGAGTTGCGTACACGGCTCCAGCATTTTCGCGAGGCACTCCACGCCCGTAAGCTGCCCGCGGCACTGATAACGAACGAACGCAACGTGCGGTATCTGTCCGGTTTCTCGGGCGGCGACAGCGCGCTTCTGGTGACGGCAGAGCACAAGGTTCTGCTGACCGATTTCCGGTACCTGGAAGAGGCACGGAAGACGGTCCCAAGCTGGGAGGTGGTCATCGAGAAGGTGCGACGCGGCGCCGATGGCAAGCCCGAAGTCCTGATTCCTCACGGCCTGATGGAGAAGGCCGGCCACATGATGCGCAAGCTGCGGCTCCGCAAGCTGGGGTTCGAAGCCGGCGATATGCGCGTGGCCGATCTGCGCAACCTCCGTAAAGCCGCCAGGGGCGTGCGCCTCAAGCCGCAGAATGGCCTGGTTGGCGAGTTGCGGCTGTGCAAGAGTCCCTGGGAGGTGCGGCAGATCGAGAAGGCGCTGCGCATTCAGGAGCGCGCCTTTGAGGAGCTTTGCCGCTCCCTGGAGGACGGCATTCGGGAACGTGAGGCAGCGGCGTGGCTGCGTTACCTGATGGTGAAGGGCGGGGCCGACGATCAGGCCTTTGAGTCCATGTTCCAGGTCGGCTCGCATTCCAGCCTGCCGCACGGCCGTCCAACCGGCCGCCGCTTTCGCGGCAGCGCGGTCATCCTGGTTGATTGGGGCTCGAAGTTCGCGGGGTACCACTCGGACTTGACGCGCACGTTTTTCCTGGGTACGATCTCACCCCGGTTGAGGAAGATTCACCAGACCGTGCTGGAGGCGCAGCGCCAGGCGATTGCGCGTGTCGAGCCGGGAGTAGCACTTGCCGAGGTGGACGCTGCGGCCCGGGAGGTGATTAGTAAGGCGGGTTACGGCAAGGCTTTCGGACACTCGACGGGCCACGGGCTGGGGTTGGACATCCATGAGGCGCCGTCGCTGTCGGCGCGGTCGAAGGGCGTATTGCGGCCAGGCATGGTGGTGACCGTGGAGCCTGGCGTCTACCTGCCGGGGCTGGGTGGCGTGCGCATTGAGGATGATGTGCTGGTGACGCCGAACGGCCACCGGGTGTTGAGCCGCTTGAGGGCTGGTCTGCGCTGGAACGGAGAGGACAAGTAAGCGGCCTGGAGCGTCCGTACCACGAGACCTGGGAACGCATGAACCGCGAAGAGATAGAGAAGCTTATCCTGTTGATGAAGGAGCATGACCTCAGCGAGTTGCAGGTGAGGGAAGGGGACTGGCAGTTCTCGGCGCGGCGCGGCGAGAAGCCGCAGGTAATCGTTCCGCCGCCGCCGTCGAAGCTGTCCAAGGAAACGAGCGCGGAGATCACAGCCCCCCTGGTGGGAACCTTCTACCGCTCGCCGAGCCCCGATCAGCCGCCGTTCAAGGAAGTGGGCGACCGCGTGGCCTCGGACGAAGTGGTCGGGATTGTTGAGGCCATGAAAGTGATGAACGAGATCAAGGCCGGTGTCACCGGCACTATCCGCAAGATACTGGTGGATAACGCGAGCCCGGTGGAGTTTGGCCAGCCCCTGTTCCTGGTGGAGATCGGATAGAATACAGAATGCGGAGTTCAAAATGCAGAATTGCCGTCCCATTTTGAATTTTGAGTTCTGAGTTCTGGATTCGCCAATGTTCAGCCGAATTCTTATTGCCAACCGCGGCGAAGTCGCCCTGCGTATCATCCGCACCTGCAAGCGGCTAAACATCGAAACTGTCGTCGTCTACTCGCAGGCCGACAAAGACGCCGTCTACCTCAAGCTGGCTGACCGGGCCATCTGCATCGGCCCGCCGCAGGCCCGTGAAAGTTACCTGAAGATCAACAATATCATCTCGGCGGCCGAGATCGCCGACGTTGAAGCCATCCACCCCGGCTACGGGTTCCTGAGCGAGAACGCGCATTTCGCCGAAGTCTGCCGCGCGTGCCGCATCGCGTTTATCGGTCCACCCACGCAGGCCATCGAGGATCTCGGGGACAAGATCAAAGCCAAACAGATCGCCAAGGCGGCAGGCGTGCCCACCGTCCCCGGCTCGGAAGGGGCCGTCCCGGATGTTGAGACGGCGCTGAAGCTGGCCAACCAACTCGGCTTCCCCGTGCTCCTGAAAGCCGCGGCAGGCGGTGGCGGGCGCGGTATGCGCATCAGCCACAATGACGTGTCGCTGCGCGCCAGCTTCATGCAGGCCAGCGCCGAAGCCGAGGCGGCGTTCGGCAACGGCACGCTGTACATGGAGAAGGCCATAGAGAGAGCGCGCCACGTCGAAGTACAGATCCTGGCCGACGAATACGGCACGGTCCTGCATCTGGGCGAACGCGACTGCACCGTCCAGCGCCGCAACCAGAAGCTGATTGAAGAGTCACCGTGCGCCGCGCCGGGGTTCGACAAGCGCGAACGCTACGATATGCAGCAGGCGGCCATCCGCCTGATGAAGGCCGCGAAGTACACGAACGTTGGCACGGTTGAGTTCCTCTACGACGTCCGCACGCGCAAGTCCCACTTCATGGAAGTCAACACCCGTCTGCAAGTGGAACACCCCGTTACCGAAATGGTGACAGGCCTGGACCTGGTCGAAGAGCAGATACGCATCAGCAGTGGCGAACGGTTGCGCTGGCGCCAGAAGGACATCGCGTTCAAGGGGCACGCCATCGAGTGCCGGATCAATGCGGAAGACCCCTCCAAAGGCTTTGCGCCAACGCCCGGGCGCATAGGCATATTCTCGCCCCCGGCCGGCACCAGTATCCGCATGGACACCCACATCTACTCAGGGTACGAGGTTCCGTCCCACTACGATTCCCTGCTTGGCAAGCTGATCGTGCACGGCAGCGACCGGCTGGATGCCGTCCGGCGGATGCGCATGGCGCTGTCCCAGCTTGTCCTCGAGGGCATTCCCACGACCGTGCCCGCCCTGCGCGAGGCCCTGGGACACGTCAAGTTCGTGGGCGGTGCCTATGACACGGGGTTCCTGTCCAACGAACTCGGCATGTAACGCAGGCTGCCGGCAATGCCCGGCCTCTCACCGGCGCGCGGCCAAACGGCAACAACAACCGTGAAAGAAAACGGCCGCGGGGTGTTGAGCCCCGCGGCCGCCGTTGTGCCCCTGTGACAGCCCCTACTTTGTCTTTGGAAGCTCCGAGCCGGAGCCCTTGTTCATGAACTCGGCAGTGACCTTGGCGAGCGTCTCCCGGTCCAGCGCAACCCAGCCGTGCATCTCCTTGGGGATGATGTTGCCGCCGGCCAGCGCCGCCATTTCGCGGTCCTTCTTGTGCGCGCTGCTCTCGATCTGCGGCTCCGAGAACGGCAAGGCAATCCAGCCATTCTTGTCCTTGGGGACGCTCTTGCCCTCGGGCTTCAGCACCCAGCGCTCGGTGGCGGTCGCCGGAGGCGTGTCCACCTTGATGTCCGTCATCTTTGCGAAGAAGGACGGGTTCATGGCCACCCAGCCGCTGAGGTTCTCAGGGATCACGTTGTGCGTGGACAGCACTGCGTAGGAGATGTTGCGGTTCTTTTCCTGCCGCATCTCCGGCGCGGTGTTGGGGACGGCAACCCAGCCGACCATGTCGCCGGACACCTGCTGCCCGCCCTTCAGTATCGCGCGGTCCTTGCCCAGCGCTTCGCGCTCGGTGAAGCAGCCCGCCAGGCTAACGAGCAGCGCCGCAACGGCCACAGAGAAGAAAACAGTGTATGCGCGTTTCATCACTTTTTGTCCTCCACATCATCGAGCCGGCTCAGCAGCGTCTTAAGATCCATGTGGCGCGCGGCCTCCGCTGCTTCGCGGGCTCTGGCGGCCAAAACACGGAGCTGGAACAACCGGGCGCGGTCGCCCAAGTCAGCCAGATCCTTTTCCGTAATCTCAGCTTTCTCCTGGGTCTTCGTCACATCGGCGCGCAGGACTTTGTAGGCCTCCTTGATGCCGGTGGTGTCGCTCTTGAGGCCGTTGATATCGGTCGCGAGCGCATCGAGCTTCTCCTTGATGTTCTTCTCGATGTAGTGAACCTTCGTGTCCAGCTCGTTCAGGTTCTTCGCGGTGGCGGCGATGTCTTTGGTCTGCGTGGTGTCAACTGCTTCCGTGGTCTCCCTGAACTTGCCGAAGTCCATGACCGCTTTCTCTATACTCTTGCTGATATCCACCAGCTTGTCGGCCAGCTTCTGCCGCTCCTTCTCAATCCTGGCGGCTTCCTCCTTCACGGCCGCGAGGTCTTCCTGCGTCTTCTTGTTGGCGGCGTCAACCTTCTTCAGGTCCTCGCCGAGCTTGCGGTTCTGGTCCGCCAGCTCATTCTTGGCCGCCTCCAGTTTCTTCTCGGTCTCGCTGTTCACCTTGTCGAGGATGAGATAGGAGACACCGATGGCCAGCAGAAGCGCGATGATGATCCCCGGCACCTGAAACAGCAGCTTCTGCCCGAAGCTCAGTGACCCCGGCCCCGCACCCCCGGCCGGCGGGTTCAGCGGACTGCCGGTCAACACCGTTTTCTCATCAACCATGTCCACGACCTCCAAAAAACAAGGGCTCAGAATCCGCGCTGCGTGCGAATCCCAGGCCCCCAACTCGGCTCTTCTAGAGACCTTGCCCGCTCCTCGCGCCCCAGAAACAAACCGGCCGCGAGGGCTGCTCTTGTCAACAGACTGGCATTATAGCGGGATGCCCTGTCGCGTCTACTGAATTCCGCGAGCCATGCCCCACTTCCGCTGTTCTCTGACTGCTGGGGTGCCGGCTCAGCCGCAAGTCTTGCCTGTAGCAGTAGTTACGCAGATCCCAGCCTATGAGTGGCCAAGGACAGCAGGCGTGCGCAATCGTTGAGGCCGGCTGGCGGCTCTCAGGAATGCGAGGAGTGGGATGAGCGCAGAACCTTCTCCTGAGCCCTGCACATTGCCCGACGTTGGGCCGTAGTTTCGTCTTCATAACCCAACAAGTGCAGGAATCCGTGGACGCAGTAACGCTCCAGCTCATTGAGGACGGGGATGCGCCGGGATGCCGCTTCCCGCTTCGCGGCTTCGTGGTTCACGACGATCTCACCCAGATGCAAAGCCTTGCGCTCCGGATCAGTTTCGCCCATCGAGAACGCGAGCACGTCCGTGGGCCCGGCCTGCTGGAGATAGATGACGTTGAGCGCCGCAATGCGGGCGTCACCGACGATATGGACATCCACCGCCAGCCGCGGGTTCCCGCCTCCCGCCGGTCTGAGAGCCAACTCCCACGCCCGCTGGAAAAGCCGCGCCAAGGCGTTCTTGTCCGGCATGGCCGGCGCGCCTGCCGAACGGGTAACCGTCACGAGTATCAGTGGTGCGGGGTGCCGCATGCGTGTCCTCTTCGGGCGGGCTGCTACCCGCCCTTGTCTTTGGGTGATCCTTCAAGAAAGCGCGTTTCCGTCAAGGGCTCACGCGGCGCGCCTTGCCGGCCCTCGCTCGCCGGCAGCGCTTCAACAATGGTGGTCTTCGCGTCCACTGCCGCGGCCACCTCTTCTCCCGGCTGTCCGGGGTAGCGTATCCTGGCATGGAACCGGGTGACGAGGACGCGGAGGAACGCTTCCTCAATCAACGCCAGCTCGGCGAAGGTCAGGTCACATTCGTCCAGTTGCCCATCCAGAACCTTCTCCATGATGAGCTCGTGCGTAAACGTCCGCAGTCGCGCGGCGTTGGGATTGCTCAGCGTGCGCGTGGCCGCTTCGACGGTGTCGGCCAGCATGACGATGGCGGTCTCGCGGCTGCGCGGCCTGGGTCCTGGGTAACGGAAGAACGACTCCTGAACCGCTGCGGCCCCGCCGCCGGCGCCTGCGTTGCCTTCCGAGGCCGCGTTGCGCTTTGCGGAATGGTAGAAGTAGCTGACCAGCGTGGTGCCGTGATGCTCGGGGATGAAGCCAATGATCTGCTGCGGCAGGCCATACTCGTGCGCCAGGTCAATGCCGTCCTTCACGTGGGCGGTGATCAGGAGCGCGCTGACGGAGGGCCGGAGCCGCAGGTGGCGTTCCGGCGCGTCCATCTGGTTCTCGATGAAATACTCGGGCTTCAGCACCTTCCCCATGTCATGGTACAAGACACCCGCGCTGACCAGACGGGTATTGGCGCCGATGGCTGCGGCGGCCGGTTCCGCCAGGAAGCGGACCTGCAGTGTGTGCGCAAACGTGCCGGGCGCCTCAAGCTGAATGCGGCGCAGCGCCGGCTGGTTCATGTCCGCCAGCTCGAAGAGCCGGATGTTGGTGAGGATGCCGAACAGCGACTCGATAAGCGGCAGCGACCCCAGCACCAGCAGGCCGCAGACGGGGCCGTTGATGAGC
>JAPLOD010000307.1 GCA_026692735.1 Planctomycetota bacterium | reverse complement strand
GGTCTACCCGGGCGATGTCCGGGCCGTGGACCATGTCAGCCTGACGATTCTCGACCGCGAGTTCATGGTCCTGGTCGGCCCGTCCGGCTGCGGCAAGAGCACGACCCTTCGGATGATTGCGGGCCTGGAGGAGATCTCCGCCGGCCGGATTCGCATTGCGGACCGCGTGGTCAACGAGGTGCCGCCGAAGGACCGCGACATCGCGATGGTCTTCCAGAACTACGCCCTGTACCCGCACCTGTCGGTGTTCGAGAACATGGCGTTCGGACTGAAGCTGCGGCGCTTCCCGAAAGACGAGATCAAGAAGCGCGTGGATGATGCCGCGCGCATCCTGGGCATCACGGAACTGCTGGAGCGCAAGCCCAAGGCGCTGTCCGGCGGGCAGCGGCAGCGCGTGGCGGTGGGACGCGCGATCGTGCGCAAGCCGGCCGCGTTCCTCTTTGACGAGCCGCTGTCCAACCTCGATGCCAAGTTGCGCGTGGACATGCGCGTGGAACTGAAGAAGCTGCACCAGCGCCTGGCCACCACGATGATCTACGTGACGCACGACCAGGTCGAAGCCATGACGCTGGCAGACCGCATCGTGATCATGGACAAGGGCCTGATCCAGCAGGTCGCCGACCCGCTGGCGCTGTACGATCAGCCCGTGAACAAGTACGTGGCCGGCTTCATCGGCTCGCCGCCCATGAATTTCCTGAAGGGCACCATCACCCGCGCCGCGGGGGGCGCGTTGTCGTTTGTGGACGGCGGCGCTGTCACGGTCCCGCTGGCGCCGCAACTGGCGAAGATGGTCGAGGGCCACACGGACAGGCCGGTCATCATGGGCATCCGGCCGGAGATGATCTGCGACAAGGGTTCCGCGCGCGCGTGGGACTACGCTTCGGTTGTGAACGCCAAGGTGGACGTGGTGGAATCCCTCGGCGACACGCAGGTCGCATATTTCTCGACCGAGAAGAACAACTTCATCGGCAAGCTCGAAGCGCACGTGAAGGCCGAGACCGGCAGCCAGATAGAGGTGGCGTTCAACGCCAGCAAAGTCCATGTCTTCGACGCCACCACGGAAGTCAACCTGACCTGCACCGTGACACAATACGGACAGCCCGGTGTGGCCAGGGTTCCCGCGGCTGCTGGCGCATAACGAAGGCAAAGGCTACGAAGGGAGAAAACCGCAGGCAACATGCCTGCGGTTTTCTTTGCCGTGTCTCTTCTGCCGCCCCGAGGGGCCTAAAGACTGTTTCAGAACGCATCATCGGCGTCTGCTTGCGGCAGGGCTTGCGGCAGGATTTCTTCAAGGTGTTGCCGTGTGGAGCGTCACTTTAGCGGCAGGGATGCAGGGAAGCTAGACTTATCGAGGGGCTATGGGCAGTTCACGCAACGACGATTATCTCAGGACGGAGCGCTTTCGACTTGCGCCGCCGCCAGTGACACGTGTATCCTTGATTCATGATAGCAGCCGGCCAGGCAGCAGCGCCGGCGGAGAACGGGGGGGATTCCACGGCATGCCCGTGGCGCGCGGCTCGGGGCGATATATGCGGCCCGCTGGCACGCCGCCTCTGCGGGAAGCGCCGCGGCAAGACAGTATGCAATCTGCCAGGGATTCAGGGGAGAAGGGCACCGACCGCCGCGATCTGGATCAGCGGATCATGGCGCTGGTGCGGCGCTTCCGCGAAGGCGACGATGCGGCCTTCGATGAACTGGCTCCTCTAGCCGCACGCATGGCATACCATCTTGCGCTGCGCTCGGTCGCCGACCCCAATGTGGCGGAGGAGATATCGCAGGAGGCGCTTGTCCGGCTGTACCGCCACGTCAATGAGATCGCCGGGGAAGGCGCTTTCAAGACGTGGTTTTACCGGATCGTGCTCAACCTGGTACACGACTACTACCGCCGTTCCGTCCGGCACGATTCGGCCACTGCCACTCTGGAAGAGATCCGGACCATCGAGCAGAAGTCCCGGGACGATCCCCTGACGAGCCTGGAACGGGACGCTTTGCGGGCGGCCCTGACCCAGGCGCTGGCCTGCCTGGACGAGAAGCACCGCGAGGCCTTTCTGATGAAGGAAGTGGAAGGTCTGAGCCACGCTGAGATTGCGAAGACGCTGGACGTGCCGGAGGGCACGGTGTGGTCGCGCCTGAGTTACGCGCGGCGCAAACTGCAGGAGAAGCTGCGGCGAATGGGGTATTCGCCGTAGCGCCCGCGGTCGTGTGACGCAATTTTCCGATTGCGCCACAAGGCGTGAAGGCGGCGGAAGACGGGGCGTCACTCAAGTGGCGATGGAGGCTGTAGAACGTGACTGACGCAAGCGATTGTCTCCAACACATGTCCTGCGCGGAAGCGCGTGAGCTGCTCAGTGACCTAATGGACGTGCGTCGGGGTGAGGTCCCTCAACCCGAGGCGACCCGATTGGCGCAGCCGGGCATGCGCGCCGCGGTGGAGCAGCACCTGGCGGGCTGCGACGCATGCCGGGAGGAACTCCGGATCCTGGGCGAGATCGGCGCGGCATTCGCCGCGTTTCCACTGGACGGCGTACCGGCACAGCACTTTGACAATTATGGCAAGGTAGTTCGTGCGAGAATGGCGCGCGCCGGCGGCGCGGCGCAGGCTAGTGCATGGCGCCCCAGGGGCGTGCGCGTGTATGGCCTGACGTTCGGCGTGTCCGCTCTGGCCGCGGCGTCGTTGTTTCTCGTGCTGACCCGGGGTCTGCTGCCGTTACAGCGAGGCGCAGAGCAGACGGTGGCCAACACCCCGATAGCCAGGGCGATCCCGCTGCCAACCGGTGGGGGGGGAATGGTGAGCGTGCTGGCTCCCGGCAGAGACCTTGCCCAGATGGTGGACCTGGGCGCGCCGACCGCAATAAAGAATCTCCAGGAAACGGAGGGCCGCTGCGGCTACCTCGTCTTCGGCGAGGCGAGCAGCCGGCCGCTGCTGGGCGCATATCTAAAGACCACGCGCGACGTGGATCGCGCGGTTGATGAGCGCCTGGGGCTGATGGTGTACGACGTAGTGCCGGGCAGCCCGGCGCATATGATGGGCCTGAAGAAGAACGACTACATCGTCACGGTCAACGGCACGCCTGTCGAAAACGGCGGAGCCGAAGACGCCGCGAACTTCCTGGCCGGTATTGCCACCGCGGGCGCGGGAACTCCGATCAAACTGCATATCGTACGCAACGTGAACAGCGAGCCGCTGTTTATTGTCAAGGAAGGCGTCCTGGGTCACTACGGGCCGTAAGACAAGTTACAAGTTGCGAGTTCCAGTTGGTTCTTAGCTTCCGGCATCAATGACGGCTTCCCATTCCTTGTTGAGCTGCAGGAGCTGCTTCTCTATCTCGTCGAGTTCGGCTGAGACTTCACGGACCTTGCGACCGTCCCTGAAGACGTCCTCGTCGTAAAGCCGGGCGTTCAGCAGTTGCCGCTTCTCTTCCAGCTCGGCGATCCTGGTCTCGATAGCGTTGAGTTTGTACTCGTTGAGCTTCCTCGGCTTGGGCAGCGCAGGCGCCACGCGCCGCGGTTCGCCGCTGCCCGGCCGGGGCGAGGCGCCCCGGTTACCTCCGCCGCGCGCCGTCGCCGCCATTTCACTTGCGCGGGCAGGCGCAAGCTCGATTTCGCGCTGCGCGCGCGCCTCGGAATAGCTGCTCCCATAGACCTTGGTGTACGGGCCGTCGAGCCACAGCGTTCTCGTGGTCACGCGGTCCAGGAAGCGGCGGTCGTGGCTGATGATCAGGCAGGTCCCGGGGTATCGTTCGAGCGCCTCTTCGAGCGCCAGGCGCGAGGGGATATCAAGATGGTTGGTCGGCTCGTCCAGCACGAGGACATCGTTCTCCTTCGCCACCAGAATGCAGAGCGCCAGCCGCGCGCGCTCGCCGCCGCTCAGGTTCTCCACGCGCTGCTCGACGCGGCTGCCCGAGAACAGGAAGGCGCCGAGCGGGCCGCGCGCCACGTTCAGGTTCGGGGGGTTGACCAGGCGCGCGTATTCCTCCAGGACGGTCCGGTCGTCCCGCAGGTGCCGCAGGTCCTGCGTGAACGTGCCGGTCTTCAACTGCGGGGCCAGGCGCAGGCGGCCGCCCGCCGCCGGCAGTTCGCCAAGGAGCACCCTGGCGAGCGTCGTCTTCCCCGCCCCATTGGCGCCGACGATGGCGAGCTTCTCTCCGCGGGTGAGCTCAAAGGATAGGTTGGCGAACAGCGTCCGGTCGCCGGCCTTCACGCTCAGGTCGGAGACGCTCAGGACAACGTCGGCGTGCGTCTTGCCGCCCTTGAACTTCACGGCCAAGGTCCGCTGCGTAACGGGCGCCTCGATCTTCTTGCGCCGCGCAAGCCGTTTCAGGCGGCCCTTGGCCTCCCTGGAGCGCTGGCCGGCCATGTAGCGGCGGATGAACTCCATCTCGTCGGCCAGGAAACGCGCCTCGAGGTCCGCCTCGCGCTGCAGCGCCTTCAGCCGCTCGGCCTTCACCGCGCTGAACTGCGTGTAGTTCCCCGAGACGACAGTCAGCTTCCCGTCCTCGATCTCCGCCACTTTGCTGGCGACGGCGTCCAGGAAGGCGCGGTCATGGCTGACGACGACGAACGTCTTCGCGGTCTCCAGAAGCGCCGTCTGCAGCCATTCGATACCGAGGATGTCGAGGTGGTTGGTCGGCTCGTCCAGTATCAGCACGTCGAAGGGCGAAGCCATGAAGCGGGCCAGCGCCAGGCGCGTCAGCTCCCCGCCCGACAACTGCCCGCACGGACGGCTGAGCAACTCGCCGCTCAGCCCCAGGGTCTCCAGCGCGATGGTCAGCCGTCGCTCGCGGTCACTGCCGGCCGCCGCCGCAAACGCGGCTTCGTCGCGCGCGAACGCAGCCCGTTCGGCGCCGCTGAGTTCATGATTCGGCGCCGTGGCGATCGTGTGGTGCCATTCCACCAGGCGCCGTTCGAGGTCCTCCAGGTCGGCGAGCGCGCGGCGCGCTTCCTCGAGAACCGTGCGATCCGGGCCGAAATCCGGCTTCTGGTCCAGCCACGCCAGCCTGATATCGCGCGCGAAGTGCTTCTCGCCGCGATCCGGCTCTTCGCGCCCCGTGATAATGTTGAGCAGTGTGGTCTTGCCGCAGCCGTTGCGGCCGATGAGGCACAACCTGTCACCGCGTTCGAGCGACAACGACAGCCCCTTCAGCACCGTGAGCGGGCCGAATGACTTCTCGATGTTCGAAAGGGCGAGCAGAGCCATCTCTATGCCGTCTCACTTCCCGGGGGCCACGAAACGCGCGCCGCCCGCAGCCCCGGCGCCAAGCCGGCTCAGGCCAAACTCGGCCAGTGCGCGAACGCCGGCATCCTCGTCGTCCAGCGCCTGCTTGAGGACGGCACGGCTGGCAGGGGTATCAAGGCGAGCCAGCAGATGCAGCGCCCGCACCCGCGCCTTCCTGTCGGTGCTCTGCAGGTCTCCACGCAAGGCGGCGACTGCCGTGGCAGGGCGCTGGGTCAGCGCATCGCCCGCCACGGTCTGGAACGCGGACTCTTCGTTACGGAACGTGCGCACGAGAGCTTCCAGCGCCGCCGGGCGGCCGGAGGCGCCGAGCGCTTCGTAACCGGCGCGCTGGTCGGCGTAGGCGGCGGATTTGAGCAGCTTCAGGAGCAGGGCCATGTGAGTGGGGTTGCCGGCGATGGCCATGGCCTTCAGCCAGCGCGTGTCGAGCCGCGCCTGCAATTCCGAGGCCGCCGCCGCGGCCTGGCATCCCTCCGCATCGCCGATGGCGCCCAGCGCCTCCGCAGCCGCGGAGCGCACGTCGTCGTCGTCATCGCGCAGCAGCAGCACGAGCTTCTCGACGGCCGATACGGCGCGCCGCTTACCCAGCGCAGACGCGCAGTAGTAGCGCACCACGTTCGACTGGTCGCTGAGGCCGGTGACGAGGTGGCCGCGCGTGTCCGCGTCCACGCCGACGTCGGGGCGCATGGACAGGATGTAAGCGCCCGCGCTTCGCGCCGGGGCGTTCACGGAATCGAGCAGGGCGTTGACCGCGGCGGCGTCGGACGGCTTGAGGAGAGGATCGAGGATGCGGCACAGTTCCTGCCAGTCGTACCGTTCCGCCTTCTCCAGCGACTTGAGGATGCTGGCCGCCGCGGTGTCATGACGCCGCAGGGAGAGCGCGCGGGCGGCCGTGTCGCGCACGCGCCTGGCCGTGGCCTCCTCGAGGACCTTCGTCAGCAGCGGCGTGGTGTCGGTGCGCGCGCACAGCGCCACCAGAGCGGGCAGGAACAGCACGTAGTCGTCGCCGGGCGCGTCCGTCGTGAACACGTCAACCGTAAGCGGCTGAGCGGCCAGCCCCTGCGTGATGAGCGGTTCGAGGCAGGCCAGGCTCTTCGGGTCGCCATCCGCCAGGCCGAGACACATCACGGCCAGGCGCCGCCAGGCGATGTCCGCCTTTGCACCCGGGCCGCGCAGCCATTCCACTATCTTCGCGGCGCCCGCCTGCCGCGCGGAACCGTCCAACGTCGCCAGCGCCACGAACGCCAGCGCACGGCACAGCGGCGGTTCGATTTCGTCGCGCTGCGGCGCCAGCCGCGACGCCAGGTCCGGCACCAGCGAGGCCTCGCCGCCGAACGAACCGACCAGGCCGTGCGCCCGGTCGCGCTGCCGTCCCTGCGCCATGAGTTTCTTCCACAGCGGGTCAGCCGGGCCGCGTTCCGCGTAGGCCAGAGCGAACGCGGCACCGCTGCGGCGGCTGTCAGGGGCGAGCACCAGTGCGTCGAGCTTCGCTGCGCGGGCGGCGG
>JAPLOD010000306.1 GCA_026692735.1 Planctomycetota bacterium | reverse complement strand
GTTGCCCTTGCTGAACGGCGACGGGTTCTCGGCCGCGTACTCGTCCAGTTTGCGCAGCACGACGCTGTTCGGCGCGCCCAGCAGTCTGCCCTGCGCCAGCTTGAGCAGGAGCGTTCTGTCCGGTTGCGGCACCGGCTGCGGGAGGACGAACGTCATCACGCCGCCTTCTTCCGTGGGCACTCCGTAGGTGTTGATCAGCGCGGTTTTCAGAGTGGCCGCGTCGGCCACCGGCACGATGAAGGCGCGCTCGTTCTTCGTGTTCGTGGCGAGCGGATCGAGCGCATAGATGGCCGCCGGCCCGTCCGGCTTCAGTCCCGCGTCCGCGGGCAGTTCGAGCAGGTACGACATCACCATCTGCTTGGCCAGCTCGGCCGAGTTGGGCAGCAGCTTGTCGGCGTACACGCCGGCCTTCACCAGGCCGTTGCCGAGTTCCCGGACGTAGAGCGCGCCCAGCGCCCAATCGGGCACGGGGGCCGGCACGGCTTTCCCTGCCACCGGCTTGCGGGCGGTTTTGCCGGGCGTGGCGCCGTCGGCCGCGGGCCGCGGTGCTTTCGTTGCTTCGGGGGGCGCCTTGTCCGGCTGCTGTGCGGCTGTTTCCGCTGTGCGCGCCTTGGTCTCGTCGGGTTTTGGGCTGCTCTTTGTCTGCGTGGGGCGTCCGGAATTGCCGCATCCCGCCAGGGCCAGGGCCAGGACCACAAATGCTGGAAAGGCGCGCAGCGGAATGCAACATGCAGAATTCAAAATGCAAAATTGGATGGTTTCATTTTTCATTTTGCATTTTTCATTCGGTGCCGCCGTGTCCCTGTCTCCGCGCGTGTCCGGCTCAGAAGCGCGTACCGACGCCGATCGAGAAGCCGCCGTGCTGGTTGATGTTCGAGTAGCCGATGCCGAAATGGCCGGGGCGGGAGTACCCGCCATAGGAGCGATAGGGGTAGGGACCCCACGGTCCGCCATACCCGTAGTAACCCGGGTAATAATACGGCCAGCCTGACCCGATAACCGATGGGTAATACGCGGGCGCGTAGACCGGCGTGGGGTAGTCGCGGTAGACCACGGCCGGTGACGGCACTTCCACGATGTTCTCGCGCTCAACGACGCGTTCCTGATCGGCGTTGGCGTTGCTGTTCGACGCGCCCTTCTTCTGCCCACCGGTGGCGCTCGGGCGCAGGATCGCCAGGCGGGCTGTTGCCTTCCGCTCGCCGCGTTCGAATATCGTCGCATACAGCGCTTGCTGCCCGGCGGCATCAAGGCGCGTGAGCATGATCAGCGACTTATCGCCCTTGAACACGGCCACCATTGGGCCGTTCTCCTGACCGGCGTAGCGCAGCTTGAAGTTCCCCACCGGCATCCGCACGCTCAAGCCCCCATGGGCATCGAGGTTGCCGCGCCCGTCGGCGGAAGGGCCGGCGATCCAGATCGTCTTGGCCTCCGGTTCGTAACTGTACGACCAGACCCTGTCATCCAGGTTCTCGAGGTTCAACGTGCCTACGGCGCCAACCGTCGCTTCCGCGGCAGGCGCGGCCGCCTTGGGCTGCGCTTCGCCTACGGCCGGTGCGGCCGGCGCGGGTGCCGCGGCCTTGCGGCGGAGCATGGCCACGATCACTTTCTCAGGGACCTTGTTCTCCTTGAGCTTGACGATGTCGGCAGCCGAAAGCTGGAACCCCGTCCGGCTGTTCTCAACGGCGGCCATCAGAATGTCCTCGCCGACGTCCTTCTGGGCGAGCAGCATAATGTCATCCATCGTCTCGCTGCGGGCGCCTGCCGCCACAACCAGAACCACCGCCCCGACAAGTGCGACCAGTTCCCTTCTCATCTTCGCCTCCTTCGCGCTCCGTGCGGTCTGCACCTGACTCTGGCACAGTCCCTCTATCCCCTCTTACTATAGTACGACGTTTTCGCCGGCTTCCCATTCAAAAATTGCCACGATCCCCGGGCCGACGGAGCTGGCACAAGTCCTGTCTGCTCAGAACATTGCGCCGATATGGTGGTGCGAAACCCACGCTCCGGTTATGGTAGTAGCAGTGGTCCGTGAACGCGTGAACCATAGGAAGCGCTCTGCGCGTGGAAACCTCGCTGACCGATAGTGCTGTCCTGCTGGTATCGGAACCGGTCAACCCTGGCGGCATGGCTGTCTATACCCGTTTGCTGATGGGGGGGCTGACGCAGGCGGGCATTCGGCACCCGCTGATAACCGCCGCTGAACCCGTCCCCGGCGTGCTCCCTGAAACAGAGCTGCCCAACGTGCAGGTTGTCCGCAGCCTCTTCTGGACTTCCCTCCGCCCGTTCGTTTTCCGCAAACTGGTGGCGTGGGCGCGCGCGCACGATACGGCGCTCATCCACGGCCTGTCTGCCGTCGCCGCTCCTCTGTGCGCTAAGCTTGCCCAGGCGCTCGAGGTGCCGTACGTCGTCACGGTACACCATTTCCAGAAGCGCGGCGCGCTGCGGCCCGAGCACCGCTGCGGAGGCTTCATCGCCGTCAGCGAGTCGTTGCGCGAGAACCTGGTCAACGACGCACACGTCCCCAAGGAGTTAATCCGCCTGATACCCACGGGCGTTCGGGTTCCGGGGGCGCCCACGGCGCGTCCAGCGGTCGGCCAGCCGGGCGCCGCGGGAGCGGTGCCACTTGTGAGTTCGTTCGGCAAGCTCATTCCCCGCAAGGATTACCACTGCTTCCTGAAAGCCGCGCGGCTCATTGTTGACAAGCTTGGGTCCGAGTGCAGCTTCGTCATCGCCGGCGACGGCCCCACGGAGTCCGCGCTCCGCAAGCTGGCGCGCGAACTGGGCATCGCCAAGCAGGTGACGTTCTGCCACGGCGCCATCGCGCACGAAGCAGTCCTGGCGGACACCGATGTGTACGTGCAGTGTTCGCGGGGCGAAGGCTTCGGTACCATGGCACTGCTGGCCATGGCGCAGGGCGTGCCGGTGGTGGCCACCTCCACCGGCGGCCTGCTGACGCTGGTCAGAGACGGCGAGACCGGCTTCCTGGTGCCTGTCGGCGATCACCAGGCGCTGGCCGACCGCGTTCTGAAACTGCTGACGGACCATGAGCTGCGGCGCCGCTGCGGTGACGCCGCGCGCTCCATCGCCCTGGCGGACTTCAACCTGGACCAGATGCTGTCGCGCACAATCGCTCTCTATAGCGAGGCCCTCGGTACGCCGGCGCGCGGGTGAGCGGCGCTGGGACGGGCGCCTCCGCCCGTGAGCGGAAACCTATGGACACACGGCGTGAGGAAGTCGCCAGCCCGGTCAGCGAAACGTTGCCCCCGCTGACGCCGTCCGGCCGCCTCGAATCGCAGGCCGAAGTGGATTCCTACCTCGGCATCTGCCGGTTGGCGGCGCCGCTGGTGCTGGCGACCAGCGGCTTCATGCTGATGCACCTGCTCGACGCCATCTTCCTGGCGCGCTACTCGGAGGAGGCCATTGCGGCGCAGGGGCCGGCGAGCATGGCCGGGTTCACGGTGACCAGCCTGTTCCTGGGCGTCAGCGGTTACGCTTCGACGTTCGTGGCGCAGTACGTGGGTGCCCGGCGGGCGGAGCGGGCGGGGGCAGCGATCTGGCAGGCGATCTATTTTTCCGGCCTGGCGGCGGTGATAGTGGCGGCGGTGGGCCTGCTGGGCGAACCGCTCTTCCGCGCAATAGGGCACGCGCCGGCGCTGCAACGCATCGAGACGCTGTACTTTCAGATCATCTGTTTCAGCGCGTTACTTCCGCTGCTCAGCACCACGCTGTCGAGCTTCTTTGTCGGCCGGGGCGACAATACGACGCTGATGGTGGTCCAGGTGGCCGGGCTGGTGCTGAACGGCGTGCTTAGTTACGCGCTGATCTTCGGCTGGCTGGGGCTGCCGTCCTACGGCGCGGCCGGCGCGGCGGTGGCGACGGCCATCGCGCAGGGCGTCAACGCGGTCGTCCTGGCGGTCCTGTTCCTCCGGCCGGGACACCGCCGGCGGTTCAACACCTGGCGCGCCCGGGCGCTGGAGTGGGAGCTGTTCAAACGCCTGATCCGCTTTGGCCTGCCGGCCGGCATGCGTTTCGTCATCGAGATGATCGCCTACACGGGCTTCCTCTGCATCGTCGGCCGCCTGGGCACGACCGAACTGGCCGCGACCAACATTGCCTGGCGCATCAACGGTTTCGCGTTCTTCCCCCTGGTTGGCCTGGCCAGTGCCATTGCGACGGTGGTGGGCAACGCTCAGGGGCGGCAGCGGCCCGACGTGGCTGAACGGAACGCCTACCGCGGACTGCTCCTGGCCGAAGCCTGGACGTTGATCGCGGTGGCGCTTTTTCTGCTGCTGCCTCGGCACCTCCTGTTGTTGTTCGGCGAGCATGACCATGGGGCGGAGGGCCTGGCCGCCGAGAAGGTGGAAATGGGCGTCATGCTCTTGCGCTTTGTGGCGCTGTATTGCCTGCTGGACACGGCGAACATCATCTTTCTCGGCGCGCTGCAGGGCGCCGGCGACACGCGCTGGACCTTCGCCGTCTCGGCCACCGTGCACGTGCTCTTTGTGGCGGCCATGGTGGTCTGCATCAACCAGGGCGCCGGCCTCTACCACCTGTGGGCGGTCATGACCGTCGTGGTGATGGCGCAGACGGTCATCTGGGTGAGCCGCTTCCGGGCGGGGCATTGGAAGACGATGCGCGTGATCGAAGCGCCGGCCGAAGATGGCGGATAGAGCAGTTCGCGGTTGGGTGTGTCGTTGCGCCATGTCCACGGGCGGGACGCCCGTGGTACCACGAACGTCTCGTTCGTGGCATGGGCATCTTGCCCATGTCCACGGCCTGGAAGGCCGTGCCACGAGGTCACAGCCGTGCGTGAACTGCGCTAATGGCCGCTGGCGCCGGCGTGCGAGGCCTGCGGCTGGTCCATGACGTCCCAGGAGTCATCCGCCGGCGTGGCCGGGGGGTAACCGTACGCTTCGGCAAGGACCTGGATCGGATGCAAGGTACGCTTGCCTGAGCCGTGTTCCATCTGCATGCGGCAGGTGGAGGACTCACAGAGGCCGTACTGGATGCCTTCCTTCGCGTCGTTCAGTGCGCGGAACAGGTCCTGGCCTATCGCCATCGCCTCATCGTAGTTCCGCTTGCGCATGCCGAATGTCCCGGCGATGCCGCAGCAGCCTTCGTCAATATGCAGCGCTGTCACGCCCGGGATCAGGCGCACCAGGTCCAGCCCGGGCGTGCCGATGCCCAGGGCCTTCTGGTGGCAGGCCTGGT
The DNA here is from genome assembly GCA_026692735.1 of Planctomycetota bacterium. GTDB lineage: Bacteria > Planctomycetota > SZUA-567 > H5-PLA8 > H5-PLA8 > JAPLOD01. The sequence goes on along the minus strand of JAPLOD010000306.1, from coordinate 611 downwards.
TGTAGCCGAAGACCGTGTTGAGGGTCCGGAAGCCGGTCTGCAGCTTCTTCTCCTTATGCAAGCCCATGAGGAACTCGCCGATCTCCCGCGCCTGCCGCGCCAGCGCGCGCGTCTCGGGCGTATCCACGTAATACAGGAACTCCTCGCGCATGCACAGGCAGGCCGTCGGTTCGGTCGTGACGATCGGGATGCCACGGGATGCGAACGGCGCGAGCACCCGCGCGATCTCGGCAATCTGCCGCCGGCTGAGCGCCACCGCGCCCTCTTCAAGCGCGGGCATGTTTCACCACGGCACGTCCGGGACCTCGACCTCGAAGCCGTGATGTTCGAGCACGTCCACGGCGGCTTGCGCAATCTCCGGGGCGTTGTACCTGGCGAAGAGGTCCGTGTAGAGCACCACCTGCGGCCGCGTGGAGTGCGCTGTGGGCATGGAGCGCCGCCGCAGTTTCCAGCGCTTCAGCCGCGGCAGAGGCCGGCGCCGGTCAATGCCCACGCTCTTCTCCATCAGCCAGCGCAGAGCGGGCGTCTCGTTGGCCATGTTGGCCAGCGGCGCCATGTGGCGGCCCAGCCGCATCCACGACTCGATCGTGGCGAAGAACCACGTGTCCGCC
>JAPLOD010000305.1 GCA_026692735.1 Planctomycetota bacterium | reverse complement strand
GCTGGTCCGTGAGAAGCGTGGCGTTGAGGGGAGCGGGAAGGAGCATCTCGCGCGCCGGCCCACTCGCATGGCGCGCAGACGCAGGGCGAGCCAGCGCGCTCGATCCGCTGCGGTTGCGCCCGCTGTTCTGGCCGAGCTCATCAGGCGCGTGCGGGGGGCGGTGGAGCCCCTGCGCATCATCCTGTTTGGTTCGGCGGCGCGCGGCGAGCTTCGGGCGGGCAGTGACCTGGATATCCTTGTCGTCGCAGCGGATGGGACGCCGTGCCGCCAGGCAGTACACGCCATCTACCGGCGCTTGATCGGCTTCGCCTGGCCGGTGGATGTGGTCGTGGCCACCGAGCGTGATCTGCGCGAGCACGGGACGAACTTCAGTCTTGTCTACTATCCGGCGCTCCGTGAGGGCACGGTCATCTATGCGGCCTGAACGACGGACGCCGGGTAGCCCGGCAGACTGGTTGCGCTACGCGCGTAGCGACCTGGCATTGGCCCGCGGGCGGCGGAAGCGCGGAGTGCTGCAATCAACGCTGTGTTACCATGCGCACCAGGCAGCGGAGAAGAGCCTGAAGGCAGTGCTTCTCGCTGCGAGCATTCCCTTCCCGTACACGCATGACCTGGCGCGGCTCATCACGCTTGTACGCGGGGCCGGCCTTCGATGGCCGGGCAGCCTTGACGCAGCGTTGAAGCTGACTGAATACGCTGTATCGTCGCGCTACCCCGGCATCAGCACCGAGGTGACCGCCAAGGAGCGCCTTGAGGCGGTGAAGGTGGCGCGCTGCGTGTTGGGGTGGGCGAGGCAGGAACTCAAGGCCCTTCCGAGGCGTTGACGGCTATGCGCGCACTGCTGCAGCGGGTGAGCTCTGCCCAAGTGTCCGTGGACGGGCAGGTCGTGGGCGCCATCGGCCGCGGCCTGCTGGTGTTGCTGGGCATTCACAAGACCGACACTGAGGCCGACGGCGACTGGATCGCCAGGAAGATACTGGCCATCCGGATCTTCGAGGACGATGCGGGCAAGATGAACCGCTCGGTGCAGGACATCGGCGGCGCCCTCCTGGTTGTCTCGCAGTTCACGCTGTATGGCAGTCTGCTGAAAGGCACGCGGCCGGGCTTCAGTGACGCCATGCCGGGCGAGCAGGCCCGCGCGTTCTACGCGGCGTGGGTGGCGAAGCTGCGGCAGTCGTGCACACTCGAGATCAAGGAAGGCATCTTCGCGGCCAAGATGGCCGTGCAGCTCGTGAACGACGGCCCCGTGACGATCATGCTGGACTCGCGCAGACGGGAAGACGAACGCGCGTGAACGGCGGCTCTTGGCTCTTGGCTCTTGGCTCGTTGCTGTTCCGAAACCCGAAACCCGATACCCGATACCCGAAACCCGTGCTCTTACAGCGACGGCGTGAACGGCCCGAGGCCCTTCTTCTCTTCTTCCTTCTCTTCCTTCGGCTTTTCCTTGATCTTGGGCGGGACGTAAGGCTTGACACGGCGGTCTATGCCGGCCATGACGTTCTTCATCTCCCGGTCGGTCATGGTGCCGTAGCAGCCGAAGACCACCAGCTCGCGGCGCGCCACCATGGCCAGGCTCTTGAACAGCCGCCCCTGGGCTCCTTCGTTGCCGATGCTGAGTTCCGCAAGCGGGCCTTCCTTGAGCATGGCCTTCTTCACGTCGCCGTAGATGTCCTTGACCGACGAGGTCGTGCCGCCTTCGGCCATGAAGACCTTGCACTCGCGCGCCTTGTCGTCGCTGCGGTACAGCGCCGTGACGCCGCCGGCCTTGAACAGCCCCAGGCCCAGCGGATCCTCTTTGTCGAGCCGCTCGGTGGCCGGCACGCGGTTCTCGTACGGCAGATAGCTGACCAGGTTGATGTCGGTGATGTCCCGCGGAATGCGGTCGGAAATGGCGCGGCCGAAATTGACGAGCATGCTGCGGCGCGTGGGGTCGGCGGCGCCGCTCAGGTCGCGCACCACGATCACGAAGCGGTCCTGGACGAACATGAGCCGCTCGCCGTCCACCGTGCCATGCACCCCGATCTTGATGTAGTTGCTCTCGGGGAGCAACCCCGGCCGCAGGTTGCTGTACGCGCCGTACGCGTTCTGCTTGCTGGCCAGCTCGGTGACGCTCACGCGCGCCGTCGGCGGCCGTTTGGGGATCCCGTAATCGGCACTCAGCGTCGAAAGCACGCTCCACTTCCGCAAGGTGGCCACCTTCCCCTTGCCGTCGAACTGGGTTTCCAGATCGGCATCCGCAATCCTGGTCGGCTTGTTGAGTTGCCGATAGCTGGCGACCGTCTTCGATGGCGGGAAGACCTCGGACAGCGGCAGTTCGGCCTGCTGGATGCCCTCGGTCGTGATTGTGCAGCCGGGCACGGCCAGCAGAGCGGCCAGGCAGCAGGATACGAGCGTGGGCAGCGGGCGCTTCATTGGCGGCCTTTATAACCGGGCGGCGCGAAAGTTCAAATCGGGTCGCGGCGAAAGCGCCGAACGTGTACTATGCGGCCTGACGTTTCAGACCGGAAGGAGTTCCCTCTCTGGCATCGTCGAGCATGACTCCCGGGCGCTTCCGTTCTTTGCTGCTGCGCTGGTATGACGCGCACAAGCGCGCCTTGCCCTGGCGTGAGACGCGCGATCCCTACGAGGTCATGGTCGCCGAGATCATGCTCCAGCAGACGCAGGTCGCGCGCGTCCTGGTGCGCTGGCAGGAATGGCTCCGGCGCTTCCCCACGGCCGTTGCCGTTGCGCGGGCGCCGCTGCGGGATGTGCTCGTTGCATGGCAGGGCATGGGCTACAACAACCGGGCCGTGCGGCTCAGGCAGTGCTGTGAGCACGTCGCGGCGCACGGCTGGCCTCATGACGCCGAACAGCTCGCGCGGTTGCCTGGCATCGGCCGGTACACGGCTCATGCGATCACGTGCTTCGCCTTCGGCCGGCGCGTCCCGGTGGTGGACGTCAATGTGGAGCTTGTCTACGCCGCGTTTGTGCCGCGAACGGCGGCGGCCGGCGACTACTGGACGCTTGCGGCCAAGATGCTGCCGCGCCGCCGCTGGTATGACTACAACCAGGCCCTCTTCGACCTCGGGACCGTGATCCGCTCCGGCGCTTCCTCGTCTCTGCCGCGCGCTCTCAGGAAGCTCTACGCAGGCAGGCGCGCCGGCGGCGAGCGACGGCCGGAGAAGCTCTACGGCGGCTTCCCGATGCGGCTCTACCGCGGCGCGCTCGTCCAGTTCCTGCGCGAGAAGGAAGGCCATGCGGCAACCGCGGGCGAATGTGCCGCCCGCATCAGCGCCAAGCTCGCCAGCCGGCCCGCGCCGTTCGCTCTGCAGGTGGCCAGGCGCCTCGAGAAGGACGGCATCGTCACGGTGCGGCGCGACACTGTGCGGCTGGCGTAGCCCGCGGCGTTGACTTCTGCTGCGTTCGCGCCTACGCTGAGACTCCCATCACCTGTCGAGGAGAAACGACCATGAGGAGACAACTGTTCGGCGCTACTCTCCTGGATGTTGTTGTCGCGCTGGCCATCATCGGTATCGCGGTGGTTGTGCTGTTGCCGGCGTTCGCGCGCGTGCGAGCGGAAGACAAGCGCACGGCCTGCGCCAGCAATCTCAATCAGCTCGCCAAAGCCATGTACATGTACGCCGACGTGCCGGCCAACGGCCTGTTCCCGACGCGCGCCACAGGCAAGGACCCCTACGCCGACGACAAGCCGCTCCTGGCGCTGAATCTCCTCTACAAGGGCTATGTGCTGGACATCCGCTACTTCTACTGTCCCGCCGCGCCGCCTCGTCCCGACTCCAAACCCGAACCGCTCACTGCCGCGCAGGCAAAAACGTTCGCGGACTCGCTGGCTCTTCTGGGCGCGGACGAGTTCGAGAAGCGCGACAAGGCGTACAAGGCCATCCAGGCTCTGGGTCCCGGCGCTCTGCCTAATGTCGAGGCAGCGCTAAAGAACACAACCGATCCCGAGGTCCGCGCCCGGCTCTACAGCCTCGTGGCGGAGTTCACCGACGGCGAACTGGCGAAAATGCTGGCCAAGATCACCCCGGCGAAGCCTTGGTTGCCGAAGGAAGGTACGTTCCTTTCTCCCGCGACATCCTCCTACGGCTACGATCCGGGGCACAGCCCCAATGACGCCGTCGCTGCGCTCATGGCCGACCGCAAAGGCACGGAGAAGAACTCCGACAACCACGGCCCGAACGCCGGCCAGAACGTGTTGCTCGGCGCGGGGTGCATCGAATTCCGCAATACCGTGGAGAATATCGGCGTGAATGCCAACGGCAAGAAGCTCGTTGACCCCGACATCTACAGCCTTAACGCGAAGGGCAACGACGAGAAGAATGCCGGCCTCACGCGCGACATGGACGGCTTCATCCGCCAGTGACGCGCGCCCGGCTCGCGCAACTGCCGGCTCCGTTGTGAGCGGGTTGACACGTCCGGCCGCTGTGCTAGCGTGCCGGTCTTGAGGGAGGAAGGCCGTCATCGCGCAGGGAAACGCAAGTGCGGGCAGGGAGGACGCTGATGGGCGGTGCCTTGTTGAACGTGACCGACGACAACTTCGAGGCGGAAATCGAGAAGCACGCCAGCGTGGCCGTGGTTGATTTCGGGGCGACGTGGTGCGGGCCGTGCCAGATGCTTGCGCCGGTCATGGCGGAACTCGCGGCCGAGCTTGCCGGCAAGGTGAAGATTGCCAAGGCGGATCTGGATACTTCGCCGGACGTCGCCTCCCGCTTCGGCATCCAGTCCATCCCTTGCCTGGTGCTGTTCAAGAACGGCCAGGAAGTGGACCGTGCCGTCGGCGCGCAGAGCAAAGCGCAGTTGAAGAAGTGGATCGAGTCGCATCTCCAGTAGCGCGCCGGCAGCGGCGCGTGTGCCACGCCATGACGTGGCGTGCCAGGCAAAGGCCACGAAGTGCGGGTTATGCCGGATATTGCGGGCACGCTTGAAGCCCATGTGGCGCCGTACGCCGTGCGCGCCGCGCTCTCGCGCGGCCGCGCCTTCCCTGACCACGACGCCGGCTACCGCGGCCTTTTCCAGCGCGACCGCGACCGCATCGTCCACTCCTCCGCCTTCCGCCGCCTGCAGTACAAGACGCAGGTGTTCGTCAGCGTGGTCGAAGGCGACTACTTCCGCAACCGGCTCACCCACACGCTGGAGGTCACGCAGATCGCCCGCACCATCGCCCGCGCCCTGGCCTTGAACGAAGACCTGTCCGAAGCCATCGCGCTGGCCCACGACCTCGGGCACACGCCGTTCGGGCATTCCGGCGAGAGCGCCCTGGACGAGGTCATGCAGAGCCAGGGCGGCTTCGACCACAACGCTCAGGGCCTGCGCGTCGTGGACCTGCTCGAGCAGCGCTACCCGCGCTTCCCCGGTCTGAACCTCACCTACGAGACCCGCGAGGGCTTTCTGAAGAACTGCGTCCCCGCGGGCAAGCCGGGCCGGCCGCGGGCCGAGCTGGGCTTCGCGGCCGACGAGATGTCGCCTCTCGAGATCCAGCTTGTCGGCCACGCCGACGAGATCGCCTACGACACGCACGACCTCGACGACGGCCTGGTCTCAGGCACGCTGACCGACGAGCAGGTCCGCGCCGTGCCCCTGTGGCGCGACATCGAGGCGCAGGTTGTCAAAGAGCACGCTGGGTCCGAGCACGATGCGCGCCTGCGCCGCTTCGCCGTGGTGCGCCGCCTCATCGCCACGCTCGTGGGCGATCTGCTGGCCGAGACGCGCCGCCGCCTGGCCGCGCACCGCATCGCAACCCTCCAGGACGTGCGCTGTTGTCCCGAAGAGCTCGTCGGCTTCTCGGCGGAACTCTCGCCGCGCAAGGCGGAACTCGAAGCCTTCCTCTTGGAGGGCTTCTACAATAACCCGCAGGTGAAGGGCCTGACGACGCTGTGGAAAGAGCGGCTCAAGCAACTCTTCGCGGCCTACCGCGACGATCCCCGCCGCCTGCCCGAGGGCCACCGCCGCCGCGTGGAATCTGCCGGTGAGTCGCTCGACCGCGTCATCTGCGACTACGTCGCCGGCATGACCGACCGCTACGCCCGCAAGCACTGGGGAACCCTCGTCGGAACGGATTTTGGATTTTAGATTTTGGATTTTGGATTATCGGTCACGCCGCGTCCCCAATCCACAATCCGAAATCCGAAATCCGAAATTATCGCACGCCGGGGTCGTATTCCAGGCTTGTGTACACGTTCAGGCTGCGCGGCGGCGCTTGGTCGCTGAACTGGCGGCCCTTGCTGTCGCACTTGATCTCATCCGTCTTGTAGTGTTTCAGAATCCTGTCCGTGCGGATGATGCTCAGCTTCTTCGCCTTGCATGACGCCGGCAGCTTGACGCGCAGCTCCACCGTCTCGCTGTCGTGGTCATTGACCACCAGCAGCGTGAAGTCGCCCTGCGGCATCTTGCGCAGAGCGCACGCGTGGATGTGCGGCCACGGGTAGAACGAACTCTCCGTGTGCGCTTCCAGGACGTCGGAGTGCGGCCGCGCGTAGCGGATAAGCGTCGCATAGCCGGGGAACACGTGCGGCGCGCGGCGATAGCTGCCGTCGGCGCTCTCGAGCAACTGCCAGCGCCCGTCAATGTCGCCCGGGTTCAGGAAACTCCACCGCAGCAGGCCCTGCACGCCCAGCGGGATCGTCCGCACCGCGAACTCGGCATCCAGCAGGAAGGCTTCATGCGTGGCCGGGCCGTTGGGGTCTCCGCGGCCGGAACCGTAATACACATGCCCCAGCTCGGTGATCAGGAACGGCTTGCCCGCGGCCTTGGCGCGGCCGATGTGGGGGATGAGGTGCCGGTTGATGAGCTCGGTCATGGGCAACGATACGGCGTTGGCGTTCGGCGGCGAATCGTCGAAGCGCGCGCAGTACTCGTGCTGGTCGTAGGCATCGAGCAGCGGGGTGAGATCCAGGCCGCGCCGGTCGAACTCCGGTATCGGCCAGTCCTGCACCGAGGGGCTGCCCGGTCCCAGCACCGAGAGCCGCTGCGGCACCAGGTTGCGGCCGATCAGTTCCTCGCGCAACGCCGTCAGCAGGTGCGCGTACGCGCGGAATGGGTCGCTCTTGGGATGGCCGAATATCCCGCCGTAGAGCGGCTCGTTCACTGGGCTGTAGTAGCGGATCTGCGTCCAGCCGCGTTCCGAAATGCAGTAGTCCAGCAGCGGCCCGGCGAAGTGCTCGGCGAACATCCGCGAGTTTGCCGGCGCGCGGTTGTCCACGGCCCAGTCTTCTGTAGCACGGGCGTCTCGCCCGTGTTCTTCCGTGGCACGGGCGTCTCGCCCGTGTGCTTCCGTGGCACGGGCGTCTGGCCCGGGTTCCTCGTCCGCCTCGCCTTTGACCTGCAGATACCGCGGGACGTACATCGTATCCAGGACGATGCTCGCCCCGTTGGCGCCCGCCCACTCGCACAGCCGTTCGAGGCGCTCGAAATGCACGCAGTCGAAATCCATCGTCCCGCGCTTGGTGATGAACCCGTCCGGCGGCAGCAGGAAACGCACGCACGCCACCTTCAGGAACGTGAGTTCCTCCAAGAGCAGCGCCCAGGGCCGTTCCTCTTCCAGTGGCGGGATGCAGGCGGTGTTCAGGGGCATGTTGAGCTGCCCCATGCCGCGGTCGCCTCCCATGCCGAAGGCGTCGCACCAGTTCACCCCGATCCCCTCAAGCAGTCTGGAAGTGCTTTTATCGCTTATGGTTATGGTTGCCAGCGGCATCCGTAGTGTTGGCACGTCTTCCCCCTCTTCTCTGTCCAAGAACGCACAATGTGCTGCTCGCCACGCCCCTCGCCAGACATCCTGTCCAGAAACGCACATCATGCATAGCTTTATATCACATCATCCCATTCTCCTCAGTCCAAACATTGTACCTAAGTTAATGCGAACTTTCAAGCCCATTCTTCCAGAAAAATTTCGCGTCTGCCGCCATCCCTTCCCTTTACTACTATCCGTTAGAGCCTCCGCGTGGCGCGAAGATACCCCGCCTGCCGCTCTTCCTATCCGCACTGCAAACAGTTGGTTTCTGCGCGGCGCTCGAAGGTTCTCCTATGCTGCGGCTCCTTTGGGTCCGTGGCCGGGCTGTCGAAGAGCAGTGTCTTGCTCGTTGTTGTTCCGATCCCCGAAACCCGAAACCCGATACCCGGAACCCGGAACCCTTTGCCTCCCTTTTGGCTGCGGCTCCGCCGCGCTAGGTTCATCTGCGTTCATCTGCGGTTCCTCCCCCGCGCTGTGTTTTCCGCGCCATGCGGTTGCGGTGGCCCTGCCATCGCGTTACAAGGCCGGCATGTGGCAATTCCTCAACCTAATCGTCAGCGGCCTCGGGATGACGCTCTTCTTCCTGGCGCAACTCGCGGCCCTGCTCATGATCCCCTTTGGCCTGCCCGGCACGTTCCTGCAGGTCATCGCCGCGCTGCTGCTGGTGTTGCTCTCGGGCGCAGCGAAGATGGGCTGGCTGTGGGTCGGCGTCTTCCTTGCCCTGGCGCTGCTTGGCGAATTGCTCGAATTCCTCTCGGGGCAATGGGGCGCGCGCCGCTTCGGCGGCTCAAAATGGGCGGCGTGGGGCGCCTTCGTCGGCGGTCTGCTCGGCTTCTTCCTGGGCGGACTTATTCCCCTTCCCGTTGTCGGCTCGCTGCTGGGCTCCTTTTCCGGC
>JAPLOD010000304.1 GCA_026692735.1 Planctomycetota bacterium | reverse complement strand
GGGCTGGCGGCCGGCATTCGGCTGGCCCATTTCGGCAAGCACGTCTGCGTCCTGGAAAAGCACGGCCTCGCCGGCGGCCTCAACTCGTTCTACCGTCTCCACGGCCGGGAATTCGATGTCGGCCTCCACGCCGTCACCAACTACGTCCCGCGCGACGCCCGCGGCACGCCGCTTGCCAGACTGCTTCGCCAGCTCCGCCTGCGCTACGACGATCTTGAGCTGTGCCAGCAGACGCAGAGCGAGGTCAAGTTCCCCGGCATCAGCCTGCGCTTCAGCAACGACTTCCGCCTCTTGGAAACAGAAGTCTGCGAGAAGTTCCCGCGCCAGGCCGATGGCTTTCGGCGGCTGGTCGCCGAGCTCCCTGACTTCGATACCGCGACGCTCCGCACCAGCTCCGCCTTGGCGCGCCGGGTGCTGCAGACGTATATCAACGACCCCCTCCTGACCGACATGCTCCTCTGCCCCCTGCTCTACTATGGCAGCGCCAGCGAAGACGACATGCCCTTCACCCAGTTCGCCATCATGTTCCGTAGCGTCTTCAGTGAGGGTTTCGCGCGGCCGCGGGCCGGCGTGCGCCGCATCATCGCGGTCCGGCTGGCCAGGTTCAAAGCCTGCAACGGCACGCTCCGCATGAACTGCGGCGTCCGGCGTCTGAACGTGGCCGCCGGCCGCGTCGCCTCAATCGAACTGGAAGGCGGCGAGACGCTGGCGGCGGATACCGTGTTCTCGTCGGCCGGCTACGTCGAGACCCTGCGTCTCTGCTCGGACCTGAAGCCCGAGGACGCGCCGCGCCTGGCCGCGGAAGCCGGACGCATGACGTTCATGGAATCCATCTCCATCCTGGACGTGGAGCCCCGGACGCTGGGGCTCTGCAACACCATCGCGTTCGTCAACAGCGCGGAGCGGTTCCGCTATCGTCCCGCCGCGGAACCCGTGGATCTCGCCAGCGCCGTGGTCTGCTGCCCCAACAACTTCGACTATCCCGCGCCGCTGGAGGAAGGCGTGGTCCGCATCACCAACATCGCCAACTATGACCTGTGGGCTGAGCTCCCGGACAGCGAGTACGGCGCGCGCAAACAGGCGTGGTACGAACGCAGCGTCGCTGCGGTTCTCAACTTCGTGCCGGATTTCCGCCGGCATGTCCGCTGTGTGGACATTTTCACGCCGCGCACCATCCACCGCTACACCGGCCACGCCAACGGCGCCGTCTACGGCTGCCCGCACAAACGCCCGGACGGCCGGACGCATCTGGGGAACCTGTTCCTGTGCGGGACGGACCAGGGCCTCCTTGGTATCATCGGGGCGATGCTGAGCGGAATCACGATTGCCAACCTGCACGGGCTGCGGCGCAGGGCGTGAGTGGCACGATTCGAGCGCCGGTGGTATCATACTGGTGTTGGTTGCGTATGAGGGCTTTCGCTATGGGGAAGGACGACGCGCCGATGGGCAAAGTGGTGGTGAGCATTGAGATCTCCAGCGCCGAGGATGAGGGGCTGGCGAGGGCCGGGCACATTGCGCCTGACAAGGTTCGCAGAGCTGAGCTGCAGGCCATTGTGGACACTGGCGCGACGATGCTGGTGTTACCCGAGGACACTATTGCGCGGCTGGGCCTGCCGCTGGTCCGCAAGGTGAATGCCCGTTACGGCGATGGGCGCATGGCAACCCGGAACGTGTATGGTTCAGTCAGGCTCACAGTGCTCGGCCGCGTCGTCACGGTTGACGCCTTGAGCGCGCCGGCGGGCGCGCCCGCGCTGCTTGGGCAGATCCCGCTGGAGGGACTGGATTACCTCGTGGACACGTCACAACAGCGCCTCGTTCCCAATCCTGAATCCCCCGATCCCGCGATGGCGTTGGTAGAGGTGCTGTAGCGCCACGTGGCGCCAAGGCGGGAGAACGGGGGCGCATGGCTCGCGACTGGCTGCAGAATGTCAAGCCCGACTACGATGCCATCATCATCGGCAGCGGCCTGGCCGGCCTGACCGCCGCCAACACGCTCGCCAAGCTCGGCCATTCCGTCCTGCTGCTCGAACAACACGCGAACTTCGGCGGCCTGGCCACATGGTTCACGCGGCCGGGCGGCTACCTGTTTGACATTTCGCTGCACGGCTTCCCGGTGGGGATGGTGAAATCGTGCCGCAAGTACTGGACGCAGGAGATCGCCGACTCGATCGTCCAGCTCAAACACATCCGCTTTGATAATCCGCAGTTCTCCCTGGAGACAAGCTTCGACGTCGCGGACTTCAAACGCATCCTCAAGACGCGCTTCCAGGTGGCCGAAGAGACCGTGGACGGGTTCTTCAGCACCGTGCGAGCCATGAATTTCTACGACGACCAGACCCTGACGGCGCGCCAGTTGTTCCAAAACTTCTTCCCCGGCCGGGACGACGTCGTGCGCTTGCTCATGGAGCCGATCGCCTACGCGAACGGCTCCACCCTGGACGACCCGGCCATCACCTACGGGATCGTGTTCTCGAACTTCATGAGCAAAGGCGTGTACACGTTCCAGGGCGGGACCGACACTCTCCTGAAGAGGATGCGCGCCGAACTGCTGCGCAACGGCGTGGACATGCGCTCCCACGCGCCGGTCGAGAAGATCCTGGTGGACAAGAAGACGGTCCGCGGCGTGCAGGTCAACGGCCGGCAGATCAGGGCCAAGGCGGTGTTGAGCAACGCCAACCTGAAGGCCACCGTGCTGCAGCTTGTGGGGGCGGAGCATCTCTCCAGAGAGTTCCTCGAAGAGACGCGGGCCGTGCGGCTGAACAACTCGAGCTGCCAGGTGTACCTCGGCATCCGCAATGGCGAGAAGATTGCCCACATCGGCGACCTGCTGTTCACCTCCGTCCTGCCGCGCTTCGATTCGGCCGCGCTCTGCGCCCGCAACGTCACCAGCCGCACGTTCTCCGTGTACTACCCGGACATCCGCCCCGGCAGCAGCCGCTTCTCGATCGTGTCGTCCACGAACGCCAACTACAGCGACTGGGCCGGCTTGAGCGACGAGGAGTACCAGCGGCAGAAGAGAGGGCTGATCGCCGACACCATCGCCGCTCTCGAGAAATACCTTCCCGGCGTCAGCGCCAGGATCGGCCACGCCGAAGCCGCCACGCCGCGGACGTTCCTGCGTTACACGGGGCACCTGGAGGGCGCGTCGTTCGGGACGAAGTTCGAGGGCCTGAAGGTGAGCATGGGCCTCCCCAACGAGATCCAGGGCTTGTACCATGCCGGCTCGGTCGGGATCATCATGTCCGGCTGGCTCGGCGCAGTGAACTACGGCGTGATCGTCGCGAACAACGTGGACAAGTGCGTGCGCGAACGGGCGGCGGCCAAGGGGACACCTTCATGATTCACTACGATTTCTCCGGCCAGGCCGCGATCGTCACCGGCGGCACCCGCGGCATCGGGCGCGCGATTGCCGAGAGCTTCCTCGCGGCGGGCGCGCGCGTGATCGCCACCTACGTCGGCAACGAGACGGCTGCGGCGGCCTTCAGGGAAGCCAACCGCGCGCACGCCGAGCGCCTCGATGTGCGGAAATGCGACGTCACCGACTACGGCCAGACCGAGGCGCTCTTCAAGGCTCTCGAACAGTCGTGCCCCGCCGGGATTGACATCCTGGTGAACAACTCCGGCATCCGCAGGGACTCGATCCTCGGGATGATGAAGCCGGAAGACTGGCGCGCCGTGCTGGATGTCAACCTGAACGGCACGTTCAACATGACCAAGCTCGCGGTGCTCGCCATGATGCGCAAGCGTTACGGCCGGATCGTCAACATCACGTCGCCGTGCGCGCATTTCGGCTTCCCGGGGCAGGCGAATTACGCGGCGTCCAAGGCGGGGCAGATCGGCCTGACGCGCAGTGTCAGCAAGGAAGTCGCGACCCGCGGCATCACCGTGAACTGCGTCTCGCCCGGTTTCATCGGCACCGACCTGATCAAGGACCTGCCGGACAAGCTCCGGCAGCAGTACCTGGACCAGATTCCCCTCAAACGGTTCGGCAACGTGGACGAGGTCGCGGCGTGCGTGCTCTTCCTTGCCTCGAAGGAAGCGGCATACGTGACGGGCACGGTGCTGGAAGTGACGGGCGGCCTGTAGCGCATGCCCAGGCGCCGGGCAGTTTGCCGCTTTAACGCAGCAGGAGAACTGCGTATCATCACAGTGTATGAGAACGGCGATGAAGCGTAACGGACACAGATACGCGGCCTGCGAATGCGGCGGGAAGGTCGTGGCGAAGATCGTGACTGTTGACCTGCGGATCAAGGGCAGGCTCTTCGAGTTTGAGAACGTCCCTGTGGGCGTGTGCCTGGAATGCGGTGAGCGCGTGTACAAGGGGCCCGTGCTGGAGCATCTTGAGCGCCTCGCCCGTGGCAAGCTGAAGCCAAAAAAGACAATCAAGGTGCCTGTGACTGACTACAGGCAGGCCATGGCCGTTGGCCGTTGACTGTGAACATCTTCGATGCCATCCCGCACCGCCCGCCCTTCCTGCTTGTTGACGAGATCGTCGGCATTGACGGCAACACCATCCGCACGCGCAAGCGCGTAGACCCGGCCGACCCTGTCTTCCAGGGCCACTTCCCCGGCTTCCCCGTGATGCCCGGCGTCCTCATCTGCGAAGCCATCGTGCAAAGCGGCGCCATATTAATCGCGCACCTGTCCGCCGGCGCCATGCACGGAAGCGTGCCGGTGCTGACGCGCCTGAACAACGTGAAGTTCAAGCAGATGGTCCGGCCCGGCGACGTGCTCGACATGGAAGCCTCGCTCAAGGAGAAGCTGGCCGCCGTGTATTTCATGGAAGGCTCCGCCCGCGTGAACGGCAAGCTCGCCGTCAGCCTGGAATTCGCCTGCACGGCGGCGGAGCAGAAGTAGCAGTGCTGCACGGCGCGTGGCCCTGCGGCTGCCATACCGCCCGGTAGTTCGCGACCAGGCTATGGTTCCTCACTTCCCGCACCTGGCGACCGTCGCGTCAGAGGCGCCGACGCTGAACGCGGCAATCTCTGCCCGCAGGCCGTCAACCGCGTCCCGCAACTGGCCGGTCGCTTTGGCGAACTCCTGCAGCGAGGACGCCGTCGCCCGCGCCCCCTGCGTCAGGCGGATCATCGCCGCGTTGATCTGCTCGGCCCCCTGCGCCTGCGAATGCATCCCCTGGCTCACCGTCTCCACGCGCGGAGCGAGCGTCTTGGCGGCGTCAATAATGCCCGCCTGGCGCGCGCCGACGGATTCCGCGTCCGCCGCGCCCTGCCGCACCACTTCCGCGAACTGTTCCACGGCCTTCACCCCGTCCGTCACGACGGTGTGCAGGTCGTTAACCATGCGTTCGATATCCAGCGTGGCGACGGCGGTCTGGTCCGCGAGCCGCCGGATTTCGCCGGCCACGACCGCAAAACCCAAGCCGTGCTCGCCGGCTTTCTCCGCCTCGATCGAGGCGTTCAGACTGAGCAGGTTCGTCTGATCGGCGATCTTGGTGATGGTGACGACGACGACGCCGATGCCGCTGGCCTTGGTGCGGATCAACGCCAGCTTCTCCGTGATGGCCGCGGTATTGTCAGCCATGGTCTTCATGGCATCCAGCATGTGCTGCAGGC
>JAPLOD010000303.1 GCA_026692735.1 Planctomycetota bacterium | reverse complement strand
CGCCCGCGATCTTCAGTGTCCCGGCCACGCAGCGGCGTTCTTTGTCGCGCGGCCCGCGCAGCACCGCGCGCTCCATGTTCTCACCCCTGAACATGCCGATACGAATGCCGAGGGCGCCGGACAGGCCTTGCGGGACCGTTACGGCGAACGGCCCCTGGCGGACTTCGCCGGGCTGCCACTGCGATGTCGGCGGCGTGGGCTTGTGGTCGTTCTGGAACTTGATCTGTCCGGCTGCGTCGGTGAAATGCACGAACACGGTCCAGTCGTCAGCGAGGGGTTTCTCGACGGTCCAGCGGTACGAGATGGCGAACTGGCGCGGGCCCGTCTGCTTCAGTTCGGCGACAGCGGGCTGGAGCGGCAGCACGTCGGCTTCGGGCTTCTGCCAGTACAGGTGCGCGGGCACGTTATGGTAGTTGAGCGGCCGGCCGATGCTGATGTGATGCAGGACGTACTCCGCCGCGGCCGAGATGTCATAGCCGTACTTCCCGTACATGGCGATGCAGTCGCGGTAGACGATCTCGAAGAGCGGCACGACGGTCGCGCCGAGCTTCTTCGTCAGACCGGCGTCGTGGTAGTAGGTGCCGCCGACGCCCGTGAGGCCTTCGAAGTAATCGGCGTGCGGGATCGCCCATTCGCGGCCGCACTCGCTGCCGAACATCCCGAATACCTCGCGCGCATAATCGGAAAGGGCCTGCTTCCACTTCATGTCGTCGCGGCGCGTCAACGGGTGCTTGGGGTCGAAGCATTCGCAGAGGCCTGCGGCGTAGGTGGTGTCAATGAAGTAGCAGTCGGCGTCCGTGAGCTTCTTGACGGCGGGCAGGTTCTGCGGGCGTTTGGCCAGTTCCGCGGCCTTCTGCGAACAGGTCAGGAAGGCGACACCGCCGGCCCAGTGCCCGCCCTTCGCCAGCTTGCCGTCGGGAGTCTTCATGATGTACTCTTCGTTCCACGACGGCGAATCGCGGTAGATGTCCTGGTAGTTGTCGTGAAGGTCGAAGATGTAGCCGAGGGCTCTGACGCGCCTGGCGCATTGCGCGAGGCCTTCATCGCCGCCGCATTCGGGGGCGGCGGGCAGGATGTCGGGGTGCTGGTTGTCGTAGCCGCGCTTGATCCAGCCGCCGATGATGAAATGCACGCGGTCCAACTTGAGGTCGTTCTTCAGGTGTTCGGCGATCTGGGCGACCTCCTCGAAGGTCCAGTTGACGCGGTGGCTGAGTTCCTTGCTGCTGTCTTCGTTCATGCTGCGGCTGAGCGTGCTCCAGAGCTTGAAGTTCGCCGCGCCAAACAGCTTTGCGCGCGCGGGGTTGGTTTTGAGTTTTTCCTCCCACGTGACCAGCCAGCCCTTCTCTTTGGCCAGCGGCCTGTAGGCCTTGGCGATGGTGACGTAATCGCCTTTGCCGAGGAGCGTGACGGTGAAGTGCGTCGCCGACTTCCGCAGCACCAGCGACAGGGACAGCGTCTGGCTCGCGTCAGCCTGCCCCGCCGCCGGCAACGCACTGCGCACCTCGGCGGCGGTATACGGGTCGTCCCAGGAGAAAAGGACCGCGGCGCCGTCCTGCACTGCGCCGCACATCGCCATGTGGCAGCCTTCGTAGTTATAGGTATCGAACGAGTGCGCGAACGCCTGGCCGCTGTCGGCGGGGATAAGCAAGCCTTCGCGGACCGGGATGGCGTAATAACCTTTCCCGGCGGCGGTGACGGCGAAGGCGTCATCGAGCAGGCGGATGCTCTCGATCTTCAGCGAAGGCGCAGCTTCGTAGGAGAATTCCAGCATCCTGCCATCGGTCAGCGCGCGTACGGTGACGCGGAGCCACTCGCCGGGCTGGTCGGGCAACGGCTTGAAGGTCAGCTCCAGCGCCTTCTCGGCCTGCTTGATCTCACAACGGCTGAGGTCGCACGTCTGTTTCTTCCCACCGATGCTGAGCACCGCCGCGCCAAGCCGCGTGCGGTACTGGTTGGAGTGCCACGTGGCGCCGCCCGCGATGTCCGTGATCTCGTAGCAACCATTCTCGGGCGACACGCGGAAGCGCAGCGCCGGCGTCTCGAGGCCAACCGGGTTCTGCAGCGGCGCGGGCTTCGTGGCCGGGGCTGGTTCGCCGGCCTGGATGTCAGGACTGGAGGTGGCCATGGCAATGAAGGCTCCGACGAGAAGGCTGATCCACCGCAGAGGGCGCGGGCGCCCTGCGAGAGAGGGCCTGCGCAACCGATGCCGAACGCAAACCACGACTGTCTCCCTTCGGCGGAATGGTGCTCTTAGATGCCGCTATCATGGCGTACCCCGCCCCGTAAGTAAAGGCGTGCTTTGTGAGGTGGCAGTAGCACGGGCATTTCCCCTTTCATCGTCTCCGGTTCGCTGTAAACGGTGTACTCCATTAGTGCCGTCATGGTGCGCTGCGACCGCTGCGAGAGCCGGTCTCGGCGAGTCACACTGGTGAGGAGAGCAACTATGCTAAGCCCGAGAGAAGCAGTGAGCAGTCTCGTCATAGCGACCGTTGCCCTGTTGTCATGCGCACGCGCTGAAGAGCCGCAGGCGGCGGTCCAGGAGGGCAAAGGCCATGCCTTCGCCTGCGCAGACTACAGCGGCGGCAAGGTCTTCATCGTGTCCGTGGAAGGCAAGATCGAATGGGAATATGCCGGCGCGCCGAACTGCAACGACCTGTGGGTGCTGCCCAACGGCAACCTGCTGTTTGTCACCGGCCGTGGCGTGAAGGAAGTCACGCGCGAGAAGAAGATCGTCTTCGAGTACCAGTCCAAGAGTGAGATTTACGCGTGCCAGAGGCTGGCGAACGGGAACACCTTCGTCGGCGAGTGCAATTCCGGCCGGTTGCTCGACGTGGACCCGACGGGCAAGGTCGTGAAGGAAGTCCGGCTCCTGCCGGAAGGCAAGGATGGCGGCCACGCTTTCATCCGCAACGCGCGCCGCCTGGAGAACGGCAACTATCTGGTGGCGTACTACGGTGATGCCGTCGTAAAGGAGCACGATCCGGACGGGAAGGTGGTCAAGGAAATCCCCGCGGCCGGCGGACCGCACAGTTGCATCCGCTTGCCCAGCGGCAACACGCTGATCGCCTGCGGCGATGCGAAGGGCGGGCCGCGGGTCTTCGAGGCAGACAAGGAAGGCAAGACGGTGTGGGAAGTCAAGAACCCCGAGCTGCCCGGCATCACCTTGAAGTTCATGACCGGCCTGCAGCGTCTGCCCAATGGCAACACCGTGGTGACCAACTGGGTCGGCCACAACAATGCCGGCACTCCGCCGCATATCATCGAGGTGACGCCGGACAAGAAGGTCGTGTGGGCCTTCGCCGACCGCAAGGCGATGAAGACCGCCTCAAGCATCCAGCTTCTGGACGTTCCGGGCGACGTGACGAAGGGCGAGATACTGCACTAAGAGGTAACGGAAAGAAGCCTCGTCAGCCGCGTTGTTTTTTCCGTTAGCTCTTATGCTGTGCCAAGTTCCTGACGAGCTGAACGACCGCTGCCATTGCTCCAGAATGGGTGTGCAGTCAGCGCGTGTTGGCGGAAGATGCGACAGAGGGGCTGGAATGGCGGGCTCGCCCCACGAGAAGATTCCGCATGTTGTAGTGACAGGGTGAGGCACGGCGGTGTATCCTAACCAGTTGTTAGCCAAAGGGGTAACGGCGATAGGGGCTTGGAAGTCCTCTGCCATCAAGCAGTTTGCATGTGTGCACAAAGTGCATTTGACACGAGTTTTGCTGTGAATAGTATCTGTGCCAGGATGCGCCACCGGCGGATCAGCCGTCGCCGTTTCCTGGGTGGTGCGGGGGAGAAGCATGAGCGCTGAGAAACAGCCGCTCTCGTCGGGTGGCGCTGGCGGTCGCGGTGCGTCTGCCAACGGCCAAGCGAAGGCGACTGCGTCCGCGTCCAGCGGAGGACTGCCCGGCGTAACTGGCCCCCCTCGCCCCAGCCCGCAACTGGCCGCCTTGTGCCAGCGCGCCACGAACGGGAATCAGGAGGATATCCAGCGGCTCGGAAAGTGGTCGGCGCTGATGGAACAGGAGGCGCAGGTGCTGCGCCGCCGTCTCCGCAAGCAGCAGCACGATTTCTCCACCCTCTTCGAGATCGTGGGCCAGACGTCCGCCCGGGCACTGGATGTGGTCGCCATGCAGGTCTACCTCCTGCGCACCGTCTCCGGCCACTTCGCCGCGCCCAAGCTGCTCATCATGCGGCGCCTCCGAGCCGAGGACCACGACCTGGTCTGTTCGGAGGCACAGGGGATGCGCGTTCCCGAATGCGTGCTGCCCATTGACTCCCCCATCTGCCGGCTTGCTCTGGAGCGCCGCTACTGCTTCTTTATGTCGGAGATTCCCAGCCGTCCTCCCGAGGTGTCGGCACTGGAGGAACTGGGAATGGACCTTGTCGTCCCGCTGGTCCAGGAAGTCGAAGGACCCGGCGCGGTGCTCGAGGGCATGTTGTTGCTCGGACCGCGCATGGCCGGCCAGGTCTACGGCGACGAGGACCTCGATTTCCTTCACGTGCTGGGCAAGATGCTCGCCATCTGTCTGCGCAATGAAGCCCTGTACCGGCGGTCCATCATTGACGACCTGACCGGCGTCTTCTCCCGCGGCCACTTCGACGCCCAACTCAGCCAGGAACTCAACCGCATCGTGACCTACGGCCACCGCGGGCTGGGCCTGGTGATGCTGGACCTGGACGACTTCAAGAGCTTCAACGACCGCTACGGCCACCAGACCGGCGACCGCGTGCTCCAGGAACTCTCGCGCCTGCTGGTGCGTCAGGTCCGCAACGTGGATCTCGTCGCGCGCTACGGCGGTGAGGAGTTTGTCCTTATCCTCATCGAGATTGACCGGGCCAAGGTGCTTGAGGTGGCGCAGCGTCTGTGCCGGGCCGTCTCGGAAATGGAGGTCCTTTCCGTTCAGGGCGAGAAGCTGCACATCACCGCCAGCTTTGGCCTGGCGTGCTTCCCGGATGACGCGCTGGACAAGAGCACGCTGATTCAGATCGCCGATGAGGCCCTCTACCGGTCCAAAGCCGAAGGCCGGAACCGCGTCACGGCTGCCCCGCCCGGCGCCGGCCTCAAACGCGAGCTGACGCTAGCGCCGCTGCCCGTCGGCCTCCCTCTGCAGTCGGTCATGGGCGCCGCGGCGTTCGGGCGCTCCGAGCGCTCCGACCAGCCGGCCATCAGGCATAACCACACCGCCCTCGGCGGCCTGCCGTCTCCGGAACTGGATCTGATCCAGCAACAGCGGCGTGCGCTGTCCGGTGACGGCAACGGTGGCGCGGAAGAGGCAGTGCCGGCCCCCCCGCCACAAGAGGAGCGGCGCCGCACCGCGTTGCGGTCCCCCGACTGGGCGCGCAGGCAAAAAGAGACGCCCGGAACGTCTCCCTAGCAATCACGGCGAGCCGTAGCTTCCACTTCGGACATCAGCAGGTTGCCAGCGGTGTAGCTGCGCGCCTGGGGGTATACTCATAGGTAGCTGACCTGCGGGGGAATTATGCGCGCTGCCACTTGTCTGTTGGCCGCCGTCTGCGTGCTTCGTCTCCCGGCGGCTGAAACCGCCGCTGGGCTGCCAGGCCCGGGCGTCGGCGTGTTCTTCAAGGCGGATGCCGTGCCGCGCCTGCGTGAGAATGTCCGGCGCCCGCCGTGCCAGGGCGTCTACGCCGAGATCGTCAAGAGCGCCGACACCGCGGTGGCGCAATGGCCCGGCGACAAGGCGCGCCTGCGCATCGAGGAGCTTGCGCCCAAGCTCCTCGACCTTAGCACCGAGTTTGTGCCCCAGCAGTTTCTGCCGGACGGCGGGAAGGAAGCCGGGCGCGTGCTTGAGGAGTATGCCACTCGCGGCGCTCCCTGCGCGGCCTTTGTGTACCTGATGACGGGCGAGCACAAGTACGCCGAGTTGGCGTGGGACGTCTTCGAGCAATGCGCCAAGACCAATCGCCTCGGGTGGTTTCCCTGGGCCGGCTCGCACATGCCGCAGATACACTTCGGCATCGTCAGCCGCAACCTCGTGCTGGTCGCCGATTGCGTCTGGGAGACGCTCACCCCCGCGCAACGCCAGCACGCACGCGAGGTGCTCGCCGAGAAATGCGTTGAGCCGTATTTTCGTCTCGTCCTCCACACACCCGGCATGGGCCTGTATCACCTGCGCTCGCTGAACCAGGGCAACAACGCTCTTGCCGCCGCAGTGGTCGGCAGCGTGTTCGTCGGAGAGGCCGTGCCGGAGAACGGCATCTGGTTCAACAGCGTGCTGCAGACCTACCACTGGGCTATCACCCACGACGTCGGCTGGATGGGACAGGGGCTTGAAGCCGGGATGCCGGGGTATTGGTCGGTTTCGACGCAGAACCTCTACACCGCCGCGTCGGCGTTGTACAACGTGCGAGGCATTGACCTGCGCGCGCATCCGGGCTTCGACCAGGCTACCTACTACCCGCTGGTGCACGAAAGCACTGTCCCGCCCGTGGGAATGTTCGCGGACGCGATTCGCCTCAATCCCGTGCCGGCCAAGGACGAGAAAACGGTTCTCGTGGGCGTCATCGCGGGCAAGCCCATTGAACTGCCGCACGAGGCCTACTGCGGGCCGTGGTGGCTGGACTACGCGGCGCGTTGCCCCGAGTCGCCCGCGCACTACTTCGCCAGCAAACTGATGATCCGGCCCGATAAGATCAGGGCGGCCGATGCACACCAGGCCGCGCTCACCGAAGTGCTCAAGATCGCCTGGTGGGACGACAAGCTCCTCGCCGCGCCGCAGCCACCTACGGCGCTGGCGCTGTTCACCGATCGCATGGCCGGCGTGCGCAGCGGCTACGGCTTCGGCGAAACATACCTGTACTTCAACGGCGACATGTTCCTGAGCGCGAAAAAGGAAATCCTCTGCACGACTGCGGGCCTCTCCTGGCACTACCCGTGGCATCAGTACCAGATCGCGGAAACGGGCGTCGAGATGGAGGGCGAGCCGTTCGCGCCCAGCATGATCATCAAGGAAGCGTCGGCGGAGCCGCAGTTCGTTTTCTTCCGCGCGGAAGCGGGTTACAGCAACGTCACGTACTATGCTCAGGCAGGGCAGCGGGAGAGCTACCAGCACTATGCCAAGCGCGAACGCTGCGTTCTCTATGCCCGCGCCTCAGGCGGCACGGGCGACTATTTCGTCTTTGTGGATGACGTGCAGCCGAAGGACGGCAGGCCCCACTGGTATGCGTGGACCTGGCACCTGTGGAACAGCGTCGCCAATCGGGCCGGCAACTACGGGCGTTTTGTCCCGCAGGGCGCCGCAGCCGTGCGCGCGGAACGGCCTAACGCCGATCTATGGATCCAGTTCGTGACGCCTGCGAGCGTCGCCATTGAGCAGCACGGCATTCCGGGGCAGCCGCACGTCAGCTACCAGATGGACCACAATACGCAGATGCTGCGCGCCGTCGCGGGCGGCTATGAGGCCGCCGACGCCAAGACCGTGATTGTCCCGCCGACAGCCTGGGCGGGCCTCGGCGTTGCCGAACAAGGCGCCCTGTACATGGAGAAGCCGCCGACGGAGAAGACCTTCAGCTCACAAACCGTGACAGGCCTGACCGGCGGCGTCCGGTATCGCTGGTCTCTGAAGGCCAAGGAGGAGAAGTACCGCGTCTACGAGGCCACGGCGTGGGAGCTTGGCCTGGAGCTGCTGGATGCGCAGGGGCGCGTCCTGGCCAAGCCGGTGACGAAGTACGGCCATCCCGATCCGCTCAGACTCGGCGCGCCGCTGTCCGATACGCTGACGCACGACTGGACGGAGACGGTGCAGTACTTCGATGCGCCCGAGGGCGCCGTCGCCTGCCGGGCTTCGTTCCGCGCGGTGGGCGGCGCGCACTACTTCCAGCTTGGGAAGCTGTGGCTCAGCCCGATCGAGGTCGTTCCCGTGGGCAAGCCCCGCCGCACACCCCAGCAGCGATTCGTGACACTGGTCGTGCCGTTGGATAAGAACGCGGCGCCGCCGAAGATCGAAACGCGCGAAGGGCGCGTGTTCCTTTCGCATGCCAACGGCGCTGTGGACGAGATCGCCGTGCCGGCCGAGGGCCGGATGAGCCTGCGGCGCACAGACGGCGGGAAAACAGTGGCGGAATTCGGCGCCAGAGACGGCCAGGCCGCTCCTGCCGGCGCGCTCAAGACCAACAGCGACGCGAATGCGCGGCAGTTGCTTGCCGGCCTGAAGCCTGTGCTGGACGAGCTTGCCGCGCAGCGCGACGCGCTCACCAGGAAGGGCCGCCGGAACATGGCCGCGGGCGCCGCCGCGTCGGCATCGGCCACACGCGATGAGCGCTTCCCGCCCGCCAACGTGCTCGACAATCAGACCGCTGAGTACCCCGCCGACGGTCACCTGGACTACACGCTGGGCATCGTGTGGTCCTCGGGCCTGGCGGGCTACGGCGCGGGAAAGGACTCGTTGCTGAACGACCGCCGCTGCTTCCCTCTGTATGTCAAGCCCTGTTACTGGCTGCTGCCGGAAGGGCAACTGGGCTGGGTTGAAGTGGCGCTGCAAAAGCCGGAGACGGTGGACCTCGTGCGCCTGCTCAACACGAGCAACGCGGGGCTGAACGACTTCGCCACCCACACCTTCAAGGTCGAACTCTATGATGCAGAGCGGAAGCTGCTGGCCAGCAAGGAGGACGCGTTCGGCAAGGTGTGCGACAGGCCCTTCAAGCAGGCCTTCGCTGAGCCGAAGTGGTTCAGCCGCTACACGCCGACCTTTGCGGGGATGTTGGAGCCGGGCCTGACGGTGCCGTTCGGCGACGGGTGGAAGGAGATCGGCTTCCCCGAGGTGCGGGGCGTGAAGTTCGTGCGCGTGGTTGTGACGAAGTACTGGGGCATTGGCGCGGGCCTGAACGAAATCCAGGTGTACGGACCGTAAGAGCCTATGCAAATCGCCCCACTACCCTCGACTCACACCCCGCCCCGGTTACAATGCGCCTGTGCGTTGGGGCAGAGGTCCGGCCTTTGGCAAGGTCAGGCGAACACTTCCTGTATGCGGCCAGTCTTGACCTGCGCGAAGTGCCGGTGCTGGTAATTGGCGGGGGCGCGGTTGCGGCGCGCAAAGTCCGTTCACTGCTGCGCGCGCGAGCCGCTGTGACCGCCGTGGCGCCTGCATTCCATACTTCGTTCGAGCGCCTGCGGCGGAGAATGGGCCTGCGCCTGGTGCGGCGTCGCTTCCGGCCCTCCGACCTCAAGTACCAGAGGGTTGTCTTTGCGGTTACCGGCGATATGGCGTTGAACACGCGGATTGCTGCACAGGCGAAAGCACGCGGCCTCTGGGTCAACGTGGCCGCGCCGCCGGCGGCCGGCAACATGCAGGTGCCGGCCGCGGTACACCGGGGACACGTCTGCATCGCCATTTCCACCGGCGGCGCATCCGCAGCGCTGGCCAGAGCGCTGCGCGAACGGATCGAGAAAAGCGTTGGGCCGGAGTGGGGCCGGCAGGCCGCGCTGCTGGAGGAGCGGCGCCCGGCCGTGCTGCAGCAGATCGCCGATCCTGCCCGGCGGCGCAGGTTGCTGCGCCAGTTGGCGGCGCCGCGCTGGGCGCGGTTGATACAGCGGCGCGGCGTGGCCCGGGCCGCACGAGACATGGACAGAACGATCGCCGCAGCAGTTGACCGCGGGGCCGCGCGTCCTGCGGCTGCGCGCGGTGCGCCGCCCGGAGGACGCCCGTGACTGCAGAGACATTGTCGTTTGCCGCGCTGGTCTGTTTTGCGCTTGGCGCCGTGGCGGCGATCGCCGGCTTCTGGGTGGAGGCGCTGCGCAGCAGTGTGTTCCAGTTCGTGCTGGCGGGCGCGGGCCTGCTGCTGAAGACCGCCAGCATCGGGGTCGGCTGCATACTCAGCGAGACGCACTTCTTCAACAGCCCGTCCGATATCTGCGGACTGCTGGCGTGGGCGCTGAGCTTCAGCTATCTCGTGGCGCTGGCGGTATGCGCGGTGCGCTCGCTCGGCGCGCTGGCGCTGCCGCTGGTCTGCATTCTGTTGGGGCTGTCGCACTTCTTCGACAAGCATGGGGTGTATCCTGGTTTTCCCGCCGGCCGCCTGCTGGCCGTGCACATTCTCTCCGCGTTCCTGGGGTACGGCCTGTTCCTAACGGCGTGCGGCGCCAGTCTGCTGTATCTGGAGCAGGCCCGGCTGCTG
>JAPLOD010000302.1 GCA_026692735.1 Planctomycetota bacterium | reverse complement strand
CCGGCCTCGCGCCCTGGGGTGAACCGAGGGAGCGCGTGACCTCGGCTGGCGGCAGGCGTGGTTCGCCGACTTCCACCGCCGGCGGAGTGACCGGCCTGACTTTCAGCCGCAGCTCGGTAGCCCGCTCCGTCACGGCGTGCGGGGACTGCAGCGCCAGGTGCTGGATCTTGCACAACGCGATCTGGCTGCGAATCTCACGGAGTTCTTTGTCGAGCGCGCCGATCTGGTAACAGAGCTCGACCTGCTCCTGGCCATCATGCACCGACACCAGGCCGGTGCAGGCGATGACTCCCAACAGGATGAAGTGCCGGCCGTTCATGGTGCGGCGTTCAGCTCCTTCTCAGACCACGCAGCTTGGCGCTGCGGCTGCGAGGGTTCTCCCCCAGCTCCTGGGCGCCCGGGCGCACGAACTTGACTGGTAGTTGGAATCGTCCTGTTGCGGCCAAAGCTTTATACCGTTGTTTGACTTGGCGGTCTTCCAGCGAATGAAAGGTCATGATCGCAAGCGTGCCGCCGGGGGCAAGCAGCTCCGGCGCCTCGCTCAGAAAAGTCGCGAGAACGTCCATCTCATGGTTCACCGCCAGCCGCAAGGCCTGGAACGTTTTTGTGGCGGGGTGGATGCGGCGATGGCCGCGGATGCGCAGCGCGCGCCGCACCAGCGCCTCAAGCTGGCCCGTTGTGGTCAGCGGCTCTTCTCGGCGCCGGGCCACGATTGCTCTGGCGACGGCGCGCGCCCTGTATTCCTGGCCCAGGTGGAAGAGGATGTCCGCCAGCTCGGCTTCGCTGGCCTCGCGCAGGATGTCGGCGGCAGTGCGCGGGAGCGTGGGGTCCATGCGCATGTCGAGCGGCTGGTCGAAGCGGAAACTGAAACCGCGCTCGGGTCTGTCGAACTGCAGCGAGCTGACACCGAGATCGGCGAGGATGCCGTTGGGAGGCGGGGCGTTGAGCTCCTGCAGCACTGCGGCGACACGCCTGAAATTTGCCTGGACTATGTCCAGCGCCACGTGTGCGGCTTCGGCCAGCGGCGTCAGGCGGGCGCGCGCGATGGCGAGAGCTTCGGGATCAACATCGAGGCCGATGAGGCGGCCGCCGGGCTTGAGGCGCTCCAGCAACGCCGCGCTGTGGCCGCCGGCGCCGAGCGTGCAGTCAACGACGCACTGCCCGGGCTGCGGGTTGAGCAGAGCGATAACTTCTGTCAGGAGTACGCTGCGGTGCCCGGCGAGCCCAGGTACAGTGGGAAGAGAGTGTGCATCAGACATCGGGTTCAAGTTCCAGGCAGGCGCGCACGAGCGACGACCTGAAACCTGCCAAGGCTGAACTGCGCCGCGCTATACGCCAGCCGCGACCGACGCGCCCGCAGTCACGAGGTTCCCCGCGCTGACACCGGAGACGCGCATCAGACTGCTCATGTAAGGCGACAGCTCAACGCCGCCGTATTCGCGGCCCAGGCTGCGCACCTCATCATAGCGGCGCACGAGCGTTTCCAGATCGTCGCGTGTCTCACCCGAGACGGGCGTATGACTGCCACGCGCAGTCAGATGTGTCTTCACCCTGTCGAACTCTGAATGTTGGCTTCTCATGGCCTGAAACCCCTGTTCCCCCAGCTCCACACTGCGTCCCTGTCAACACCCCGCGGCCCCCGCGCGGGATGGTCCTACATATTGAGAATGCTCGTCAGCGCCGCGCCCAGCGGCGCCAGTTCCTTCGGTTCTGCCTTCTCGGTCTCGCGGTGCACGTCCGCGGGCCATACTTCGATGAACGTGAAGGCGCCGCAGAACGCGACTTCGTCCTTGAAGCCCAGCGCCTCAATCCACTTCGCCGGCAGCACAAACCGGCCCTGCGAATCCGGCTCGACAGGCTCAGCGGCCTTGGCCATCCACGCGGCGGACAACGCGCGCTGCTCAAGCGACAGACCCGGATTTGACTTCACCTCGTCGAGTTTCTTGTCGAACTGTTTCTTGGTGTACAGGCGGAGGAACGGTTCCTTCTGCCAGCGCATCACGAGGAGTTGCCCTTCTTGAGCTTCTTCCATCGCGCGTTTGAACTGCTTGGGGATCGCGACCTGGTTGCGACCGGTCACTTCCCGGTAGTGCACGCCGTAGAACGTGGCGCGATCCTGCGGCGTTCGAGCAGAAGCGTTCGCGGATACCGTGGCGTTGTCACTCATATTCTTCCGCCTTCACGTTTATTCACTTACTATCACTACAACAGGTAAAAGAAAACTACCGCACACTAAGATGATAGTCAAGAGCTAAGTTCAAGAAAATCAACGTCTTATGAATACACAATTACATGGGTCTAACGACGGTATGACACTACTATTAGTTGTGTTTTCTGCTTGCCTGGACGGGAAAGCCACAGAAAAAATCTTAGGGCGCTTGCCCTCAGAAAACCCCGGAATCGCGTCCTTATATGGCTTCCGCAGGTCGCCTCGCCAGTCGCTCTGGCGTCCCGGGAAGGGCTCCCTTTGCGGCGCCCCTCGCCCCGCGTGGGCTTGCCGGAGCGAGGCGCTCCGCCTTCCCTGCGCCGGCCTTCTGCCCGCTCTCGGGAAGGGGGCGCAGTCGGCGATTTGTGTGCGTCGCGGGCAGCATCGTGCCGATACTGGAAGCCAGCGTTCAGCTTGTGAGGACTTGGCGCCAGTGTTCTACTATCTGCACCTGCTCGCATCGGAGTGGTGGGGCTTTCTGTCCGTCTTCAAGTCTGTCGGCTTTCGCGCCGCGTTCGCCGCGGTGACGGCGTTCGTCGTCTGCGTGACGCTGGGGCGGCCGGTGATCGCGTACCTGCGGCGGAAGAAAGTGGAAGAGAACGTCAAGAAGAAAGACTGCGAGTTCCTCATCGAGAAGCACGCCGGGAAAAGCGGCACGCCCACCATGGGCGGCCTGATCCTGCTGGCGGCCACGCTGCTCACCATGCTGTTGTGGTGCCGGCTGGACATCGTCTTCATGCCGTTGTGTTTCTTCACCATGTTGGCGCTGGGGCTGGTCGGGTTCTACGACGACTACATCAAGCTGACGCACAGCAAAGCCGACGGTCTCACGCGCCGCGAGAAGCTGTTCTTCCAGTTCATCGTCGGCGCCGGCGCGGGCCTGTGCCTCACGTTGTACGGCCAGCAGCCGCTCGCCACGAAGCTGGTGATCCCGTTCACGGACTCCGCCTGCTGGCCGGCGCTCGGCCTGTTCTTCGTGCTGTGGGCGGCGGTCGTGATGACGGGCAGCTCCAACGCGGTCAACCTGACGGACGGCCTGGACGGCCTGGCGACGCTGTGCGTCATCACGGTCGCCGTGGCGTTCGGCCTGATCGCCTATTTCGCGGGACATGCGGGGATCGCCGAGCACCTTGGGATCCCGCGGGTGCGCGGCGCGGAGGAGCTCGCCGTCGTGTGCGCCGCCCTGTCCGGGGCGTGTCTGGGCTTCCTGTGGTTCAACGCGCATCCGGCGGAGGTCTTCATGGGGGACACGGGATCGCTGCCGTTGGGCGGGCTGGTGGGGCTGGTGGCGCTGTGCGTGAAGCAGGAGCTGCTGCTGGTGCTGATCGGCGGAGTTTTTGTCGTCGAGGCGCTCTCGGTGCTGATCCAGATTGTCTCCTACAAGTATTTCCACCGGCGCGTGTTCCTCATCGCGCCGCTGCACCATCACTTCGAGAAAGCCGGCTGGTCGGAGACAAAAATCGTGACGCGCTTCTTCATCGTCTCCGCGCTGCTGGCCGTTTTCAGTGTGGCCGCTCTGAGGATCCGGTAACCGGGATGTTTCACCGCCGAGACACAGAGAGAAGCAACCACAGATGAACACAGATGAACACGGATACTCGTCGTCATGGCCTTATCTGCACTGCGAACAGTTGGTTTCTTCGTTGCGCACGAAGATTCTCCTATGCTCCGGCTCCTTTGGGTCCGTGGCCGGGCTGTCGAAGAGCAGTGTCTTCATCGTTGTTGATCCGATACCCGAAACCCTGAACCCGGAACCCTTTGCCTCCCTTTGGCTGCGGCTCCGCCGCGCCAAGTTTATCTGCGTGCATCTGTGGTTCCATGCTGTTCTCCGCGTACTCTGCGTCTCTGCGGTGAAAAGGAAGTAAGCATGGATGCGCCGCGCCGCACAATCCTGATCATCACGGGGGCCCTGCTGGCGCTGGGACTGGTGATGGTCTATAGCGCGAGTTTCGTTGTCGCGGAGAAGAGGTTCGGCGTCCCCACGTATTTCCTGCAGCGGCACGCCATCTACCTGCTCGCCGGATGCCTGGCGCTGGCCTTCACCAGCGTGTGCGACTACCACTGCATCGCGCGCCACTGGCGCTGGTTCGTGTTCGTGGCGGTGCTGCTGCTGGGCGCGGTGCTGGTGCCCGGGCTGGGCGCGAAGAGCCACGGGGCGCGGCGCTGGTTCTCCCTGGCGGGGTTGACATTCCAGCCGTCCGAAGCTGTCAAGGTGCTGATGATCCTGGGCATCTCGGGCTGGATCGCGTACACCGGCGAGAAGATCGTCACGTTCAAGGAAGGCTTTGTGCCGGGTGCTGCGTGCGTCGCGGTCATCGTGGTCTTGACGGCGCTGGAGCCCGACCTGGGCTCAGCGGCGCTGCTGGCCGTCGTGCTGGGGGCCCTGCTGTTCGCGGGCGGCGTGCGGCTGCGCTTCGTGCTGCCGGCGTTGGCCGTGACGGCGCCGCTGATGGCGCTCGTGGCGTACAACAAGCTCGGCTACATCCGCTCACGCGTGGAGAACTGGCTGCACGGTTCGAGCGATCCGCTGGGCGCCGGTTACCAGATCTCGCAGGCGATGATGGCGCAGGGATCGGGCGGCGTCTTCGGCGTCGGGCTGGGGCAGGGCCATTCGAAACTGCTCTTCCTTCCCGAAGCCCACAACGATTTCATCTTCGCGCTGATCGGCGAAGAGTTCGGCGTCATCGGCACGATATCGCTGCTGCTGCTGTTCGCGCTGCTGGTGGTCCAGGGCTGGCGCGTGGCGGCGCGCGCGCCTGATCTGCTGGGAAGCCTGCTCGCGCTGGGCGTCACGCTGTGCATCGGCTTCCAGGCCGCGATCAACGTCGCGGTCGTCACACACTCGATGCCCACGAAGGGGATCAGCCTGCCGCTGGTGAGCTACGGCGGCTCGTCCCTGGTCTTCACGCTCGCCGCCATCGGCCTGCTGCTGAACGTGGCCGCGCACCCGGCCTGCGACACGCTGCCCGCGACGCTGGGCGCCACGCCGCGGCGGAAAAGCACGCTGCTCAGAGCCCTGAAGCCTGCCACGTAGCGCAATCCGCCGGATTGCGGACGCAAGCCAGCGGCTTGCGCCACGGCGCAACCCGCGTAATGCCGCTGTGGTTGCAGCGAAAGGTGGCCGATACACACAGAACGGAACTCTTGTTCAGATAACGGTCTGGGGGAGAAGGTTTCTCATGCGGCTGGTTATCGCGGGCGGCGGGACGGGCGGCCATCTCTTTCCGGGGATTGCGCTGGCCGAAGAGCTCTTGTCACAAGGCGGCGACCATGCGGTCCTGTTCATGGGTGCGCGCGGCGGGCTTGAGGAGCGCATCATCCCGCGGCACAGCTATCGCCTGGAGTTGCTGCCCTCACTGAAAGGCGGTTTCCTGAGTCTGACGGGCCCACGGAAACTGTGGCGGGCCTGCAAGGGCTACTTGCAGGCCCGGCGCGCCATCCTGAGCTTCCGCGCCGATGCCGTGGTCGGGCTGGGCGGCTATGCGTCCGCTCTGCCCGTCCTGGCCGGCTGGGGCGTGGAAGTGCCGTGCATGCTGTTGGAGCAGAACGTTATACCGGGCCGCACGACCCGCCTGCTGGCGCGCTTCGCCGCCGAGATCGGCGTGCAGTTTCCGGAAGCCGCGCGGCGGTTCCCCAATTCGCGCATCGTAAAGCACGTGGGCAATCCGCTGCGCCGCAAGGTGCTCGAAGCCGCCAGGCTGGCCACGCAGCGCAACACCGGCGCGGCCGAGACCAGCAGCGAACCGACAATCCTTGTCGTGGGCGGTTCGCAGGGCGCACGGGCGCTCAACGACATCGCGGTCCGGGTCTGGCCGAAGCTCAAGCAGATCGTGCCCGGGGCGCGCATGGTCATCATCGCCGGGCGCGACGATGACCAGCGCACGGTGGAGACGTTCGCGGCCGCGGGCGGGCGAGGCCAGCTCGCCGATCGAGCGCCCCAGCCGGGCCGCCAATTGCCCGGTGAAGCGATGGAGGACCTGTACGCGCAGGCGAGCGTGGTGCTGGCGCGCGCGGGGGCAACCACGATGGCGGAGCTCACGGCGTTCGCGCTGCCCTCGGTGCTGGTGCCGTATCCTTTCGCCGCGGACAACCACCAGGTGGAGAACGCCAGGGTCTTCGTGGCTCGCGGCGCGGGCTGGATGATGGTCCAGAAGAACATCGAGATTGACCGGTTGGCACAGCGCCTGGCCGACGCCATCCTGCAGCCGGAGCGGCGCCGCAGGATGGCCATGGCGGCCTCTTCGCTGGCCACACCCCAGTCGGCGGTGGAGACCATCGCGCGGCTGGCCGCGCTGGTGAAAGGGCCGGACCAGGCCCGTTCCCCGTTGCCGCCTGCCGGTCCTTCGGGCCCCGCCAGGATGGACGACCCTGTGTCGGGGGTTGCCTGAGAAAGCAAGGGGCGTACGCGCATGGCCGGAGACGTTCATCCTAGTGCATTGCTTGCCGAGGAATGCCCGGCCGCGTTGTGCGCCGTGAGATCTCCCGCACCCCAGCGTGCCGCGCGGCATGAGCGGTTGAGCGCGCGCGCTGACGGCTTCAGCGGCAAACGGATCCACTTCATGGGCGCCGGCGGCATTGGCGTCAGCGCCCTGATGGAGCTTTGTGCGGCGCGCGGCGCGATCGTCAGCGGCTGCGACTGCTCCAGCGGCGGGCAGGTCCCGGCATTGCGCGCCAAGGGCCTCCACATTATCACCGGCCACAGCGCCGCGCACGCCGCGCACTGCGACGAACTGGTGTACAGTGCCGCCGTCGAACCGTCGCATCCGGAAGTGCGGGCGGCGCTTCGCGCCGGCAAGGCGGTGAGCGTGCGCATGCACATGCTGGGGCGCATCGCGCGCGGCACACGGGCCATATGCATCACGGGCGCGCACGGCAAGACCACCACCACGTGGCTCATCGCGAACATGCTGATCGCCGCGGGCCGCGACCCGTCGGTGCTCCTGGGCGGCGTGGCGAGAGCTCTGGGCGGGAACGTGCGCATCGGGCGCGGGGCGGAGTTCGTGGCTGAGACGGACGAGTCCGACAACCGGCTGCACGAAGTCGTGCCCAGCATCCCCGTGCTGACCAACATTGATAACGACCATCTGGAACACTACGGCAGCATCGAGGCCATCGAGGAGGCCATCGCGCGCTTCATGGGTTCGACGAACGCCGCGGACCCCCTCAGCGTTCTGATCGGCTGCGGCGACGACCCGCGCGTGCGCCGCGTCCTGGCCAGGGCGAGCGAGGAATGCCGGCGGCCGTTCCTGGCGTACGGGCTCGCGCCGCACTGCGACGTGCGGGGCATGAACCTGCGCGCGGAGGAACTGCGCTGGCGCTTCGACGTTCTCACGCCGTCATCGTTCTGGCCGGACGTCGTCCTGCCGATGCCGGGTGAGCACAACGTGTTGAACGCGCTGGCGGCCATCAGTGCGGGCTGGCATCTGCGCCTGGACGAGGAAGACATCCGGCAGGCGCTGGCGACAGTGGAACGCGTCGGCCGCCGCTTCGAGATCAAGGGACTGAAGCGCGGCGTGCGCGTGATTGACGATTACGGCCACCATCCCGCGGAGATCGCGCTGACTCTGCGCGCGGCGCGGCAGTCCACGCGGAAACGGCTGGGCGTGCTGTTCCAGCCGCACCGCTACACGCGCACCGCCGCGCTGATGGACGAGTTCGCGGCGTGCTTTGAGGCGGCGGACGCGCTGTTCCTGCTGCCGGTCTATGCGGCGAGCGAAGAACCGATCCCGGGCGCTGATCACCACGCGCTGGCGGAGACGATCCGCGCGCGCGGCGTCCGCGTGGTCACCGCCGATGACAGGGCCGCAGCGGTCGGGATGCTGCTGCAATGGGCCGAGCCGGGCGACACCGTGGTGACGCAGGGCGCTGGAGACGTGACGAGGGCGGCGGATGAGCTGGTATCGCGGCTGTGAAGAGTTTGTCAGCGAGAACGTGCCGCTGGCGCGCATGACCTCGTATCGCGTCGGCGGGCCGGCCAGGTTTCTGGCGGCGCCGCCGGATGAGGCGGCGCTGAGCGAGGTGCTCAGCCGCGCCGCGGACGCAGGCCTGCCGGTGCGGTCCCTCGGGCACGGCTCCAACCTGCTGGCCGCTGATGCCGGCGTTGACGGGATGATCGTGCGCCTGCCGCGCAGCGGCTTCGGCTCCGTCGAGCGTGTGGGGACGAGCGTGCGGGTCGGTTCGGCGCACAGCCTCTCGGGCCTCGTGAAGTGGAGCGTGGCGCAGGGGCTGCGCGGCCTGGAGTGCCTGTATGGCATACCGGGGACGGTCGGCGCGGCGCTGCGCATGAATTCCGGCGGGAAGCACGGCGAGATCGGCGCGCGTGTCCGGCGCGTGCGGGGCGTGGAGCGCGACGGCACGGCGGTGGAGCTGCGCGGCGAGCAGTGTGGCTTCAGCTACCGGAACTCCGGCTTGAACGGGCGCATTGTCACGGGTTGCGAACTCGAACTGGAGGAGGGCGATCCCGCCGCTGGCGAGGCGCTCATCACTCGGATCC
>JAPLOD010000301.1 GCA_026692735.1 Planctomycetota bacterium | reverse complement strand
GCCGCCCCGGCTTCCTCCAGGAACTTCGCCCGCCGTGCTTTGCATTCCGGTGTCTGCTCTGCCATGTCGCCGCTCCCCAAACTGTCCCCCACAGTTCAGGTATCGGCGTTTTGCCTCAGCAAGTCCGGTGATGCACACGGCTCTCGGTCCCGCCTACCGGGACAGCGCCTTCAGGTCACGGCGCGGGTTGTCCCACGCGCGTTTGACGGCCGCCTCCACGGCCTGGCGAAGCGCCTGGTACTCGGGGTCGGTCTGGTCCTTGTAGACGCTCTCCTTGCACTTGGCTACGCCCCCGGCTTCCTTCGCCAACGGCGCTGACAAGAAGAGGCTCTGCTCCGGGCGGCGCAGGTTGATCCACGAAAGCCGCGAGACTTCATCCACCTTGTGGCACGCCGCACAACGCTTCGCGTGCGCGGCCTTGAGCGTGCGCGCGAGGTCGGCATCGGCCGCGAGGTCATAGGGCTTTTTGTCGGGGCGCTTGTTGACGAAACCGTCATGGTACGGGGCGTTGGCGTCAATCCACGTGACGAGCTTCAGCCACTCGTCCTTGGAGAGCGGCGCGTCCTTCGTGTGGGGGTCTTTGCGCAGCGTCGCCACCAGTTTGCTCTTGTGCGATCCGAACGCCAAGGGCTGCGTGATCTTGGCGTCGTCGTCCGGGTCGGAATAGGCCACGAGCTTGCGGTTGATGAGCGTGCCGAACGCCACGTTGTGCTCGGCGGTGAGTCCGCCGGAGAAGTCATTGCCGCCTTCCGGCTTGAGGCCGCTATGACAGCTCACGCAGTGCTTGTCGAGAATCGGCTGAATGTCGCGCAGGAAGCTGACGGGGACGTCACCCCACGGCGGCGGCTGGGGCGTTGACGGCGCGCGGCTGAGAGCCATGGTGCCTGCGCCAAACGTCGGCGCGATGGCGCGCGTCTCGTGGCATCCGACGCAGCCGCGCACTTCGCCGGGCTGGAAGCTGATGAAGGAGCGCATGCGGCGCAATTCCATCTGGTTCTCGTCAAGCAGTTGGAAGTAGACGGCGGTGTCCACGGGCACACTGAAGTGCGCGCTGCCGTCGGACTCCACGGGGACGGTGCCGAGGATGCGCACCGGCGTCCAACTGTTGGGCTTCCCTTTCTCCGCGTAGCGCTGGCCGCCGCGCTGGTTGTCGTAGGGCCAGGCCACGCCCTGCGCGATGCGGATATAGCGGATCGCCTGCGGCGGCACGCCGTCCACGCCGAGGCCCACGTTCGTGACGACGCATGTAGCGTTGGGCTTGTCGGCGTCGGTTATGCCCGCGATCACGGGCGGCTTGGGTCGCGGGCGCAGGGGGATAGGGATGAAGCACGAGATGCGCGGGTCGCGGTAGATGAGTTCCTTGTTGCCGAAGACGTCAATGACATAGAGGCCATAGCCCGCTGGATCGGTCTGTCCGCCGTAGCCGTAGGAGACCAGGAAGTACTTTTCCGACAGCGGCCAGGGCGTCATGTAGAAGCCGCCGGCATCCGCGACGCCGCCTTCCGGCACGGGTGTGCCCGACATGCCGCCTTCCGGCGGGCGGACGCCGGGCGTGACGATGCCGATTCCCGCCGGGTTGTTGATGCCGGCATTCGGATTAATGAGCACGACGGGCCCGGCGGCCAGCGTGTGGTGGCCGGTCGCGATGGCGAGGAGCTTGCCGCTGCCGGGGATGGAGCGGGCATCCTCGATGGCCCAGGGGTCATTGAAGTGCTGCTTGAAGAGCGCGTCGGCCCCCGTGCCGTCGGGCCGGACTACCCAGACCGCCTGCACGTGGGCCCAGCCGCGTTCCTGGTATTCCCAGCGCGTGTAGCCGATGCTGCCGTCGTCCAGCGTGTGAGGCATGTAGTCGCCGTCCTTGGTGACGCTCAGCCGGCGGACGCCGCTGCCGTCCGGCCGCATGCTGTACAGGTTGCAGCTCGTCTCGTCCTTGTCGTATTCGTTGCACTGCAGCGAGTAGCCGCACCGTTCGGAGGCGAAGGCAATGTCGCCGCTGGGCAGGTAGGTCGGATCGAGGTCGCTCCATTCGCCGCTGGTCAACTGCCGCGGGCCCGAGCCATCCGTGCGGATCTCGAAGATGCGAGTCGGCTCCTCGGTGCGGCGCAGATGGTAACTCGTGGTGCGGTCCAGCCAGCCTTTCGGCGGCTGGTCGCTCTTGGCCTTGGCGTAACCGAAGACCACGCGGTCAGCGTCCCACCAGAGGTCCATGCCGTGCACGTGTCCAGGCCCCAGCGCGCCATTGAGCAACGGCCGCACTTCGCCGTCCGGCGCAAGCCGTGTCAGGATGCAGATGTCTCCGCCGGGCCGCGACACCCACGGCATGTGGTTGAGGCAGACATCGGGGTACGACTCCTGCGTGAAGCGCTTAACGAAGATGAGCTTGTCGAAGCTGAGCAGCGGGTTGGAGAAGACAAGCCGCCGGACGCGGGAGCGCGCTTCGAGGTACAGCTCCTTGTGTTTTGCGGGCGGCGAGTCCGCACGCAGAGCCTTAAGGCTCGCAACCACTTCATCGAGGACGCTTTCATGAGGCAGTGTGTCCACGCCCATCTTCTTCAGGTCTGCCGCCAGGCGTCGGCCCCGTTCGAGGACCGCCGCGGTAGGGAAGGATGAAACGGCAACGGCGTTCACGACCTTCGCGGTGGACCATTGGCTCGTGCTGCTCTGGTCGGCGGGACGGTTCAGGGCGAGGTTCCTGGCCGGGTCGGCGGGGCCGTAGATCTCCACTTCATCGAGATGGAAGTAGAGCGGCGTGCTGCTGCGCACCTGGAGCCGGATGTACCGCGCACGCAACTCGTCGGGGCCAAAGGTTATCTCCAGAGGCTTCTCGCCGCTCACCCCGCCAAAGTGCTTCCCCTTGTTCTCGTAGCGTTCGCTCCAGGACTCGTCATCGTTGGAAGCCAGGAGGATGAGGTTGTCGGCATTGTGCAGGCCGGGCGCGTAGTCGAGGCGGTTGTAGACGACGACCTTGGT
>JAPLOD010000300.1 GCA_026692735.1 Planctomycetota bacterium | reverse complement strand
GGCGAAGCACCTGCCGGAGAGCGGGGCGGGGGAGGACGCCGCGGCGCGGCAGGCGCTGCGGCAGCTCATCGAACTGGTCACGCGTCCGTACCAGGAGCGCGCGGAGGACATTCTGGCGCAGGTGGTGCTGACGTCGTCGTGCTTTGGCCTGCTGCCGCAGTGGCTGGTGGAGGCGCACGCGTCGCAGCAGAATGTTGCCGCGGTGGACCGGCTGGCAGGCATCCTGCGGCAGTCGCCCTGCACGTTGCTGAACGAACACATGTTCCCGCTGGTCGTGGATGTGTTTGACGAGCTGTCGGTCGCGGGAATGGACCAGGAGGCCGGGCAACTGGCGTCCCATGTGGTGGGCGCCGTGCGCTCCACCACGAAGCGGGAGCGGATGAAGGCGGTGGAGCGGCTGTCGTTCCTGCTGGAGCGGTCGCTGGAGCAGGCGTCCGCGCCCGTGCGGATCATCGAAGACGCGCTGCTGGAGAGCGGCACGCACGAGACATCCGACGAGGTGCTGAAACTGCTGCTGGAGCATCTGAGCAAACGCTGCCAGCGGCATCACAACCAGGGGAACCACACCCGCGCGCTGGAGCACCTGGAATGGATCGCCAGCCTGGAAGAGAGCCGCCGGCTGGCGTTGGGCGAGGAAGGGGCGAGCATCGCGCGGCAGACCCGCGAGGAACTGGCCAGCTCGGCCTTCGCGCAGGCGCTGCCGGAGGCGCTTGTGCTGGAAGGAGAGCAGGGCGCGGCGGCCGCGCGCATGATGCAACTGCTCGGGCCCACAGCGTGGAACGCGGCGGTGGCGCGAATCCGCGCCGAGCCGGATGCGGGGAAGGCGCAGCTTCTGGCAGCGCGCCTGCGGGAGATCGGTCCCGAAGCCATGCAGTTGTTCTTCATCGAGTTGGGGCGCGAAGAGGACGGCGCGACGGCGATGCGCCTGCTGGCGCTCGCCCCCATCCTGCAAGACGACACCGGCCTGTGGGCCCAGTTGCCGGCCTTGCTGCGCCATGCGGACAGGCAGGTACGCGAGGCCGCTCTGCAAGTCGTGATGGCGCGCGACGGCGTGGAGGCGGTGGATGTGCTGCAGGGGGCGCTGGAACTGGAGGCCGATCCCGCCTGGCGCAAGACGTGGGCTCAGGCGCTGGCGCGGTTGCGCGAACCGGCAGGGGAAACCTACCTGATGGACCTGCTGCACAAGGCCGCGTCGTCGGCGGCGCCGAATGAGGCGCTGGTGACGGTCGTGTTCGAGGTGCTGAGCGCGGCGGGGAACCGCGGTGTCATTGAACCGGCGGTGGCGCTGCTGAAGCCGCACGGGCACACGATCGTGCTGCGTGGCGAGGCCGGCGCGGCGCCCAAGGCGCTGCTGCTCGCGGCAGTCAAGGCGCTGGCGCCCTTCTACAAGGACCTGATCGCGGCCGAGACGCTGGAGCGATTGCACAAGGACAGGGACCCGGACGTGGCACGCCTGGCGCTGGTGTGTTTGCGCGGCATCGTCGCGGCCCAGCAGCAACAGGCGGAGACCGCGCCGGCGCGCGAACCGGGCGCCGCGGCGACGGTCAAGCCGGCCGAAGGCGCTCCCGCGCCGCCCGCCGCACGGCGCACGCGGCGCGGCTTCGAGGCGCTCGAGGGGGGCGCTCAACTGGACGCGCTGTTCAGGCCCGGTGCGGAGGTGGGGGGTGGGGCGAGGCCGGCACCGGAGGCCGCCCCCGCCCCTGTGGCCGACGCGGCACCCGAGGCGCAACCGGAGCGCCCGGCCGCAGCGGCCGCCGAACCGGGGCCCGGCGCGGTGGCGCTCGAGGGACCTGCTGTCGAGGGGCTGAAGCCATTGCTGGAGGGGCTGCTGGGTGATTTCGGTCTGGTCACGACGCTACACATGGTGGCCGGCAAGGACGGGATGCTGTGGGTCGAAGGCCCCGGCGGCGAGGGGCGGGTCTACGTCAAAGCGCGGAAGGTCGTGAGCGCGCACTATGCGGGAGGAAGCGGTCTGGCGGCGCTTGCGGCGCTCGATGTCACGAGGAACGCGCGCTTTGCGTACTATGCGAAGCTCGCCGCTCCCAGGGCGGAGATTGACGTGGATATAGAGCATCTTCCTGAGGCGCTGCGCGGATACCGTGCAGACAGAGACGAGAACCTGAGAGCCGGCCACGCGACGTAAAGGCCGGCACGGACAATCAGTGGCACGAACAGAGGCTTTGTGTCCGCGCGGATTTCTGGTAGATATCGGCCCCATGAAGATAGCTCTGGCGCAGATCAACCCGACCGTCGGGGACTTCGACGGGAACTGTGCGCGCATCGTCGCGGCGGCAACGGAGGCGGCGGGACGGGGCGCGGAATTGACCATCTTCTCCGAGATGTGCGTGCTGGGCTACCCGGCCCGCGACCTGCTTGAGAAGCCGGCATTCCTCGACGCACAAGACCGCGCTCTGGAACGCCTGTGCGTTGACTTGCGCGGCATGCCTGTCGTGGTGGGCTGCGTGCGGCGGCGCGGCAACAGCGCGGGCAACGCCCTGTCCAATTCGTGCGCGCTGATCGAGAACGGGCGTATCGCGGCGGTGGGCGACAAGTGCCTGCTGCCGACGTACGACGTGTTTGACGAGGACAGGTACTTCGAGGAATCGCGCGCGCCGGCGGTGGCGGAATTCAAGGGCAGGAAGCTCGGGCTGACGGTCTGCGAGGATTGCTGGAACGACAAGGATTTCTGGCGTGCACGCAAGTACACGTACGACCCGGTGGAGGAACTGGTGGGGCGGGGCACCGAGATACTGCTTAACCTCTCCGCGTCGCCGTACAGCATTGGCAAGCAGTCCGTGAAGGAGGCCATGCTGGGCGCTCTGGCGCGCAAACACGCGCGGCCGCTCGTGTACGTCAACCAGGTCGGCGGCAACGACGATCTGCTGTTCGACGGGCGTTCGATGGCGTTCGACGCGAGCGGCGCGCTGATCGCGCGCGGGCCGGCCTTTGAGGAAGCGGTGACGGTCGTTGAATTGGGGATTGGGGATTGCGGATTGCGGATTGGCGGCACGGCACCAACGGTTGCCATCTCGCCGCCGGTGAGCGTGGAGGAGGAGGTGCATCGCGCGCTGGTGGTGGGGACGCGGGACTACGCGCGCAAATGCGGCTTCAAGACGGCCGTGCTGGGGCTGTCCGGCGGCATAGATTCCGCGCTGGTGGGAGCCTTGGCGGCCGAGGCGTTCGGGCCGGAGAACGTCACCGGCGTGGCGCTGCCCAGCCGGTTCAACGCGCCGGCAAGCCTCGGGGACGCCAAGGACCTGGCCGAGCAACTCGGCATCGGGTTCCACGTCGTGCCCATTGAGGAACTGGCCGTAACGTTCAAGCACGTGCTGGCGCCGCTGTTCGCGGGGCGGAAGGAAGACGTCACCGAGGAGAACCTGCAGGCGCGCATCCGCGGCGTGCTGCTGATGGCGCTGTCGAACAAGTTCGGCAGCCTGCTGTTGACGACGGGCAACAAGAGCGAGATGGCGACCGGCTACTGCACCCTGTACGGCGACATGTGCGGCGGGCTGGCGGTCATCTGCGATCTGTACAAGACGATGGTGTACCGCGTGGCGCGGCACCTGAACGCTCTGCACCCGGAGAAGCCGCCGATTCCGGAATCGTCGCTCGTCAAGGCGCCGACTGCGGAGCTGCGCTTCAACCAGACCGACCAGGACACGCTGCCGCCCTACGACATGCTGGACGGGATTCTGAAAGCGAGCATCGAAGAGCACAAAAGCATGGCGGAGATCGTGGCGCGCGGGTACGACGCGGAAGTGGTGAAGAGAGTGTTGCGGATGATGGATATGAACGAGTACAAGCGGCGACAAGCTCCGCCCGGGCTGAAGATCACGTCGAAGGCATTCGGGACGGGGCGGCGGATGCCGATCGCGCAGCGGTTCCGGGAAGGAAGGTAACGTTCACCGCCGAGACGCAGAGACGCGGAGAACGGAAGGGGATAGGGTTCAGGGTTCCGGGTTCGGGGTTCAGCGCGCGGAACCAGACATTTCCAGCTTTGCACTCCACACAATGTCTGGATGGGGTATAGTGCTGTTGACAGGTTGGTTGGCGCGCTGGCGGCGAAAACTCAGGAGGCCATCTACCATGGGCTGGATGAGGTCGCTCAATGGGGAAGGTTGAGGCGTTCCATCTGGCCGGGATCGAGTGTTGGTTTTACTCCGATGACCATCGGCCTCCGCACTTCCATGCCAAGAAGGCTGGAGAATGGCAAGTGAAGGTCAGCTTTCTCATGCCTGAGGAGGAGATGATCGAGTGCGAATGGAGGAGGAAGAGCATTTCCGGCAAGCACCAACGTGCGTTGATGCAGATGGCCACAGTCAACCGTGCCGCGCTGCTCCGACAATGGGAGCAAAAGGTAAGGGTGAACGACGATGAACGTGACAGCTAACCGACCGGCTTTGCTGACACCCGATAAGGATCTCTTCGAGGTCTTCAAAGCGGAGGAGCACAAGCTCAGGCGTCGTGTCCAACTGCTTCTTTGTGACACTCCAGGTATGGGCAAGACTCATCTCCTCGGTACGCTATGCAGAATCTTCCTGGTGTCCCGGGTTGAGGGCATTTCGAAGGTGGACAAGGGATATTTTGAGCAAGCAGGTGATAAGCGATTCATATTCCTCTGTTCTGATATCGCGTCGGTGGAGAACTTGCCGGAGTACATGTCAATGGTTGGAGTCCACAGCCCTGAACGGGTTCATGTGATGTTTGAAACAGCACAACGGAGCAGCGTTCCCATTGTGAAACGGCTACTTGCCACTCTTTCACATGGTACGGACAAGGACGGTATTCTCGATGCAAGGCTTGAAGGCAACGAGCTTAGAGTTGTGGGTTCGCCATCGTTGAAGCGGCTGCGCATCCCGATCTGCGATATGCCGTCGCTACGTGGCCATTCGCGCGATGATCTTGACAAGTTCGAGATTGATGAAGATGGCAGTTTTATTTATTGGCCGCGTTTGGACGTCCACTTGGGGTGGGAGCAACTATTGGAGGCGGCGAGCCCTGCGGAGGCCCTCAAGGCCAGGCAGCAGGGCGAGGGTTTCAACCGTAGATACGGCCATGCGATTAGAAGGCTGCGCAAGGAGCTGAGGATTTCACAGGCGGAGATTGGCGGGCTGACAGCACGGCAAGTATCAAGAATTGAGAAGGGCGAATGTCGGGCAACTTTATCGGCGCTCTCGAAACTTGCCGCGGCTCACAGGTTGTCCACGAACGCGTACATGGAGAGACTGGCACAAGTTCTTACTCTGCATTCCGCGGCGTCTCGGCGGTGAATTGTCCAGGCGGCCCACGGCTTGGGGTATCGAATTCTAGGTTGGTCTTCGAAGGATGGAGGACAGTAGTTTTCGCGCCAGGGCTCTGGAGACGAAGAAGGCGGCGAGGACGATGAAGAAGGAGCCGACGAGGTTGTAGACGATCTCGGGGGCGGTGTACCTGACCTGAGCGGCGGCGAGAAGAGCAGGCTCCAGGTCGCGCGACGACAGGGCGCCGGCGTCGGAGGGCGCGGTCTTGCAGGCATAGTGTTCATCCCAGATGGTCAACGTGGGCGGGTCGTAGGTAGCCGTGAAAAGGCGGTAGGCCGGGCATGGCCAGCCGCGTTCGACGACCCTGTGCCATGAGTGGAAGGTCCGGCGGCCGTCCAGGCGCGAGTAGCCATAGGCCATCGAGGTAGCGCGAGCTGGGCCGAGGTCCGCGATGAGAATCATAACCGCGACGAGCAGGGCGAAGGCCACAGCCAGAGAGTCGGGCGCAGACCAGCGTCGCGTTTCCGGGTCTTGAGGCTTTCTTCTGGCATGGCGTTCAACGAGGTAGGCCACGGGCCAGACGACGATAGCGAAGTTGAAGAGCGCAGCCAGAACGTTCAGCGTGGTGCCGGCGCTGCTGGGCGGTCCGTCCAGTGTCCGGGCGGGCGTGACGGCATGACAGTCGTAGAACGCGAAGGGGAAGCCGTACCGCGTGGCTTCGACGATCACTTCCGGCCCGCGGGCGTGAAACGTGAACGGCCGCATGTGCAGGCCGAGAAGGGCCCCCGCCATGATCACTGTGACCAAGAGCGTGGCCAGATGGAACTGGAAGCGGCGAGGTTCCGGGGCCGGCATGGCGTGAGTGTGTGGGTTGGCGGTTCGGGTTTCAAGTCTCAGGTCGGCGGCGTAGACGGAATTTTGGCAAGAAAGTGCAGCAAACCAAGGCGATATTGGTTATATATAAAAGGGGGCTTCTGATAAGCTGCTAGATGCCAGTTGTTATTGGCGATTGCACACGTGCAGGTTATGCACGAGGTGCAGTTTTGGACAGGGAACACGCGGGTGGATATCGGACTGGTAACTCATTGGCCGGGCGCGTTTTGGCTTGCCATCCCGGTTGTGGCGGCTCTGGTGCTCTTCAGGCTGTACAGGACTCGTCGCAGGGAGATCGTGACCGGCAGCCTGCTGCTGTGGCGGCGCATAGCGGCTCAACAGCCCAAGAGTCGGCCCAAGCGTGTGCTGGTGGACCTGTCCCTGCTGCTCCAGATCGCGGCCTTAGTGGCGCTGATAGCGGCACTGACAGGCCCGGCACTGGCGCTCAACCGGGCTCGCGGACGCGGGCTTTTCCTTGTGCTGGACAACGGGCCGACGGCGCGCGCGCGATCAGCCGATGGCCAGCCGCTGTGGAAGCACATCCAGGCCAAGGCGGAGGACATCCTCCGCCGCCTGCAACCCGATGACACTGTGTTCGTGGCGCGCACCTCGCCGACGCCCCAGATCCTGACGCCCGGCGGCGCGCGGCCGAGTGCGGCGCTTGACAGGCTGAGTGCGCTGCAGCCGGCGCTCTCGGGGCCGTCAGCGGAGCAGACGTGGCTGTTTGCGGCGGATTCCGCGCGAAACCTGGGGAAGAACTCCGCGCTGGCGCTGGCGGTGATCTCGCTGCGCGAAGCTCCCGCGCCAAGCGCTGGCGGCGACCAGTGGCTGTGCGTGGCACCCAGCAAGGAAGCCATTGAGAACGTCGGGATCGTGGACTTCGGGGCGCTGCCGGCGGCGCATGGCGGCAAAGCCGAGGTGCAGGTGCTCGTGCGGCTGAGGAACTTCTCGTCGCGGCCGGTCGAGGGAACAGTGCGCCTGGAGGCGCTCGGCTCAGGCGGCGCCGCGCCGCTTGAGCAGCCATGCCGGCTGGGCGCTCACGCCGACGAAGCGGTCGTCTTCAGCGTGCCAAGAGATCCCCCGCGGCCGCTGCGCATCGCGTGGGTTCGCGCGGACGGGAAGTCCGACGCTCTGCCCGAGGACGACGCGATCGTCGCGGCACCGCGGCCGCTTGCGGCGCCGCGGGTGCGCTTCCATGCGCCCGTGCCGGCGCTCGAG
Source organism: Planctomycetota bacterium (assembly GCA_026692735.1). Taxonomy (GTDB): domain Bacteria; phylum Planctomycetota; class SZUA-567; order H5-PLA8; family H5-PLA8; genus JAPLOD01. The sequence goes on along the minus strand of JAPLOD010000300.1, from coordinate 14,839 downwards.
AAACTCTACAGCGTGGCCCTGAATGCCACGTTCGTCGGGGTGGAGGACAGCGGGCCAACGGACCTGGAGGTCTACGCGGGCAGCGTGCCGGAACGTCTGCCGGAGAACGCGCGCGGCATTCTGCTGCTGGCGCCGGAATCGGGCTACGGCATGTTCTTCGACGTGGGCGGGAAGACGCTCGAGTGGCCGAACGTGCAACGCGACGAGGACGACCCGCTCACGAAAGGCATCGTTGACAAGACAGGCAGCATTTTCCCAGTGCCCAAGGCGTGCGAAATCCTGGCTACCGGCGATTACAAGCCGCTGCTGAAGGACGCCGTCACGCAGCGGGTGATCGTGGCGCGGCTTCCGGAAGGGAAACAGCGCTTCGGGCTGGTGCTGGCGTTCGTGCCCGGCGCGGGTTTTCCTCCGGAGAGAATGCTGGAGCCGGAACTGGCCGCCATCCTGGTCCGCGCGGCGCTGGAAGCAGCTCGAACAGGCGAGCCGTACCAAGTGCAGCGGGCCGCGGTGCTTGAGATGCAGAGCGGCGAGCCGCTTCCGTTGGACTGGCGTCCGGGCGCGGACTCGGCGGCGTCCGGCGCAGGTGTTCTGGACGGGAACGCGTCCGCAGTCGGTTTGCCCGTCGGCCAGCAGAGCGGGCGACAGGACGTTGAATGGGCAGCATTGCAGCCGCTGGAAAGGGGGCGGACGCTCGATCTCGGTCCGTGGCTTATAGTTACCGCGTTGTTACTGGCGGGCGCGGAACTGTGGCTTGTGGAACGGCGCAAGGCTTCTCAGAGACACAACATGTAATGGAGACAGGTTACAGCATTTTGTGCACATTTTGCTTGCTAATTGTCGCAAAATGCGCCTAAATGTAAATGGTGGGGTTGCCCATCGTTGACCGGAATACGCAAGCATAGGAGGAGGAGCGTATGGTAGAGCTAGTCGCGACCTGCGCTGGCTGCGGCAAGCGCTACAAAGGTCTGCCCAGTGCCAAGAAGTACAAGTGCACGGGATGCCAAAACATCTTTACGTTCCCAGAAGCGCCGCGATCTGCGGCGCCCGGGAAGGTCCTCTGCTCGAACTGCTGGACGGAGGTTGAGACAGCCGCGGATCTGCATGCATGTCCAGGCTGTGGCCAGAAAGTCTCGCCGCTGATAGGCGGGAACGCAGCGTCACGTGAGGAACTCGGCAATGGAACTCACCCCTCGCCGCTGCTCGAGAACTACGAGAAGGCCATAGCGTCGCAGCAGGAGCTCGAGGCGAAGGTGGCGGAGATGCGGGAACAGCTTGCCGCGGCACTGGCGGCGCGCGACCAGGCTCAAGCCATCGAGGTGGCCGCTCGACAGGAACGCGACGTCGCGCAGGCAGCGCGGGACGAGGCCACGACCGCCGAGGGCACCGCGCGACAGGAGCGCGATGCCGCGCTGCGCGAACGCGACGAGGCCCTGAAGGCGCGGGACGAGGCAGCCCAGCTCCGAGACCGGGCAGTCGCGTCCCAGGAAGAGGCGGTGCGGGCCGCTGACGAAGCGCTGAAGGCGTGCGATGAGGCGGTCAAGACTCGCGACGAGGCGCTCAAGACCCGTGACGAAGCGCTGCAGACGCGCGATGAGGCGGTGAAGACTCGCGACGAGGCGTTCAAGATCAGGAACGAAGCGCTGCAGGCGCGCGATGAGGCGGCGAAGACTTGCGACGAGGCGCTCAAGACCCGCGACGAAGCGCTCCAGGCGCGCGATGAGGCGCTGAGGATCTGCGATGAGGCGATGAAGGCTCGCGAAAGTGCCGTCGCGGACCGTGATCTTGCGCTCAAAGCGCGGGACGAGGCGCAGGCTCTAAGCGCGCAGCGGGGGGCGGAGGCGGCTCGGGCGAGGGAGGAGCTTGAGCAGTTCCGCGACACCGCGGTGCGGGTCCTGGAGCCGCTTGGGCAGGATTACTCCGCCCGCATGCAGGAAATGATCGCGGCGGCGGACGAGCTGCGAGCGGAGGTGAAGCGGGCTCGTGACGAGGTGGCGCAGCGGATGGATCACGTGGAGCATTCGGCCGCGGACCTGCGCGACAACCTGAAGGCCGTGTCCAGCGACGTCCACGAGCGCCTGTGCGACGCGATTGGCGTCAGCGCCGAGGACGACAAGACGGCCACCAAGCCCCTGCTCACACCCACCGGTCCGCTGGCGGAGTTGCTTGCCGCCGGCGTCCCGCCCGAAGCGGCGATTGTGACGCCCCACAGGCCGCAGGAACAGGGCTCGAACAACGTTTCCGCTGCCGCCGTGTGACTGGGGGACGGCAGCGCCGTCCAGGACAAAGCCGCAGTTGGCGGCGAAAGCCCATAGCTCCTGCTTGGATAATTCACCCCGCAGGCCCAGAGCGGAATACAAAAGGCAAAACTCAAGATGAGAATTGAGATCATCCAATGTTGCATTTTGAATTTTGCATTTTGAATTCTGTCACGGGCTCTCGCGCCGGCCGTCGTACCAGAGACCCAAGCCTTCGCGGCGGCGTATGCTCTTGGGGCCCTGCAGAAGCAGCCGGGCGACCAAGCGGAGGTGCGCGCCGAGCGAGACCATGCGCAGCTTCCGTCCGGAGGTGATCACGCTGCTCTTGAGGATGACGAAGCGCCCGTGGCGTTTGAGCGCGCGGCTCAGGTGCAGTTCCTCGCTGATGTAATACCGTTCATCGAAGCCGCCGACGGCCTCGAATGCCTCGCGCCGCACGAAAATGAAGCAACCTGCCGCCCAGCGCAGACCGAACCAGACGAACGTGAACGCGGCCGCGAGCACGCGCGCGCGCCAGGGCGTGCGCGCGTCGAAGCGCACGTGCCCGCCGCCGCCGACCGCGCCGCCTTCGCGGACGGCGCGCAGGGCGTCGCGGAGCGTGGCTTCGGGCAACAGCGTGTCGGCATCGAGGAATACGAACAGGTCGCCCTTGGCTTCGCGGGCCCCGGCGTTGCGCACGGCGGCGATCTGGCGGCACTGCACGTCCACCACGCGGGCGCCGCGCGCTCTGGCGATGTCGGCGGTGTGATCGGCGGAAGCGTCATTGACGACCAGCACTTCGAATGGCTCGTTCAGCGCGCGGGCCGAGCTGAACAGCGTGTCCAGGGTCGCGCCCAGAACCGCTTCCTCGTTGTACGCGGGAACGATGAACGAGATCATGCCGTCACCTCAACCTCTGCCCCGCATTATACGGGAAGGAGCGCCTGAACCACAGGGGCGGAAACCGGGATTGCCGGCGCGCAGGCACTGCGGCGGGTTCGCACAGCTTGCCGGCGGGCACCCGTTTGGTAGTATTGGTGCCAGAGAGACAGTATGGTGCTGAGGCGCGCGCTTTGCACTTTACCCGTGAGGCCCGCCGCCGTATGACGACCCGTCACGGCTCATGAGTGACAGTCTGTGTCCTTGCCGGCCGGAACCGGCCGCGGGCGACCATTTCGGGGAGGGACGACGATGGCGGAGAGGAAAGTCCGGATCGGTTTTGTCGGCGTTGGCGGCATGGGCCAGTGTGCGCACCTGAAGAACTACGCGGCCCTTCCCGATTGCGAGGTCGTGGCCCTGGCCGAGCTGCGCCAGGAACTCGCCCGGAAGGTCGCGGCTCGCTATGCGGTGCCGAAAGTCTACAAGAGCCACGAGGAGCTCCTGGCCAATGAGAAGCTGGACGGCATTGTGGCGTCGCAGCCTTTCACGCGCCACGGCGTCCTGCTGCCGGAGCTGCTCAAGGCCGGCGTCCCGGTCTTCAGCGAGAAGCCCATCGCCGGCTCCATCGAGGCCGGCGGGAAGATCGTCGCGGCGGCCAGGCAGCACAACACCTGGCACATGGTCGGCTACCACAAGCGCAGCGACCCGGCCACGATGTACGCCAAGCAGGAGATAGACCGTCTCAAGACATCCGGCGAGATTGGCAAGCTGAAGTACGTGCGCATCCTGATGCCGGCGGGCGACTGGATCGCCGGCGGCTTCAACGACCTGCTCTCCAGCGCCGAGAAGGGCCCGCCGCTCACGTGGGACCCGCCGGCATCGGACATGAGCAAAGAAATCAACGACGTGTACATCAGCTTCGTGAACTACTACATCCACCAGGTGAACCTGATGCGCCACCTGCTGGGCGAGCCCTACCGGGTCACTCATGCCGATCCATCCGGCACGGTGCTCGTCGGCCAGAGCGTGAGCGGCGTGGCGTGCGTCATCGAGATGAGTCCGTACTGCACCACCATGGACTGGCAGGAATCCGCGCTGGTGGCGTTCGAGAAAGGATACGTCAAGCTTGAGCTTCCTGCGCCGCTGGCGGCGACCCGTCCGGGCAAGGTCGAGATCCTCAAAGACCCCGGCAAGGGCGCCACGCCGCTGGTGACGGTGCCGCATCTGCCGTGGGTGCACGCCATGCGCCAGCAGGCGATCAACTTCTGCCGGGCTTGCGCAGGCGTTGCCAAACCGCCGTGCAACGGTGTGGAAGCGCTCGAAGACCTGAAGGTGGCGCGCGAGTACATCCGGCTGTGGAAGGGCGCATAGCGGCGCGGCCCGCGCGGTTGCCATGCGGTCCGGAGGATCGCGCTGGAGAGGAGAACCCGATGTCGGCGCTCTCGTGCGGAGAACGAGTGGTGCGGTGCCTGATCGGGGAGCCGGTGGACCGGCTGCCCTTCGGCGTGGGCATCGGCTACTGGCCATGGGGCGAGACGCACGAGCGCTGGAAGAAGGAAACGGGCAAGGCGGATCTCGAGGTCGGGCGCGAGCTGGGCTTCGACGGTTCGTTCGCCGGCCCGGCGCTCAAGCCGGGTATGTGGCCGGAGTTCACGGCCGAGGTGCTCGAGGAGAACGCGGAGTTCGTCGTCTCCCGCGATTGGCGCGGCATCACCATGCGGAACCGGCGCGACGGGCATTCGATGCCGGAGTTCCTCGACTACCCGGTGAAGGCCCGCGCGGACTGGGAGCGGCTCAAACGCGAACGCCTCGATCCGGCGAGGCCGGGCCGCGTCTGCGAGGACTGGAGCGCGTTCCGAGAACGGCTGCGCAAGAGCGGCGAGGCCGTGCAGGTGGGGGCGTTCCCGTTCGGCGTATTTGGCACGCCGCGCGACATCATGGGCGTTGAGCGGCTGCTGTTCGGCTTCTACGAAGAGCCGGACCTCATCCGCGAGATGATGGCGCACCTGACCACGCTGTGGCTGTCCGTGTGGGAAGGCGTGGCCAACGAGGTGCAGATTGACCACATTCACATCTGGGAGGACATGGCCGGACGTCACGGCTCGTTGATCTCGCCGAAGATGATGGAAGAGTTCATGATGCCGTGTTACGACCGGATCGCGCTGTTCGCGCGGGCGCACGGCGTGCGCCTGGTCTCGGTGGACAGCGACGGCAATTGCCGGCACCTTGTGCCGGTCATGATGGCGCACGGCGTCAACGTGTTCCTGCCGTTCGAGGTGCAGGCCGGGTGCGACATCTTCGACTACCGCCGGCAGTATCCGACGTTGGGAATCTGGGGCGGCCTGGACAAGCGCGTGCTGGCAGGTTCGCGCGCCGACATTGGCCGCGAAGTCAAGCGGGCCGCGCGCATGGCGGAACGCGGCCGGTACGTGCCGTGCTTCGACCACCTGATACCGCCGGATGTGCCGTGGAAGAACTTCCGCTACGCCGCCGGAGAGCTCAGGAAGGTCTGCTACGGCCGGCCGGGTGCGTGAGGTTGCAGGTTTGGCCGTGAACGTATAGATTCTCCGCTGCGCTTACTGGGCAGGCGTTCCCGCTTGCCCGGCGCAGACCGGCGAGGAAAACGCGGCAACGCGGATCGAGTGGGGAAGCGATGTCTGCACGTCTGGAGAAGCTCAAGAGCCGTCTGGCCGCGGGGGAGATGCTCCTGTGCGACGGCGCGTGGGGCACGCAGATGCAGCGCATGGGCTTGGCCGTCGGCGACTGCCCGGAGGAATGGAACGTTACGCAGCCGGAGAAGGTCAAGCAGCTCGCGCGCGAGTACTATGCCGCCGGCGCGGACCTGGGCCTGACCAACACCTTCGGCGGCAACAGATACCGCCTCGAACGGTATGGCTTCACGGACAAGGTCAGGGAGTTCAACACCGCCGGCGCGGCTCTGAGCCGGCAGGTGGCCGACGAGTTCGACAGGACGGTCGCCGCCAGCGTCGGGCCGACGGGCGAATACGTTGAGCCCGAGGGGCTGCTGAAGGAACGGGAGATGTACGACGCGTTCCATGAGCAGATCGCGGCGCTCAAGGAAGGCGGCGCGGATGCCATCTGCGTCGAGACGATGTACGCGCTGGACGAGGCGCTGCTGGCCGTCAAGGCGGCGCGCGACTTGGGCATGTTCTGCGTGGCCAGCATGACGTTCGACTCAACGCCGGACGGTGTCAAGACCGTGCTGGGAGTCTCCGTCGCGGAGGCCGTGAAGGCGCTCGATGCCGGCGGCGCCGACGTGGTGGGCACAAACTGCGGCAACGGGATGGCGCAGATGGTCGAGCTCGCGCGGCTGATGCGCCCCGTCACCCGAAAGCCGCTCCTCGTGAGACCCAACACCTCGCTGCCGGAGACCGTTGACGGCAAGACCGTCCAGCACGAGACACCCGAGGGCATGGCGGCCAGCATCCGCATGCTGCGCGACGCCGGCGTTGCAGTCGTGGGCGGCTGCTGCGGCACGACGCCCGAACATGTCCGCGCGTTCCGCGCGGCAATTGACAAGCTCCGTTAGAACACTGCCATATACCGGATGCGTGACCGGGACCGGCTCACGGCCGCTCGAACTTCATCGCCGGCTTGCCCATGCGGGAGATGTAGAAGACGTTGTGCACGGGGTCCCAGGCGAAGTTCGCAAACCAGCCGTCCTTTGAGAAGTCGTACCCCGGCGGCAGAGGCGCGACGGCTTTCCAGGTCTGGCCGGCGTCCGTCGTCTCAGTCAGCCCTTCCTTGGTGACGACAACGATCTGTTTCTCGTCTTTGCCAAAGTACGGCCCCGCGCCGGCGGCCACGGGGCTGCCCTGCACCGCCCATGTGGCGCCCTTGTCCTTGCTGACGAGCAGGCCCTGGGCCGAGGTCCAGTAGCCGACGCCGTTGAGTACTCGCGCCACAAGGCCCGCAGGCACGAGGTCCGAGACCTTCGTCCATGTGGCGCCGCCGTCCGTGGTGCGCAGGATGCCGGGCTCCTTGTCTTTCGTGGCGACGAAAACCTGGTCGCTGAACACCCCGACGGCTTTGTAGGCCTTGCCGAGCTCCTTGTACGTCTTGCCCGCATCCTGGCTCACCAGCAGCAGACCACCGGCTTCGTGGCGCACGGCGAAGATGGTCTTCGGGTTCTCCTGGCTCCAGTCCACGGCCGCGTTGTCGAACCCGCGGCTCTTGTCCTTGCAGTCGGTCCAGGTCTTGCCGCCATCGAGCGTCATGGCGCCGGGGCCGTCGAGCATGAAGCACGCGGCGCGCTTGCCGTTCGGGTCGAAATCGAGCGAGTAGCTCGTTTCGCAGCGCCCGCCGACTTTGCCGCCGTCGAGCCGTTCGAACGTTGCTCCCAGGTCGGAACTGCGCCAGATGCCCTGGCCGGCGACGATCATGTACACGTCGCCGGTTGTGCGGTCAGCGGCGATCCCGGCGCTCTGGCCGGGCCACGCGGGCTTCTTGCCGTCCTTCTCGAGCTGTTGGATAACGCCATCGGAGATGACGGCCCACGTGCCCTTGCCGCCGGCGACCGTTTCGCCCGCGCACAGCACGGTGGTGCAGACGATGCCGCACAGAACGGCGACGCATGCTCGGGTATTCATGATTCTCCCCTCCACGGATTGACGGCAGCCTCTACGGTCTGGCCTGCGCGGGCGTCTCGCCGATCTCACCTTCGCCCAGGTGCAGCAGGTAGTACTCGACGGCGCGAATCCTGTTCGCGCTGTCCTGCAGCTTGGCTTCGTCGTCACCCATTATACCCCGCAGCGGGTCGGTGAGCGCGAAGTTGTAGCTGCCGAGCCAATCCAGCTTGAAGTTGTTCGGCATGTTCGTCCACGGGTAGATGGACTGTGGGTTGATGAGCCAGCGGTTCAGCCACGGCCCCTTCAGGCGGCGTTTCACGTTGGCCAGGTTCAGCGCCCATTTCGGCTCGGGCGGCGTCCGCTGCCCGAACATATGGCAGTCCATGCAACCCAGTCCGCCGCTCTTGCTGTCGGCGGTCACGAGCTGCCGGCCTTGCTCATACAGCGTTCTGTCGCCCGCGCCGTTCAAGGGCAGCGGCTGGTAGCCGAACGGCTTCTCGCAAGCGTCGGCCATGAGGAACTCAACCACCTCAGCGGCGTCGTCGGGGAGATCGCCAAGGTGCGCCGCCAGACGGCCCGTGGGGTAGACGGTCTTGCTCGCCGAGAGGGCGGCGTCCCCCCAGAAACTCGGCATGCGTATCGTGTATCCCAGACGCAGCGTGTAGACGTTGCGCAGGTACTGGTAGAGCCAGTCGGGGTGGACGCGGGCGCCTTCGAAGACCAGGCTGGGCGGCGCCTGCTGCGGGCCGGCGCCCCCCGGCTGAAGCCGGGGGATAGTCACGCCGCGCTCCTGCTCGAGCTTGATGATGTGCGGGATGATCGGGCCTTCACCTCTCGTGAAGCGCACCGCAACGAACGTGGGCTCGAAGAACCTGCCTGCCAGCGTGCGCTCCTCGACCTGCCTGGCTGTCAGCTTGCCGGCGGCGCGCAAGGCCGCGGTACCGGCGAGCCGTTCGCAAGCTCCCTGTTCGGCCCACCACGTCCTGATGCTGTCGTAGGCTTTCGCGGCCACTGCGGCGTCCCGGTAGAAGGTGGGCACCGTGAGTTGCCGGAAGCGATCCAGGCTGAGGAGTTCGCCGAGCGGCAGCCACGCGCCGTCCGCGGGCTTCTTCTCGCCTTTGATGAGCCTGAAACCGATCGGGACGGGGGGCTGCTCAGAGTTTGGGCGTGCGGTCGTCTCGCACAGGAGAATGGGAACCGTCATGCTGGTGAGGCACGTGCCGCGCTTGATGTTTAAGAGGCCGGCGAGCGCCGGCGGCACGGGCGGCGTTGGTTGTGGCGCGGCGTAATCCACGGCCACAAGGTCCGCATCGGCGTAGATGCCGTCGTCCGTCCCTTTGTTCGCCTGAGGCGTCAGCAGGGCTAGCAGCGATTCCGCGGGCAGTTGGCCGGGCGTGTCGGAGATGCCCGCCGGTGGCCCTTTGCTCAGTCCCACGAGATGGCAGCCGGCGCAGTTCAGCTCACGGAACACGCGGTGCCCTCTGTCGGCGGCAAGCTCCTGCGGCAAAGGCGTGCGCTGCATTGCCGCCGGAATCGGTTCCAACGTCAGGCTGAGCAGATGCGTGACGAGGCAGTCAACCAGCGCGGGCGTCAGACCGAAGGGCGAGGACACATCAGGGTTACTGGCCGGGTGGTACTTGCCGGGCTGTGTGCCACGGGCAGCCGCGGCTGTTGGCTGGCCCTGCGGTTCTGCCGCCGGCTTCACATATCCGAACCAGGGCATGCTCAGGCGTTCAAGCGGCTTGAGCAGGTCGAGGCTGCCGACGTCGTACACGCGGGGGCGCGAGACCTTGGTGCGGAGCCAGTCCCATCTGGTCCGCGCTATGGAGTTGTCGGTGAGCGCATGCCCGAAGGCAAAGCGGGCCAGGTCCTTGTCGGCTTCGCGCTGCAGGTTGGGGCAGGGGAGGGGCGCGTGCGTCCAGCCCTGGATGTTGTGGCAACCATAGCAGCCGTAGTGCTGGATCAGGAACTCACCGGCGTAGAACGCTTTCACCGCCCGAGCTTTGTCGGGCTCGGCGGACAGCACGTCCGTGATTTTCGCGATCTGCGCCTCGGTCCACTCGCCATCGCCGCTGTCACGCCGTTTGCCATCCGGGCCGGTGACGTACTTCACCTTCGCCCGTAGCGAACTGAGCCCCATGGCGGTCGCCGCCACGGGCGGGGACGCCCGTGGTACCACGAACGTCCCGTTCGTGGAATACTCCAGCAAGGCGGTGGTGTCTTTGAGCAGCGCTGCGATGCGCGCGCGCGACATGGTGGGGCTGAGCTTGTCAATGATGAGGGCGTCGAAGGCCTCCTCGGGATACGTCCCCGACGGCAAGGCGCTTTCCTTGCCCTGCATGGCCTGCAGCAGGTAGGCGGCGATGTCGGCCGCCTCAGCAGCGCTCAGGCGCATGTCGGGCATCTTTGTCTCGGGCCAGTATTGGCGTGGGTTCCGGAGCCACGAGAAGAGCCAGCCGGCGGAGACTTTGGAGCCGATGCGGCTGAGATCCGGCGCATGGGCGCTGAAGACAAGCTGCTCGTCGCCGGGTTTCTCGCGCGTGGGATGGCAGCCGGCGCAGCCGGTCGCGGCGAAGAGCTTGCGCCCGTTCTCGGCGCTGCCGGACGGACCCGGCGGAGGCGGGGTCTCGCGCAGCTTGCTGGTTGCGAAAAGGTACGTCGCAATGGCCTCGATCTCCACGGCGTCTCGCGGCACGGAGCTGTCGCGCAGAGCGATCGTGAGCGGCTCGCCGCCCGCGTCCCTGCGGTTCTCCAAGCCGAACAAGCGCGGCATGCGGGTGCTGGGGCGGAACTCCCACGGGTTGGCGATCCAGCGTTGCACCCAGGGCTGGATGTCCTTCTCGCCGATGCGCCGCAGGTCGGGGCCGACGCGGCCGACCCACGCCAGGTCCTTGTCGCCGGAGGCGCCCATGTGGCAGTTGGTGCAGCCGCGGCTGCGGAAGAGGTCGCGCCCTTCGTTGAGCCTGGGTGCGCCGGGGATCTCGTCGAGGCCGCGGTGGCACTTCAGGCAACTGGCTTCAGTGTACTGCAGCGGGAGCATCGGCTGGTCCCAGAATTCGAGCGGCTCCCATTGGTAGTTCCGTCTCCATTCCTCGGCCTGGTCCTGGTCGCGCGGCGTGTGAGCGGCGCGGCTGAAGGCCACGCCGAGGGGCCGGCCCTGGTGGCAGATGGTGCAGCCGAAGCGAGCCGCGGGATGCTTCGAGTTGGCGCCGACGAAAAGGTCCAGGCGCGGATGAGAGCGGAGGACGGGGTGGAGTGCCGCAGGCTTCTTGCCGGCCTCCACGCTGGAAGCCTGCGGTACAGTGGCGGTGCGGTATTTGGGGTCGGGGTTGTCAATGGCCTGGTGGCAGGTCATGCACCGGTCCACGCGCTGGGTCTTCTCGAAGTGCAGGTCCACCGGCAGGTTCTTCAGGACGACCTGCTCGATGCGGCGGCGCGGGGAGAACATGTCAAGGCCGGGCGCATCGCGCAGGAGATTAAGCGCGGGGCTGCCGGCCGTCCTCCGAATCTTGAGGGCGATGTCGTCCCTGGCGGAGAGGAGTTGTCTGAGCGCAGCTTCAGCCTGCGTGCGGCCGGCCTGCAGCGCGGCAACGGCCTTCAGCGCCGCGTCCCTGTCGGCTCTGAGCGCCTCGGCTTCGGCGAACTTGGCGTCAGCTTTCTTCTGCTGCGCAGTCCAGTCCTGGAGCGGCCGTTTGCCGGCGTCCACTTCGTATCTCAGCGTGTCCTGTTCGGCCTTCAGGACGTTGAGCTCCCGCTCAGCGAGGCTCAACCGGCCTGCGGCGCTCTTGACGTTTTCCTGCGCCGCAGCCAGGACGGCCTTGTTGGCTGCCAGTTCCTGTTCGGCCGCGGCGGCCCTGGCCTCGAGCGCGGCGCGTTCAGCCTGGAAGTCGGCGGCGGAGAGCTGCTCCTCAACGGCGCTCCGTTCGCGCCCCAGCCGCTGCAGTTCAGCCGCCTCGTAGGCCTCCTGGTACTTCCGGAACTCGCGGCCGTAATGGTCTTGGATGAGAACGTACACGGTGCCGGCCAGGAGGAGGAAGCAGGCGATGCCGAAGGCGATATGCAGCCGTCGCAACGAAGGCTTTTCCTGGTGGGACATGCACAGCCTTTCAGCTCATCGCCAGGTACGATTCCCGCGCATTGCACTGTCCCAGGTCCTTACGGAATGTCCTGGACTTATCCACAACGATGTTGCCCGCGGCATCCAGGAAGATGCAGTGGCGGTCCAGCGGACGCGGCGCGGGTCCCTCAAAGTTGACGCCGTTCCTGTAGAACCCCGAGCCGTGGCACGGGCACTTGAAGCGCTGTTCGGCCTCCAGCCAGTTGGCCGGACAGCCGAGGTGCGTGCAGACAGCGGAGATCGCGACAAGGCGGTCCTGGCCGTCTTCGATAAGGCGCACGAGCCACACGGCCTGCGTCTGCTTGAAGTTTTCGTACACCTTGTTGACTTCGGGGTAGTCGGAGCGCTTGCCGGCAACGAACCGCGGGTCCGGCTCATAGAGGACCCTGGGAAACATGAAGCGCACCAGCGCGTAACCTGCGGCGAGCAGCCAGGCGCAGAATATTAACCATGCGACAACGCTCCACCGCAGGAACGAACGGCGCGACGGACGAGGGGCGAGGGACGAGGGGCGAGGGACGAGTTCCGGTGTTCGGGCCTCGGGCGGCGGAGATGCTGATGCAGGCTTCTCGGACATGGGCTTCCATGGTTGGATTTTGGATTCTGGATTGTGCCCGCGTGGCGGGCGCGTCCGATAATCCAGAATCTAAAATCCAAAATCCAAAATCCGAGGCTACTTGCCGGGCTCTTCGATAAGTCCCTTGGTGTACTTGTCGGCATCGTAATCTTTGCGGTAGCCGCGGCTGTTGTTGAGCGGGTTGTCCTCCGCGCTCGGCTCAACGTCAGGCGCGGGCTTGGGCATGCCGCGGGCCTTGAGCTCCTCGGGGATCCTGGAATCCACCAAGCCGCCCACCGACTGGCCGCTCAGATCAATGCGTCCCGTGGGCTTGCCGACGGTTTCCTCAAGAGAGGCGAGCAGCACAGTGTAGGTGAGTTGTCGGGCGATGAAGTCGCGTTTGGCCTGCAGCAGGGCGTCCTCAGCCTGGATGACGTTGAAGCTGTCCTTGAGGCCGCGGTCGAAACTGATCTGGGCGGCGGCGGCCAAGCGCTTGGCCTGCTCGACGCGCTGGCCTTCGATGAGCATGCCCTTCTCGTTTTCCCGCAGCCTGCGCATGACATCGCGCACCTGGGTCTGGACAGCGGTGCGCGCCAGCTTCAGGGCAATCTCGGTCTGCTCCAGTGCCAGGAGCGCCCGTTCGTAAGCTGCGCGGTCGCGGATCTTGCCCCACGGGAACGTGGCGCTGATCCCGGCCGACCAGGAGTTCACGTCCTTGCCATTGTCCGCTTCCAGGAGTGACCGTCCCGTATTGGCCCGGCCAAGGGAGCCGACGAAATCTATCTGATGGCCCAGGCCGTCCTTGCCCAGCATGGTCTGCAGTTTCTGCACGGCAAGATTGCGCCGGGCGTTGAGCAGGTCAATGCGGTTCTGCAGGGCCTCCTGCAGGATGACGCTTTCGTCAAAGTGCGTGGCTTGGAACAGCAGAGCGCGCTCGGGTGCCTGGCCCGGTCTCGTGACCGTGAGGAACACGGTGCTCGACTTCTCATCGGAGCCGATGATCTTGGTGACGTTCGGCTCGCTCTTCTCGCCAAAATCCACGATTGGCGCGTCAACGCGGATGTTCTCTGCGAGGTCAAGATCGAGAGTCTGCTTGAGGCTGTCGAAGGCGCTTTCGAGAGCGCGTTCGTTGCCGATGAGATCGAGCTCGCGGCCCCGAAGCTGGACGTCCGCGTTGAAGACCTCCAACTGCGTCACCTGGCCGGCCTTGTAGCGCGCGTCGGTCAGATCGAGGAACGCTTTCGCCGACCGGATCGCCTGCCGGCTGACCTCCCGGTTCTGGATCTGCTGGATGATGCTGGCGTAGGTGTTGCGCACGTCAAAGATCAGGCTCTGCGTGAAGAGGTCCAGCGAGCCGCGCGACATCAGCCGCTGAATCCGCGCTGTCCGGATCGCAGCCATGTTCGCGTCCGTGCTCCTGCCCTTCCACAGGGGCTGGGTGATGTTGAGCGCCATCAGCCCGGAGGCGGTGTCTGTGTCGAACCTGGAACGGGTCTCGGACAGCGAGAAGCCCAGCACGGTGCCCCAGGGCGAACGCTGCGTCACGCCGCCGCCGAGAGTGGTGCTGCCATCGCCGGCACGCTGGCCTGTCTGCCGCGAGTTCGAGTGGATGAAGCTGCTGTTGAACTCGGGATAATACTGCGCCCACGCCTCGCGCACGCCGATGTCGGACAGGCGGTCGCCGAGGCGCGCCTTCAGCAGCCCCAGGTTTCGCTGGATCGCCAGCTCGATAGCCTCATCCAGCGACAGGTAGTAGCCCGCTCCCGCGGAAGCAACTCCTTCCCCGGCGGGTTTGGGCTGGTTCTGGTCCTTTGCATCCGCTGTCGGCTGCGCTTGTGGCTCTTCAGCCGGTTTGCTCACGCTGGCCGGCTGAGGGGCATCTTCTTCCTCGTCCGCATCAGGCGGGACGAACTGTCCGGCGCGGGGAGCAGGTGGCTCCTCGGCGAGCGCCTGCCATGGAAGGCAGAGAACAATCGGCGCAAGCAGGACCGGCAACAGGCGACGGACGAACGAAGAGCGAAGAGCCAACGGCATCATCGGGACGGCACCTCAAAAGTCAGCTTCGAGCAATCCCCCCGGCATGCCTGAAGCAACCAATGCGGCGTGCCGTACCAGCGACGTGATACACCATCTCATAACACGGTCAATACCCACGTGCAAGCGGCTATTGGCTTCCCTAAAATCCGGAATCTCAGGTCCAAAATCCCCGGAGAGCCGGTACCATGGCTGCTGACTGGTGAGGGTCACTCATGCCCGACGCGCTTGGGACCACGGCCGCTGAACCGCTGCTCGTCGTCTCGCACGTCACGAAGCGCTTCCCGCCCATCCGCAAAGGCGTCGGGGGCATCCGCACCCTGTGGGAACAACTCCGCGGCCAGGCGCAGACCGTGACGGCGCTGGATGATGTCTCCTTTGAAGTGCGGCGGGGCGAGATCTTCGGGCTGCTGGGCCCCAACGGCGCCGG
>JAPLOD010000299.1 GCA_026692735.1 Planctomycetota bacterium | reverse complement strand
CCCCAAGCAGACCGCTCCCCGGCCGTGTTGATGTTCCTCCTCCCGGCGAGCGCGAGAAGAACCGTTTCCATCGAGCAGCCCTGCTCCTCGGATAACTCAGCAAGGGCCTGCAGGATCGCGTCCGAAACGTCCTTCCTCAGTTGCGCCCTACGCTCCGGCGTCATCGGCGTTGTCCTCCTGCTCATACTCTACCGTGCCGCAACGGGTGCCCGCCACTCCGGCCGTCGCCTTCTGGTTCTGGTGGAACCCCGGTGCGAAGGCCTTTGGGGTCCCGTTCGGCCCGGGCCTATTGGCGGAGGACAACGAAGATGCCAGCATTCCAATACCCGCCGCACGCAACGGAAGTCCTGCCAGACCATGTTGGAAACCGCTACCGCTTCCCGTTCAAGGTTCGTTCCGCCTCGAACCCGTTCAAGACGTACACGATTTCCTATGACAACGCCCCGAAAGCGGGCTACTGGGTCTGCTCCTGCCCTGCATGCACCTTCAGAGGGGGGCAGTGCAAGCATCTTGATGCCGCCGGACTGCTGGGCCGCCAGTTCGGGCGCTCCCCGATGCCGACGATGAAAGCGGCGGAACCTGAGCGGCCAGTTGTCATGCGGAAGCGAAGGGTCGCGCCGCGGCAAGCCGCGCCCGTCTCCGTGCCAGGATTCGCGCTGAGCCGCAGGGCAGTCGCGGAGGACAGGGCGGCGAAGAAAGCGATGTGGAAAACGTTTGCGGAGAAGGCGGATGACCCCAGCCAGCGCCGACGGGTGGCAGTGGTCTGCCAGCGCCTAGACATTGCAGCAACTGTTCGGCACGAGCCTTGTTGAACACCACCGCGATCGCCATTGCGTATCCTCCCGCTACAGACAGTGAGGCACAAACCTCGCTGTTCTCGGAGGTGAGTTAGCTCTGCGGGAACAATTCCCGCCAGAGCTTGTCCGAGCCCTCCGCGCACTCGAACATTTCCCTCAGGCTACGAGATGTGGCCATGTAGACTGCGCTCTCCATCGGGTACATGGCCCGCGTGCCACTGCCGGTGGCCTTGCCGTCGGCACAGTGCATCGCTACCTCGGCAGTGCATCTCGACGCCATCCTTTCCGGCTTCTTTCCCCCTCGCATGCCAGCATCGTCAGTCGCATCGTGATTCCGCCCGCTCTGGGCGGACTGGTGCCGGCCGTTTCCGTGCTGAGGCCTTCGCTGCCACGAGGCAGCGACGCAGTATTGTCCTTGGCGCAGCTTGTCTCGCAGACATTGGCGTAGACGCGAGGCAGGTAGCTGCCAGATGCCGACGTGAGGTTGTCTTCGCCCACATGCTCCTCCCCTCGGAAGGCTCCCCCTACTCCTGCGCAATCTCTCGGTCCTCGGTCCCACACTGGCTTGAGATGGACTACAGCGACCAGCGTGCCCGTCCCAGGGACGACGTCAGCATTCACACAAGTGGCGGTGGCAGAATCGGTTGTCCGTGCGGCGGGCCGCGCCGGCACAGGCGCAATCCAGGGGCGGACTCCCATGAAAATCGGAGGGCACCGGTTTTGATATGGAGCTACTTCGTCTCGCGGCTATACGATTTCAGCTTCAGCACCAGCGTGCTGCGGGCGAGGCCCAGCACTTGGGCGGCCTCGGTCTTGTTGCCGCCCACATCCTTCAGTACTTGTAGAATATGCCGCCGCTCGACCTCGGCCAAGGACTGTGGTCCAAGCATGATCATGCCGGCGCCGCTGCCCGGCAGGTCCAGGTCGTCCGCCTGAATCTCGGTGCCGCCCGCGCCGATCACCGCCTGCTGCACCACGCTGCGCAGCTCGCGTACGTTCCCGGGCCATTCATAGGCCAGCAGTCGCCCTTCCGCCGCTGCGGAAAGCGTGCGCGCGCCGTCGCTGAACTGCCGCGCGAAGTGCCGAGCCAGCGGCGCAATATCTTCGCGCCGGTCCCGCAGCGGCGGCACCTTCAGCGTCGCCGCGGCGATGCGGTAGTACAGGTCCTCGCGGAATGCCTTCGTCCGGATGGCGTCGCCGAGGTCCTTGTTAGTGGCGCAGATCAGCCGCACGTTCACGGGCACGTCTTTGTCGCCGCCGACCGGCCGCACCACGCCCTCCTCGATGGCACGCAGCAGCTTCTTCTGCATATCAAACCCAAGGTCGCCGATCTCGTCGAGAAACAGCGTGCCGCCGTCGGCTTCTCGGAACAGTCCGAGTCGGTCGCCGGCCGCACCGGTGAACGCGCCCTTCTTGTGGCCGAACATCTCCGACTCGAACAGGCTCTCAGGTACCGCGCCGCAGTTGACAGCCTTGAACGGCTTGCCGGCCCGCGGAGATTGCTGGTGCACGAAGCGCGCGATGCACTCCTTGCCCGCGCCGGACTCGCCCAGGATCAGCACCGCTGCCTCACTCGCCGCCGCCTTGTGCGCGCGTTCGAGAAGCTGCACCATCGCCGGGGCCTCGGCGATGATTCGCGCCTCGCCGGCGGCGCGTTTGAGGGTCACGACTTCCGCTTCCAACCGCCGCCGCATCTCCAGGTCTTCCGCGAGCAGGTCGTAGACTTGCCCCAGCCAGATGAGGAACTCCGCGTCGTGGGCGGTGAATTCGGCCTGCCGGCTCTGGTTGTCCACGTACAGCAGCCCGCTGAGGTTGCCGCGCCGGTCCTGAATGGGCGTGCAGGCGACAGCGCGGATGCTGTTCTTGACGATGCTCGATCCGGGGCCCACGCCACCTTTGACGACGGCGGTGTCGCCGATGATGACGGCCTGGCGCTGGTCGAGGATGCGCTGCAGGACCGTCTTTGAGATCAGCGATGCGACGGTGGCATTCGGCGGGAAACCCTTCACCGCCAGGATGTCAAGCCGTTGCGGGCCTTCGACGCGGGCCAGCAGAGCGCGTGTGGCTCCGAGCTGCTGGCAGGCGAGATTCAGAATCTCGCCTGCCAAGGCCTGCTTGTCCGTGGCTTGCCGCAACAAGTTGAATACTTCCGCCATCAACTGCGATGGCAGCACGCGCTGCGGTTCCTGACACTGGTCGCCCGCTCGTGTGTCGTCCGCGGCCGGAGGGGGCACGGGCGGAGCAGGCACCGGCCCGGCCTGCAACACCGCGCGCGTCTCGATAACGTGCGTGCTATCCACGGGCGGTTCGGCCGCGGGCGCTGCCGGGCTGGTGGCAAGCACTGTGAACTCAGTATCGCCGATGGAGAACCGTGCTCCGGCACTCAGCCACGTGGATTCGACGGCCCGTCCTTCGATCATCACGGGGTTTGAGCCGCCCGTGCGGCGCATGAGCAACGTCTGAGCATCGCCCGAGAGCACCAGTTCAAGGTGTTCGGCAGAGACGAACGGATCGGTGACGCGGACTTCGCAGGCATTCGCGCGCCCGATGCGCCAGCGCGGGCCTTTCTCCAGCGGCACAGTCCATGTCGAACCGCCGGAAGTGATCTTCAGCTCGAACGGCATGGGCTACAACTTGACCACGTGGCGGGCCGTTTGGCAAGTGCTACATTTGCCACAGAGAACACCGAGGCCACGGACGGGTAAGCATATCACCAACACTTTCACCATAGCACGGTCCATGCCTCGGCGCCAATGCAACAGGCACAGTCGAAATCTGCCAAGCTGCGCTTCCTGACGTGCACTGAAGCCGGAACAACCACACGGAAGCCGTTGTTGTTCTTCCGGCTGACGTCCTGCGGGCGGCGCTCTCGCCGCCTGCCGCTACTGGCCGAAGTCGGTTTCCCAGATTCTGACTGTCCCATCGCCGCACGCGGCCGCCAGCAACCTACCGTTGGGGCTGACGGCCACACCAAAGACGGAACTCGGGTTCTCCTTCAACACCAGAAGCTGATGGCCCGTCTCGAGGCCCCAGATTCTGACCGTGCCGTCGTGATGCCCTGAGACCAGCCGCTGCCCATCCGGCGTGA
>JAPLOD010000298.1 GCA_026692735.1 Planctomycetota bacterium | reverse complement strand
AAGACCGGCACGCTGACCGACAACTCATTCGTCGCGCAGGAAGTCCTCACCGCCCCGGGCGCCGACCGCGAGGAACTGCTCACGCTGGCCGGCTCGCTCGAGGCCTGTTCGGAGCATGCGCTGGCCAAGGGCGTGGTGAAGGAGGCCAAGAAAAGCACCCTGCAGTTGCGCAAGGTGGACAACTTCGAGCCGCTGCCGGGCCGGGGCCTGAAGGGCACCGTCGGCCGGAAAAGCTACCTTCTGGGATCGCGCCGCCTGCTTGAAGAACGCGGATGCGAACTGAGCGGCGAACTGGCGCGCCGCGTTGACGCGGCGGAGGCCGCCGGTTGCACGCTGGTCTTCCTCGCGGAGGAGACCGCGTCCCCGGCCGGCGACGAGAAGGCGAGCTGCAGCCTGCTGGGCGGGATCGCGATGAGCGACAGGGTCAAGGAGAGCGCGCTCCCGGCCATTGCCGAGCTGCAAGCGCAGGGCTTGCGGACGCATCTGCTCTCCGGCGACAACCCCAAGGCGGCGCAGGCCGTCGGCCGGCGCTGCGGCTTGCAGGACGATGAAATCCACGCGCTGATGCGCGCCGAGGATAAAGTGGACTTCACGCGCCAGTTGCGGTCCCACGGACGGCATGTGGCCGCGGTCGGCGACGGCATCAACGACGCCCCGGCCCTGGCCGCGGCCGACGTCGGTTTCGCGCTGGGCACCGGGACGGATATCGCCGTGGAATCCGGCCAGATTGTGCTTGCGTCCCGCGACGTGCGCGGCGTGCCGCGCGCCATCCGGCTGGCGCGTGAGGCCGCGCGGATCGTCCACTGGAACCTCTTCTGGGCCTTTGCGTTCAACGGGGTGATGATACCGCTGGCCTTCTTCAACCGCCTGGAGCCCACCCTCGGCGCCAGCGCGATGGCCTGCAGTTCCATCCTGGTCGTGCTGAACTCGCTCCGCCTCACCTATGCCCGCCTCGACAATGGCGCCCCGGGCGCGACGGCCGCCCCCACCGAGCCCTCCGCCAAGGAGCCGACTCTGGCGGAACCCGGAAAGTAGACATCCGTGCCGTGGCCCGCGCGCTGGCCGCGCGCTCCCGGGCTTTAATTCCGCTCGCCTCCGCGCCATCCGTCCTGTATAGTCCCAGCCAGCCATCAAGCCTGTGGCGCGATCCCCCAGACCGCGCTGCAGGGAGCACCAGCCTATCAAGGCTTGAGGTAGAAGATGCTCACCATGACGTTCCTCGGCGTAGGCTCGGCCTTCGCCAAACGCAACTATAATGCGAATATCCTGTTCGAGCTCTGGAGAGATGAGTGGGACGGCAACGTGCCACCCACGCCGCCCGACGACACCCTCCTGGTGGATTTCGGCGTCACCGGCCCGCTCGCCCTTTACGCCCTGAAGGAGCGGCCGGGATTCGAGTACCTCCGGACTCCTTCCGGCGGCATCAGCTATCCCGCCATACGCAAGGTGTTCATCACACATCAGCACGCCGACCACATCGGCGGGCTTGAAGAGATGGCGCTCATGAACACGTTCGTCTTCAACGACCGCAACACCGGCAAGCCGCACAAGCCCGAAGTGATCAGCACCATCAACATCCTCGTCAACCTCTGGGACCATTCGCTGAAAGGCGGCCTCAACACCATCCAGAACCGCTACGCGCTCCTGCAGGACTACTTCTTCATCCGCGCGCTGATCGCGTGCAAGCCCGGCCACAATACCTTCAGCGTCGGACCGTACGTGTTCGAGATCTTCCCTACCGACCATGTGCACATCGAACGCAAGTACGACTGGCCCAGCTACGGCCTGTTCGTCAGCAACCCCAAGGGCGGGGCGGCGTTCTACTCCGGCGATACGCGCTTCGATTACCCCGCCTACATGCGGATGATGGAACGCGCGACGATCTGCTTCCATGACTGCCAGCTCTTCGACCAGCAGGAATCCGTCCATGCCACACTGTCCGAATGCCGGACGTTGCCGGCCGCCATCAAACAGAAGACCCTGCTGTATCATTATGGCGACGGCTTTGACGATAAGGCACTGGCGCCGGCATTAGCGGAGTTCAAAGGACTGGCGCGGCCACAGGAACGCTACCACCTGTTCCCGGTTCGCCCGGACAGGAGCCCCGATCGTCCCCTGACCTGAGCAGCCATTGCCTTGGAGGTCCCATGCCCAACACTGAAGACGCCGTACTCCTCCACTTCACCTGCCCGCACTGCCAGGCGTCGCTGAGCGCTCCGGCCTCGCAGGCCGGCGCGACCATTGCCTGCTCGTCCTGCCAGGCCGGCGTCCGCGTCCCCGCGGCGCCCGCGCCCGTCGTGCCCGCGCCGGAGGTGGTGTCACGCGTTGAGATGGCGCCGCCGCCGCAGGCCGCCCCCGCGCCCGCCAGCGTCCCCGTGGACATCGCGACCACGGCCACACTCAGCGTCGGCCAGACGCCGGCCGATACGCAGCCTGCCACGGCGGAGATCACCGCGGAGAGCATGACTGTGACGTCCGACCCCGCGGCCATTACCTCGCCTCCGCACCAGGCGGAACCGGCCGCAACGGTCCCGGGCCAGGACGCCGCACCGCCGCCGTCCGAACCGCCCCTGGCAGAGCGGCCGGCGCTCCGGCAACCAGTCC
>JAPLOD010000297.1 GCA_026692735.1 Planctomycetota bacterium | reverse complement strand
GCCGACGAGGTGATCCCTCGTCGTTGGAGAGCGCGAACAGAAGGCTGAGCGGCACCTCGCGCGCGTCCGTGATGACGACAACGACAAAGCCCGGTCACCAGGACCGGGCTTGACGGGGCGCGCCGCTTCACAGAAAGCTGCGGGGCGCGCCAACCAAGACTCACCAGGCGCACCTCCGGGTAACCCAATCGCCGCTAAGGTAGGACGGGTTCCGTCATCCGCCAAGCGCCCCGCCGGTCGTGCGCGCCCCGTCAGCTTCATGCACTTGTTAGACGGCACACCCCAGCCACCTATGGCGCATCGTAGGGGCTTCGTTGACGAAGCAGGAAGCGGAGCGTGTCGGCCCAGGTGCGCACCCGGCGCGCTTGGTCGGCAGCCTCACTGTGAGGCAAGATGCTCCGCCTGCCGCCGGTCATCCGCCATGCGCTCGCGACGGTGTCTTGGAGCACTGTGATTGTGGTTTCGGCCCGAACGACGCGGCCGCTGAGTAGCGAGTCGTACTCGAGGGCCACCTCTTGAACGAAGAAGAGCCCCTGCGCGTTGAAGTAGTACCGCTCCTCGTTGCGGCCTATTTCGCCGAACCAGACGCCTGAGATCCTACGCAGAGAGTCGTGCTCGAAATGGCCAGCGACCTGTGCGCCTTGGCTTGACATCCCGAACACATCCACGGTGTCGCTACGCATTGCGCGGAGGCGGTGCTCAATGGCGGCAACTTGATGCTCGGGCGCGATTCTGCCGGTGGGCGTCGAGGGGCACCCGACGAGAAGCACGGAAGCCACGAGAGCGATTGAGCGGGAGATGGCCATTACTCGTGTGCCGCCTAACGGATTCGTGCATAAGCTGCAGAGCGCGCCCAGCGGAGCTCCCCAGGCGCACTCCGGTGTTGCTTCTTGGCCGCTAAGGTACGCTCCGCACCGCTCCGCGCCAGGCGCGACGGTGGTCGTGCGCGCTCTGCCAGCTTCATGCACTTGTTAGGCGCCCGGGGTCAGTCCAGAACGGTGCCGACAAACACCCGAGCGACGCGACCGTCCCGGATTTCGAAGGAGATCTCATGCATGTTCCGATTGGGATCCTCGTAGATCCAATCGCGCTCGTAGATAGAGGTTGGCGGCCCATAGGCGGCGCGGACTTGAGCGACGGTGTCCCCAACGCGAATACCTCGCGCCGTGGCATAAGGGTGCCCTAGGATCCAGAAGCTGGCGACGGTGTCCGAGTAGATGAAGTTCACGGCCAGGTTGGCGTAGTGCCAAGTGGGCAGCGTGCCGCCCGGATCGAAGGAGTTGTCCTCGATCGTAATGGAGTCCGGCCGGCCAAGACAGGCAATCACTGCCAGGGAGTCGCTGAGGTCGGACACGCACGCAACGAGGAAGTCAGCGCTGTCGAGGGGGCCACCGAGTGGGTGCGTTGCGGGCACGGGGACTGGGAAGATGACGTGGACGCCGGACGATGGGTTGGTGTCGAGTGACGCTCGTTGACTGGGAGAGGCGTCGGGTGATGGGTTGCTGTCGAGTGACGCCCGTTGACCGCGAGGGGCGTCGGAGCGGCACGCAACCGCACCTACCAGACAGAGCAACAGCCACTGGCGAGCTGACGGCATGTCTCCCCCGGGCGCCTAAC
>JAPLOD010000296.1 GCA_026692735.1 Planctomycetota bacterium | reverse complement strand
AGAGGCTGGACCTCAAGCCCTTCACGTACCTGCGCTACGACTACCGCCTGCGGTTCACTCTCAACGGCAAGGGCACGGGACTCGACGCGCTCAAGATCACGCACGACATCCAGCACTCGCAGGCGCCGCTGCCGGCGCTGGCAGAAGGCGCGAACACGATTGCGGTGGCCTGCGGCGCGCAGGAAGGCACGATCACGTTCGAGGGGAACATGGACCCTGACGCGGCCAAAGGGAAACAGGTCGCGCATCTCGACTACCATCCCGTGCTCAACGGCCTTGATGGCAAGTTGCTGCGCGTGGGGGATAGCGGGAAGGGCGACGCCACGTACACGCTCGCCACGCCGGGTGACATCACGCGGGTGCGCATGAACCTCCACTTCCGCGCGCGCGATGCCAAGGACGGCTACGAGGTGCAGATGGCGTTCGACGAGGGCAAGACGTTCAAGAAGGTCGAGGACGTGGCGGGGCCGTTCAAGGGAAGCAGCAAGTATTTCACCTGCGCGGACGTCCCTGCCGGCGCGAAGCAGGCTCAGGTGAGACTCATCGGCCGCCAGCGCAACACGGCGTGCATCTTCGACATGCGCATGGACGCCGACTACAAGGAACCGAACGGCGGCTTCCGGCCGGTGAAGGTCACGTACGTCTGGGACGAAGCCGGCGCGGAGAAGAGGGATGTCCACGTCGCACAGAAACCGGAAGAGACGTACACGATCAAGTGCGCGGCCAAGCCGACGATGAAGAGTCTCATCGTGGAATTGGCGCAATGACGGCGGCATGGTAGCATAGGGATGGAGGTGCAGATATGTCGCCTGCTCTTATCGCACAACCCCAAGCGCCGCCGCCGCGCATTGCGCGGATCACCGTGGACCAATACCACCGGATGATTAAGACTGGCATCCTAAGAGAAGGCGATCCCATAGAGTTGCTGGACGGAATGCTGGTCTACAAGGATCGCAGCGCACGGGGGAAGAACCCGATGGGCATTGGCGAACTACATAACGTCGTCGTCTCGCTGCTTGGGCGACTGACCGCGCGGCTGGAGGCGCTCGGCTGCTACATGCAGATTCAAGGCCCCATTTCCCTGCCGCCGCATCACGAGCCGGAGCCCGACGGCGCGATTGTTAAGGGCGTGCCGCGGGATTACACGACGCGCCTGCCCGGCCCCGATGACGTGTGCTGCGTGATCGAGGTGGCTGACAGTTCGCTGGCGCACGATCGCACAACCAAACTGCGTATCTACGCGCAGGCCGGCATCCCGCAGTACGTCGTGATCAACCTGGTTGACTCGCAGATTGAGCTGTACGAACAGCCCGTGCCCGCCGAGGGCCGCTACGCGAACGCGGCCGTCGTGAAGGCCGGGGAGACGCTCGCGTTGCGAACCAGCGATGCCGGGACGCTCCAGCTCCCGGCGGCTCAGGTCCTGCCGTGATCCGGAGCAGAGCGGCGCACCGCCCATGAGAAGGCGCGTACTGAGGTCCGCATGAAGCACCTTCTCGTGGCCCTGGCACTGCCGCTGGCCATCGCAGCCTCGCCGCGCCGGCTTGCTGCCGCTGACGCGGCTGGCAAGCCGCCCAACGTCATCTACATCCTGGCTGACGACCTGGGGTACGGCGACATCTCATGCCTTAACAAGAACTCCAAGATCCCCACGCCGAACATTGACCGTCTGGCGGCGGAAGGCATTAGCTTCACGGACGCTCATTCGGCGTCAGCCGTCTGCACGCCGACGCGCTACGGCGTCTTGACGGGGCGGTACTGCTGGCGGACCAGCCTGAAGAAAGGCGTCCTCTACGGCTACTCGCCGCCTTTGATCGAACCAACCCGGATGACCGTGGCGTCGCTGCTGAAGCAGCACGGCTACGACACGGCCTGCATCGGCAAGTGGCATCTGGGCCTGACTTGGGCGCGCAAGGATGGGGTGGCCGCCGGCAAACTAGCGGAGAACGGCGAGGACGTGGATTTCACCAAGCCTATCAAAGGCGGCCCCACGGAGCTGGGGTTCGATCACTTCTACGGGATCTCAGCGTCGCTCGATATGCCGCCGTACACCTACATCGAGAACGCTCGGGTGGTCAAGCTTCCCACTGAGCAGGCCGGGAAGGGAGAGTTCGGCCGGGCGGGACTCAAGGCACCGGGCTTCGAAGCCGTCAACGTTCTGCCCGACCTGACGAAGAAGGCCGTCGAGTTCATTGACGGCCACGCCGCCGACAAGCCTGCCAGGCCTTTCTTCCTCTACTTCCCTGTGAACGCGCCGCACACGCCGATCGCGCCGGCGGACATGGCAAAGGGCAAGAGCCAGGCCGGAAAGTACGGGGATTTCGTCGCCGAGGTGGATTGGACCGTGGGCGAGGTTATGAAGTGCCTCGAACGGAACAAGCTCGGCGCCAACACGCTGCTTATCGTCACCAGCGACAACGGTTCCTCGCCTCACGGCTTCCCGGAAGAAGACGTGAAGAAGTACGACCACCAGACCAGCTATCACTTCCGCGGCCGCAAGAGCGACGCATGGGACGGCGGGCACCACATACCCTTCATCGCCCGCTGGCCGGGCAAGGTCAAGGCCGGAAGCGTGAGCGATGAGATCATCTGCCTCAACGACCTCATGGCCACCTGCGCGGCGCTCGTCGGCGCGAAGCTTCCGGACGGCGCGGGCGAGGACAGCTACAACATCCTGCCG
>JAPLOD010000295.1 GCA_026692735.1 Planctomycetota bacterium | reverse complement strand
TCTCCGGGGGCCGGCCCGTGGGTGGCCGCGGTCACCCCCGACTTCTTCGCCACCACGGGCACGGCGCTGCTGCGCGGCCGGCTCTTCACCGCAGCGGATCGCGCGGGGAGCGAGCGGGTGGCCATCGTGAACGAGGCGATGACGCGGACGCTCTGGCCGCGGCAGGAGGCGCTCGGGCAGTGCCTGGTGATCTTCAGCGACTCCCTGCCTTGCGCGCGGGTCGTGGGTGTGGTCCGGACCTCGCGTCAGTGGGGGCTCCAGGAGGCGCCCGTGATGCAGTATTACGTGCCGCTGGGCCAGGAAGTGCGCATCAGGGGGCTGGAGCTGCTCGTGCGGCCGCGTGGCGACCACCCGGAGAGGGTGGCCGATCTGGTTCGCCGTGAGTTCTGGGCGATCCGGCCGGATCTCCCCTACGCGCGCGTCACGCTCCTGGACGAGGCGCTGAGCGGTGACGTCAGGCCCTGGCGACTGGGGGCGTCGCTGTTCACGCTGTTCGGGCTGCTGGCGCTGGTGGTGACGGTGGTCGGCCTCTACGGCGTGGTCGCCTGCGTCGTCGAGCAGCACAACCGGGAGTACGCGGTGCGGATCGCTCTGGGGGCGCGGCCGGGCCACGTCTTCGCCCAGACGCTGCGGCGGGGATTGGCGCCGGCGGTGCTGGGGCTGCCGGTGGGTGTGGCGATAGCCCTGTTGGCGGGCCGGTTCGTGGAGCCGCTGTTGTTCGAGACCTCGCCGCGCGACATCAGGGTCCTCGCTCTGGTCGCCCTGACGCTGCTGGCGGTGTCGGCGCTGGCGTCGCTCGTCCCCGCGCTCCGCGCCATGCGGGTGGACCCGGTGGTGGCGCTTCAGGCGGAGTAGAGGGGCGGAGGCGCGGGCACGGCGCCTCCGGCTTCGCGCCGGCGTCTCCGCAACTCCCGCCCGACGGGCCCACGGCTGGCACTGCGGCCCTGGACCCGCTCGAGTCGCTATCCCGGGCCAGGTGATGACGCGATACTGCGGCTGGTACACGAGCCGGACCCTGGGGACCTGAGCCCGCCTCGCGCATCTGGCCTCTGACGGCCGACGGCTGACGGCTGACGGCATCTCGGTGGAGGCGCCCGTCGCGATCGTTGCGGGCCGCCTCGGTAGCCCGTGCCCGTTCCGCCCCGCTCCCAAGTCCGGATCCGAGGCCCCTCGGCTCACCCTCCGCCCACCTGCCTGCGCCCTCGTCGACGCGCCCACGACCCGGCCGGATCCTCGGACTGGTGCGAAGGAAGTTCGTATCCGTGACACAGGGGGTTCCGCGAAGCCGGCGGCGGCGAAGCTGCAGTTCCTGGACTTCGTCGAGGAGATTGCCCGTGAGCACGGCCAGCCCGTTCCCACCGCCCTACTGGAACACCTCCGCGGCCTCATCCGCGAGGGGCCCTCTGAGAATCCCGACTGTCACGGGCCCTCTAACATCTTAGAGTTGCGCTTGACGGCCCTGCACCGTACTCTGGCGGGGCTTACACCGACACACATGACCCATCCGCTCCGGATCCACGCGTCCCCTGACGTGGCGCCCCTGCGCGCCGAGGTGGAGACGCTCGTGCGCCGCTGTCACGAGCTCGGCGTGCTCTTCGCGAGTGACGACTGGAGCCCGCTCAGCGACATCACGCTCGGCCTGCTGCTCAAGCGCGCCGGCATCCAGTGGCGCTACTGCGAGCTCGAGCACGCCGGCGAGATCGTCTGGCCGCCGGTGTGTGGGATCCACCTGCTGCAGCTCGATCGCTTCCAGTCCCGCCTCGAGCGCCGCTTCGCGCTCAGGCACGGTCTCGCGCACGTCCTCGCCGGCCACGTCGCGGACCTGACCTACGCGCACGACGGGCACCACTGGGAGAACCCCGAGGAGCAGCTCGCCGACGCCTTCGCGTTCGCGGACCTCATCCCCGATCGGATGCTGCGCGAGATGCAGGCCGTGGGCTTCCGGGACAACGGGCTCGAGCGGTGGGTGAGGGCCGAGATCTCCCGCTACGCGCCCGACTGGCCGGCCGCGCGGCTGGCCATGCGGGCGTTCGTCGTGAGCAACTGGGCTTCGCAGCACAACCGTTAGGCGGCAACAGGGGCCTGCCATGGACAATCGACCCAAGTCTACTCGCCGCAATGGCTTACAGTGCGAACGCCACTTGGCCGGCTGCCTCTGATGCTTGACACGTCACTCGTGGCATGTAGACTTGATTCCGTCCGCCTGGGCCGAGACGCTACGCGCCTCATGCGGGACCGAACGGTCCCGCCCCAGGCGTCCTTCTTTTCTGTCACCTGAGCGTTCCCCGTGTACATCTGCTATCTCGACGAGTCCGGGACCGACATCATCGGTTCCGGCACATCGCATTTCGTGTACCTCGGCCTTGCCATCCCGGCCGAAACTTGGAAGGCAAAGGACGAAGAGATCTCCGCAGTCCTCAAGAAATACGGCCTCGAGAACCGCGAGGTACACACTGGCTGGATTGCCCGGCGGTACTTGGAACAGGAACGGATAGCCGGCTTTGACGCGATGAACTGGGACGCAAGACGTGCCGCCGTCGAAGCCGAACGCAGAGAATGGCTCGTGAAGACAGCCGCACTAAAGACCACAAAGAACCTAGACGAGCTGAAGAAGAACCTGCGTAAGACGGCAGCCTACGTTCACCTGACTAGAGGTGAGCGCGCCACACTACTTCGCGAACTCGCTAGCATGATTGGCGGATGGAAGGACGCCAGACTATTCGCAGAGGCTATAGACAAGACGACCTTTCGTACCCAACCGCCCCCCATGCCGCTGTACGAACAGGCATTCACACAAATGGTGCAGAGGTTCCAGGCCTTCCTGACTCACAAGGGGGAGTTCGACAAGTGCGACATCTACGGCCTGCTAGTTCACGACACCAATGAGACCGTCTCGAAGAAGCTGACGGAACTCATGCGGAGCTTCCACGCCAAGGGCACGTTCTTCTGGAAGATCACCAGAATCGTGGAAACGCCTCTCTTCGTAGATAGTCGCCTTACTGCAATGGTCCAGATGGCGGACGTCTGCGCCTACGCGACGCGGAGGTTCTTCGAGAACGCCGAGGAGGACCTCTTCAACCGAGTGCACGACCGCTTTGACCGGAGCGGTGGCCGCGTAGTAGGGATTCGACACTACCGGCACAGGGGCAGATGCACCTGTCGCGTCTGCGCGGAGCATTCGTAGCACAGTACCCCTGTTGCCGTCTAACTAGCATGCAATTGACGGAGGGCGCCGATCGGCGGCGCGCATGGCGGATTGCGGACTCAAACCTCCCGTCTGCGCGCCAGAAACGATGAGAGGTGCTGCGGCCGACTCGGATTCGCACTCGCGGGATCCGTTCCCGCCGAAGGGGTGAGGACGGCGCCGTGTTCGCGGAGCCTGGCTTGCAGTCGAATCAGTAGTTAGGCGCCGCTCACCGCGGAACGAGCTACTTACAATGCCTCTGGATCCGAAGGAGATCGCGAGATGAGTTTCGAACTCCGGCCTACTGCCGAACTCGTACAAATCGCTGCCGGTGGCGGGTTCCGGTTGGACGCTGCACTGCGCCCAACGCCAGAGCTGGTTCAAATCGCGGCAACCGCTTCGGGACGTGGCGCTCGAGTTACCTTCGCAGGACTCAAGCTACGCCCGACGCAAGAACTCGTGCAGATCGCTGCCGCCGGCAAGGGCTGCGTCTACTTCGAGGCATGACCTCTATGGCGAGGATGCAGAGGCACGCACACGCTACAATCCCCCTGGCACCATCACGCGATCGGTGACCAGCCCGAAGCACGTCCTCATCGATCCGTTGTCCGCCACGAGCCTTATCGTCGAACAGCGGGTCAATGGCCTGTCCCTTGGGACTGCGACGGGCTTCTGCGTCACGGCAAACGAGAAGGCGTTTCTGGTGACCAACTGGCACGTGGTTTCGGGTCGCAACCCCGACACGAGTCAGCCCTTGTCGCCCACGGCAGGAATCCCAGATGAACTACTGATCGCGCACCATGCCGCTGGGAAGCTCGGGACGTGGGTCGTGAAACCAGAGGCGCTCCTTGATTCCCAAGGCCAACGCCGCTGGTTGGAGCACCCGACTGGCAAAGCAGTTGACGTGGTTGCCCTGCCCCTCGACAACCTCGGCCCTGACGTCACGACTTACCCGCTCGAGCTCGCTCTTGCTGAGGTAGACGCGCTCGTCCTGGTGGCGATGCCAGTGTCCATCGTCGGGTTTCCCTTCGGGCTCACCGCAGGTGGAGCATTCCCGATCTGGAAGACAGGCCACATCGCCTCCGACCCTGATCTCGACTACGACGGGAAGCCGTGCTTCCTGATTGACGCCACCACTCGTGGCGGCATGTCGGGTGCGCCGGTCATCCTTCGTCTCTACGGCGGCTACGCCACAAGGAGCGCCGCCCACGTGCTAGGGGGCGGACCGATGACCAAGTTCTTGGGCATCTACTCCGGCCGACTTCATGACCAAGCCGAGATTGGCCGTGTGTGGCGGCCAGACGTCATCGCAGACATACTGGCGGCTGTGCCATGAGGCGGCGCCTAACTAGCGTTTGCAGCTGACGAAGCGAGCACTGGCGGCGGCGCGCCTTGCCGGGTCGCCGCGCGGTCGTACCTTGAGGGCCACTACGCTGTTCAAGCATGCGCCCGGAGACGTCCGGTTGGCGCGCTTCGCAGCTGAAACGCAGAGTCGTTAGCAACTGTGTTGAAGCCTTGGCTCCGGTGACGCCCAGCTGGCCTTGTCGCGGAGCATCGCGTTGAGGATGGTGAGCAGCTTCCGGGCACAGGCGATGAGCGCGACCTTCTTCGGCTTCCCGGCGGCGCGTAGCCGCTCGTAGAAGCTCCGCAGTTGCGGGTTCCAACGCCGTCCGCAGAGTGCCGCCATGTACAGGGCCGTGCGGACCGACGCGCGCCCGCCCCAGACCATCCGTTTGCCCCGCAGCGTGCCGCTGTCCCGC
>JAPLOD010000294.1 GCA_026692735.1 Planctomycetota bacterium | reverse complement strand
GCGGACAACCCCGACAGCGACTTCTAAGGAGCAAGTCCCATGGCCATCGCGCTACCCAAGGAAAAGACCAAGCTATCGCTGGACATGTCCAGCAAGACCCTCCTGGTGTACGGCCCGCCGAAAATCGGGAAGTCCACCTTCGCGAGCCGCTTCCCCAACGCCCTGTTCCTCGAGTGCGAGCCGGGGCTGAATGAGCTGGAGGTGTTCAAGGTCCCCACGTACTCGTGGGCCGACTTCCTGGCCGCCTGCAAGCTCGTCGCCGCCGGCGACCATCCCTTCAAGACCATCGTCGTCGACACGGTGGACAACGCCTTCAAGCTCTGCAGCGAGCACATCTGCGCCCAGCAGAAGATCGACTACGAGGGCGACCTGGAGCACGGCAAGGGCTGGGCCTTCGTGAAGAACGAGTGGCACCGCGTGCTGACGCGGCTGGCCAGCCTGCCGTATGGGCTGGTCCTGATCAGCCACGCCGTGGACAAGCAGATCAAGACGCGAACGGAAGAGTACACCAAGACCCAGCCCAGCCTGCCCGACCGGGCCCGCAACGTGGTCCTGGGCCTGGTGGACATCATCCTGTTCTGCGACACGATCATCCGCAAGGGCAAGGACGGCAGCACCACCGTCGAGCGGGTGGTCCGCACCAAGCCCAATCCCGCCTACGAGGCCGGCGACCGCACCGGGCGGCTGCCGGAGACCCTGGCTTTGGACTTCACCGCGTTCTGCAAGGACTTCGCGGAAGGCCGGCAGATTCCCCAGACCGCAGCCACCAACGGCAAGGAGACCAAGTAATGACCCCCGAGACCAATGCTTTTGATCAGCCGGACCATGAACCCAATTCCCCCGACCAGGTCGGCGGCGGGGTGAACCTCAGCACCTTCGACCAGGAGTACGACCAGGCCGAGGCCCCCGACTTCGACGATTTGCCCGACGGCAAGTACCAGGTCCGCATCGAGTCCGTGCGTATGGCCGAGAGCCAGAAGCACGACCCGATGATCAAGTGGGACTTGATCGTCATCTCCGGCCAGCTCGCCGGCCGGCACATCTTCAAGAACTCGGTGATCACGCAGGCGTCGCTGCCCTTCGTCAAGGGCGACCTGAAGACCCTCGGCGTGCAGCTGCCCAAGTTCAGCGACCTGCCCAACCATCTGCAGGAGCTGCTGGACAAGAGGCTCCAGGTCACCAAGAAGACCAAGGACGAATTCACCAACGTGTACTTCAACAAGCTCCTGGCGATCCCCGACGGCGGCGGGACTGGGAAGGAGCCGGCGCCTTTCTGACGCGCCGGCCCGCGGCGGGGCTGGGCGTTGGCGTGCCCGCGAGGCTTTCTTGCAGAAGAGACCTCGACATCGTCGGTCCGAATCCGACCTCCGCCTGTAGGGACGCGTGTGGGATGGAGTGCCGAATGGATGCGGCCAGACTCCCCGCGCCCACGCGCGCCACTCCAACAACCACAGGACAGGACTACTGGAATGGACTTCCGAATCGTCATCGACACGCGAGAGCAGGAGCCGTACCGCTTCGACTGCGCGACCGAGCGCCGCAAGCTCGATGCCGGCGACTACTCGGTCGTGGGCCTCGAGTCGGTCGTCACCGTGGAACGCAAGAGCCTCAAGGACTTCGTCTCCACGGTGATTCACGACTTCCCGCGCTTCGCCGCCGAGTTGGAGAAGCTCTCGTCGTTGGAAGCGGCATGCGTGGTCGTGGAGGCCGACCTGGATCACGTCATGCGAGGCCTGGCTGCCAGCGACTGCCGGGGCGCCGCTCCCGAATCGGTCCTGGGCGCCGCCGTCCACATCAGCCTGCGGTACGGCGTGCCGGTCTTCTGGTGCGGCAGCCGCCAGGCGGCCCGGGCCTTCACCGACGCCTACTTGCGGATGTTCGTGCGTCTGCGGGCGCAGGGAGGCAGCCACCCATGATCCAGATGACCTTTTACGACCTGCTCAAGGAAGAGCTGCGGCGCGGGGGCCTGTGGGCCTGGGCCAAGGACAGGCCGTACCGGGAGGTCATCGTCAAGCCCGAGATCATCTTCGCCCACGAGCGGGCCTGGAAACGCTTCCAGCAGGAAGAGGCCCGCCATGAGTAACGTCCTGTCTTTACGAAACATCCTGCCCGGCCAACAGGACCGCGACCGCATCATGCCGCCGACCGACAGCAACCGCTTTGCCGGTCATGAGCAGCGGATGGCCTGGCACATGATGCGCATCCGCAACCACCCCTGCCCGTGCGGCAGTGGGAAGCGTTTTGTGGACTGCTGTCTGGGCAAAGGCAAGTGCAAGAGTTGCGGGCGAACTTACCTTCCCCCCGACGACGCGGTGCATCTGTGCCCTATCTGCGGCTCGGATCGCGTCACGGCCATGCCTCTGCGGGAGGTGTGCGGATGAGGCACTGCGAGGCATGCGGAAGGGAGTTCGGGGCTGGAAGCAGGTCCCAAACCTGCACGCACTGCGGGTTCAACGCCGGCAAGGGACCCATGCCGCGAACCAAGGCATCCTTGGAGCGCCTCAAACGGGAACGACGGGCGGAAGATGAACTGGAGAATGAACTGCGTGACTACCTCGGCATCGAAGCTGACTGAATGCCCGCAGGTCATACGCGGGATGGTTCAGCGGGTCTTCTACAACAGCCCGTCTTTCTCGGCTGGCGTGATCAGGACCGACGACGGTGATTTTGTGAAGTTCCGCGGGAAGTTCCATGCCACCGAGGGCGACGTGGTGGCTGTGGTTGGGCGATGGACCAAGGACCGCAAGTATGGCCGCCAGTTCGACGTGGATGGCCTCAGTTACGACCTGCCCGAAAGCACCGATGGGCTGGCGGCATATCTGGCCTCCCACCCGGCCTTCGAGGGTATCGGCCCGGCCACAGCCGAGAAGCTCGTGGAGTACGCCGGCACCGGCAAGGCGCTGGACGACCTCGTCCGAAACCGCCTCGGCGAGCTGCACGAGCGGCTGCGGATTCCAATGTCGACCTTGTCGACGCTCCAAGAAGCATGGATCGCCAACACCGCCGAGAACGAGGTCCGCTCCTACCTGGCCCAGTTCGGACTGACCCACCACCAGATGAACGTGCTGCTGGAGACGTTCGGCAACGCCGTGGTCGGCGTGCTGCGGAACGACCCGTACCGGATCATTAAGGCCGTCAAGGGCTACGGCTTCAAGCGGGTGGACAAGATCGCCCGCCGCATGGGCACGCCCAAGGACCACCCAGGCCGCCTCGCCGCCGGGATCGTGTATTGCCTGAATGAGGCACTGGACAGCGGCCACACGTGGACGGGCGGGTCGGACCTGCTCCAGCAGGCCAACGAGCTGCTCCTGCTGGACGGGATGGATAGCCTTGAGGCGATCCGCCGCGCAGCCGAGGCCCTGCTGGAACAAGGCGAGATCGCCTGCGACGGCAAGGCGATCGCGCTTCCGGCCATCCTCGATGCTGAGAAGTACATTCAGGACCGCCTGCTTCTGGGCGCGGACGACCTGCGCATCGTGCCGCCTATTGTCGATGTGTCGGACCTGACGGCCGCCCAGGCCGAGGCGTTCGAGATGGCAACGGAGAATGTCGTCTCGGTGATCTCCGGCGGGGCCGGCACGGGCAAGACGT
This sequence comes from Planctomycetota bacterium, assembly GCA_026692735.1. Lineage (GTDB taxonomy): Bacteria > Planctomycetota > SZUA-567 > H5-PLA8 > H5-PLA8 > JAPLOD01. Next base: position 2,266 of record JAPLOD010000294.1, on the reverse strand, counting down.
TCGTGATCGCCCGGCTGGCCGAGGCATTCAAGTCCCTGGGGCTCCGGATCGCGTTGTGCGCGCCCACAGGCAAGGCGGCTAAGCGGATCGAGGAGGTCATGCGTGAGCACGGCCTGGACCTGGAGGCCAAGACCATCCACCGGCTGCTGGAGTACAACGGCCAGGTCTTTAACCGCGAGAGCCTGTCCTCGCTGGTAATAGAATACGACGAGTTCGGGGAAGAGATCACTCGCTCGCCGGCCTACGACGCGGTGATCGTCGACGAGGTGTCGATGGTCGACGTGCCGCTGATGCGGGTGCTGCTTTCGGCCATCGACTTCGACAAGACGCGGCTGGTTCTGGTCGGCGACCACAACCAGCTCCCGCCGGTGGGTCCGGGCAACGTCCTGCGGGACATCATCCACGGCAATCTCGCTCCCAAGACGGTGCTGACCGAGGTCGTCCGCCAGGCGGGCGTGCTGAAGGCCAACAGCGGCGCCGTCCTGCACGGCACGGTCGCGCCTACCGCCGTCAACGATCCCGGCTGGGTCGTCGTGGACTGCTTCAAGGAAGCCGCGGAGATTCAGGTCCACCTCCGCGACCTGGTCGTGCAGCTCATCCCGGATCGCCTGGGCTATGACCCCGTCCGCCAGGTGCAGATCATCACGCCGATGCACAATGGGCCGCTGGGCACCAAGGCCCTCAACGAGATGATGCAGTTCCTTTTCCACGGGAAGGTCGAGGGCCGCTTCGCCATTGGCGACAAGGTCATCCAGACCTCCAACGACTACGAGATGGGCGTCATGAACGGCACCGTCGGGTACGTCGTGGACTTCGCCGACGGGGAGTACTTCGTCGAGTTCGAGGGCGGGCAGGTCCACAAGATCGACGGCGAGCGACAGCAGCGCATTCAGCTCGCCTACGCGCTGACAGCCCACAAAGCCCAGGGCAGCGAGTTCCCATGCGCCGTGGTCATCTGCCACAAGAGCCACTTCTTCGCCGACCGCAACTGGCTCTACACCGCTGTTACCCGGGCCTCGAAGACCTGTATCCTTGTGGGCGACCGCTGGGGCCTGCGCCATGCGGCCGGCAAGAACAACACGATCAAACGCAGGACCTTCCTGAGCCTCTGGGCCAGCCAGGGAGGGCAGATAACGCCATGATTCCTATCGAAGTGATACCCGCCTGTCTCCGCCAGCGCCCGCAGTGGGTTGGCTGGAAGTACGTCCAGCGCGACGGCAAGCCCACCAAGTGCCCGGTCAACCCCAGGACCGGGTCGATGGCCGACTCCACGGACCCGGGCACGTGGGGCACGTTCGACGACGCCATGGCCGCCTACGGGTCGGACTCCCTGGCGGGCGTGGGCTTCGTGTTCACGGGCGACGCCGGCCTTTGCGGCGTGGACCTGGACGACAGCATCGACCCCGCCACGCGTCAGCTCAAGTGCTGGGCCCGGCGGATCGTGGATCGCCTGGACTCCTACACGGAGATCTCGCCCTCGGGAAATGGCGTAAAGGTCTTTCTCCGCGCTCGCAAGCCTGGAAGCAAGTGCCGCAAGGGTTACGAGGACGGAGAGGTGGAGGTGTACAACACGGGCCGGTTCTTCACGGTGACGGGGCAACGCATGGAGGGCGTCAGCGCCGACGTGGAGGATCGCCAGGCCCAGCTCGAGCAGCTGTACGCCTCCGTCTTCGGCCCGGCCGATCCGAAAACGCGCGCTTCCGCCCCGGCCCCGGCGGCTTCCGCCGGGGACAACGCCCTCGGCGACGACGAGATCGTCCGGAAGGCATGCTCGAGCCGCAGGAACGGCGCGAAATTCACCACACTGTGGGCGGGCCGCTGGAACGATCACTTCAACTCCGCCAGCGAAGCCGACTCGTCCGTGGTCTTCACGTTGGCCTTCTACTCCAAGGACACGGCCCAGATCGACCGCATCTTCCGGCGCTCCGGCCTGATGCGCGAGAAATGGGATGAACCGCGAGGTGATAGCACCTACGGCCAAGAGACGATCCGCAAGGCGCTGGAGATCGTGACCGAGCAGTACCAGTCGCGGGGCAAACGTCGCAAAAAGCCCGCCGCCAGCCCAGCGCCTCCCCGGCCCCTTCCCTCGCCCGCAAGGGCGGGCCTGCCGCAGATCATCATCGACGACGTGCAGCTCAGCGACCTGACCGTTCAGGGCCTATCGGCGCTGCGGCGGGCCAACGCCCCGCCGGTGATCTTCGTCCGCTCCGGCTCCCCGTGCCGCGTTACGCCCGACGAAAAGGGCCTGCCGGGCATCGAGGCCATC
>JAPLOD010000293.1 GCA_026692735.1 Planctomycetota bacterium | reverse complement strand
CAACTCCAGGTCGTCGAGCAGTTCCCCGCAGTCCCGGTAGCGGTCCGCCGGTTCCCGCGCCATCATCTTCTGCAGGACCTGCACCACGCCGTCAGGAATGCCGTCGCGGAGGTCCTGCGGGTTGGGCAGTTGCTCGCTGAGGCGTTTCGCCGCGATGGCCTCGGCGCTGGGTCCGGCGAACGGCGGCTCGCCCGTCAGCATGTGGTAGAACGTCGCGCCCAGCGAATACACGTCCGTTCGGCCGTCAATCTCATTGTCGCAGCGGGCCTGCTCGGTCGAGAGGTAGTGTGCTGCCGCCGCACCCGTTGGCGCGCCGGACGGCTCCGCCTTCGGCACTCCCATCCCGAGGATCTTGGCCACGCCGCCGGCGGTGACAATGATGCTCGCGGGCCTGAGCTCGCGGCACAGGATGTCGTTTTCGTGTCCGTGTTTCAGCCCGCGCGCAGCCTGCGTCACGATCCCGAGGGCCTGGTCCCACGGCAGGAACTGGGTGCGCTTGAGCAGCTTATCGAGCGTCTCGCCTTCGCAATACTCCGTGACCAGGAAGTGCTGCCCGGCGTCTTCCCCCACCGTGTACGTGGCAACGATATTGACGTGGTTGAGGCTGCTGGCGGCCCGGGCTTCACGCTCAAAACGCATCATGAAGTGCGGGTCGCTATGGAGCTTGCGAGGCAGCACTTGCAGAGCGACATTGCGCCGCGCGACGGGGTCCTCGGCGAGGTATACCGCGCCCAGGCCCGCTTCGCCGAGCTTCCGGAGCAGCCTGTACTGCCCGATGTGGTCTGCCATGGCGCCTCCAGCCCTTGCTGCCGTGGATACTTGCGGGGCGCTCGTTACCGGCATGATAGTGCAAGCGCCACGCGACGCAAGCCGTTAGTCGGCTGAGCCGGCAAACGACAACACGATGGCCTCGTTCATTGCCCAGTCAAACTTGAACTGCATGCCGTCGCCGAGAACCTTGCCTGTGCGCTCATCCCGGGCGTCCTTCACGGCCTGGCGGAAGGCCAGAGTCACCGGGATCTTATCCTTCTTCAGGCCCACCGAGTTCCCGCCGCCCCCCGTGCCCGCGGTTATCTCGGGTTTGTAGCAGAGGAACAGGATCGTGCGCTTGCCCTGCGTCCAGTACGTGATCTCGTAGCCGTTCTCCTTGTCTCCTGCGCCCTCCAGTTGCACCCAGCGCCCCCCGCCCCGGACGGCCTTCTTGACATGCTGCATGAACACGTCGCGCTTTGCCGCCGCCTCGGCAGACGGCCGGCCGCGATAGACGCTGTACCACTGCGGTGAGAGATTGAGCAGCACCGCCGTGCCGGCATCATACCTGCTCACCGTGCACACCTCGATGGTACGCACAACCTTGTTGAAACCGGACTTGTCCATGATGCACTTATTGCCGCTCAGTAACTTCTCGCCCGACTGGTTGTAGTGCGCATCTTGGTCTGTCTCTGTCCAGAGATTGCCGCCCTGGAACACATCGGCCGTGCCCATGTTGGGGTCGTGCTTCACGCCGAACATGTCATCCAGCACGCCGCCGGTGCTGCGTCCCTTGCCATGCTGGTCCCACAGACCGGGCATGTAGTCAGCGATGACTGTGCCGCCTGCCTTGCAGAATTCCTTGATCTTCTTCGCTTCGGCGTCGGACAGGCAGAGGGTGTCCGAGAGGACCAGTACCTTGTATTCCTTGGGAATGCCGTTCTGGATGACATCGGCATAGCTGATGAAGTTGTACTGCAGACCTTCGTCCCTCAGCATGTTCTCCCATGCTCCGCGGCACATGTTCTGGCCACCCATGCCGTCGCTGTTCCGGTTGCGCCAGGTCTTGCCGTGGGCCTGGGCGTCCATGATCCAGCCGAGCTGGACCGAGGCGTGGTTATAATACACGGCAATGCCGTCGTGGATCCACTCCGCACCCGACATGAGCGGGCCGATCTTCTCCCCGGCCTCATGGTAGCTGGGCGCCACGGTCGCCACGTCCTGGTCGGTGGGCACCTTCTCCACCCAGCCGATGTGCCCGCGGTTGCCGTGTGCCAGGTTGTACCAGCACTGCCAGATAGTGTCGTCAACGTTCTGGTGGAAGTGCGTGGTAACAAGGGGCAGGCCGTCGCGCGGGCTGAACGACCGGAGGATCGAAGCGGCGCCATAGCTCTCGATCCACTGAATCTTGCGCATGTACTTGGCCGCATCGTAGCCGCCGAACGGGCTGACGCCCTGTCCGCCGACGTAACCGCAGGGCGTGTCCGGATCAACCGAGTTGGCGTACTCCACCAGATCGCCGAGGAAGTTGTTCCACAACGAGTCGTTGAAGGTCCACTGGTCCATGAGCTGGCTGGCATCGAAGTCCTTGACCTTCCACCCCGGCAGCTTGCCCAGCACGCCGTCGTACAAGATCCAGCCGTTGTAGTTCGGCGCATTCCCTTCGCCGTAGACTTCCTTGAGCCATGCGGGAAAGAGCGCTTCGTCATCGGTGATCCGCCACATGCACGGCTTGGAGAAATGCCCCCAGCCCATTTCGTCGTCCAGGGCGTAGGCGCTGCGGTACGGCGACGTCTTGACCGCTTCGATGTTTGCCTTGACCTTGCCCTCCAGCAGCGCTTTGAGCTTCGCGTTTACCGGCTGCGGGCGGATGCCGGTGTTGTAGACGGACGGATTCTTGACGCCGCCATCCCACAGATGGAGGAATCCCTTGTCGGCCGTGTGGTCGCAGTAGAAACGCAGCTTGTGTTGGTTGATCCAGCCGAGACGGCCCGTGCCGCCGCGGAAGTCAATGGTCTGGCCGTTCCATCCGATCTTGGCGTAGTACTCGGCGGCCTTGTCGTCGGTCCCCAGGGGGGCCTGCCAAGGCATGTACACCCAGCTCGGCCACGCCTTGAGCGCCCAGTCCTTGTCCTGCTTGACACGCTTGAAGTCCTTCGACGTCTTGACGTACTTCTCGTACGGGTCGTCTCCCTGGTCCGCCGCTTGGGCAGCGCACGCGATCAACGCGCACAGCAGCAGTGCGGCCGCAGGCATGCACGCCCAGGATGTTCTCGGCCCACCGGTGTCCAGCGTCATCATCTTGGTCATGGTATCCCCCGTGGTGCGCACATGAATGCGCTGAAAGACGTCCTTGGGTGGTTGTCGTAACGCCGTCTCATGTGCTTGGCAAGTGCTCCGCTGCCGGATACTGTACCGCGGGGCGGGATATGGCTGCCCCAGCACTCCGGTCAAAGGGGGTACCTATGCGTGGAAGCCTGCTCGTCGCCCTGACCGTTCTTCTTCCTCGCGTCACCACCGCGCAAGACGCCGCGCCCAAGGTTAACCTGAACGAAGCCGAGTTCCGCGACCGCATCTACGCCTGCTGGACCGGGAAGAACATCGGCGGCACTCTCGGCATGCCGTTCGAGGGCCAGCAGGATACCCACGACGTCACCTTCTACACAAACCTCAAGGAAGGCAAGGCCGCACCGAACGACGACATTGACCTGCCGCTCCTGTGGCTGAAGGCCCTCGAGGAACGCGACGGCCGCGTTGACGCCCGGATTCTCGGCGAGTACTGGCTCAAGTACATCCCGGTTGACTGGAACGAGTACGGCGTCGGCAAGGCGAACATGAAGCTCGGCCTGCTGCCGCCGCTGTGCGGCGAGTTCAACAACGCCCAGTGGAAGAACTCGAACGGCGCGATCATCCGCTCGGAACTCTGGGGTTCGCTCTTCCCTGGCTGTCCGGAGCTGGCGCTCCGCTACGCCCGCGAAGACGGGTGCTTCGACCACGGGGCCGCCGAGGGCACGTTCGCGATCCTGTTCATGACAGCCATTGACAGTGCCGCCTTCGTTGAGAGCGACCGCGACAAACTCATCCAGATCGGCCTGGCGAGCGTCCCGGCCGAGTGCCGTGTCGCGAAGGCCGTCCGGGCGCTCCTCCAGGCCAAGCGCGACGGCAAGGATTGGAAGGCTGCGCGCCAAGCGGTGATAGATGCCTCGCGGGACACGGGCTGGTTCCAGTCGCCCCGCTATATCGGCTTCACCATGCTCGGCTGGCTCTATGGCGAGGGAGACTTCGGCAAGTCCCTGTGCCTT
>JAPLOD010000292.1 GCA_026692735.1 Planctomycetota bacterium | reverse complement strand
GCGCCGGCTCACGAGCTGAGCGCCACCAGAAATGCGACGGTGGACGCGACGCCGGCGAGGAAGACGCCAGCGATGATCAGGCCGAACTTGAGGCCCGAGAGCACCAGGAGGCGGTTCTCCGGAGCGTGGGTCCCGGGGCGCTCCGAGACGATGCCGGCGAGCACTCCCTCGAGGTTGTCCACGCGGCGCGCGACCGTGAGCATGGAGCGCTCGTGAGTCTCCAGCTCGTCGTAGAGCTTGACGAGCGCCCCTAGGCCCGTGAACTGCTCGCGCTCGACGTTCACGCAGCCGGCGCCCCCGCCCGCGCCCTCGCGAGCTCCGCCTCCTTGCGGATCCTCGGCTCCACGATCGGGAAGAGCACCACGGCCACCACGCCAAGCTCCACCCAGATCCCCTCAACGTGCGAGAGCATCCGCGCGCCGAGCGGCGCCGACGCCTCGCCGATCATACCGGCCTCGCGCTCGCTCAGCTCCCAATGCGGCCCGTAGCGGAGCGCTGCGATCGCGAAGACGGTCTTCGCCATGTTGCGCATGAAGTCCGCCGGCGGGAGGTCGATCGCCTCAGGGTGAGCGGCCGCGCCGTGTACGGCATCCGAGAACTGCACGTCAGCCGCAGTGACCGCGGCCGGTACCGGCGCCGGTGGAGCGTCCTCCAGCTCGTCGCGCCGCAGCTGAGCCTCGAGCTCCTTCAGCTCGTCACCAGATCTCGTATCGGAAGATGGGCTTGCGGGCAGCGGGCTCTCCGCCGCTGGCGGGAGCTGCGGGCCGGCCTGCGGGGCCGGTACCTGCTGGCGCTTGGGTGCGCGTCGCCGCGCCTTCTTGCGTCGTGCCACTGTACGCCTCCTTGATCTGCCGTTTCGCGTTGACACTTCCCGGGAGCCAGCGGCCGCACTTCTTCGGGCACTTCAGCACGGGATTCCTGCTCTGCGCATCGACGCAGGTCATCCCCGCGCCGCACTGGGGGCAGTGATAGAGGTCCATCGTTCGATCTCCTCCTCAGTGAGAGAAACCGGCATCTCCTCGCGCGCCTCGAGGCGCCGACGCAGCTCGTCGACCAGTGCGTCTATCAGCTGCGCGGGGTTGCGGGAGCCCTCGAGCACGCCGGTCCGGAGCACGTACACGAGCGTCGTAGTGGAGAGCGCGCGGATCCGCGCCGGTACCTGGTCCACCGGCCACCACCAGCCGGAGGTCGGAGAGAAGAAGATCCCGACGAACCGCACCGCCGTTGCACTCACCGTCGCCCCCCTGCCGCCTTCAGCGGCGGCCGCTCGCGTTCACGGTGACGCGGACAGCCCCGGACCGGCCTGCCAACCGCGCCGCACTGCACCCAGAACGACTCACCGCACCAGCACTGCCGTTGCTCCCATCCGTGACCGGCCGGGCACGTCAGCACGAACACTCCGGCGGCGCTACTCACCACAAGCGGCCGGCGACACACCGGGCAGCGGGGCGCCGTCACCGCGGCACCAAGGGCTCGAAGAGCGGCAGATCCTCGACGCGCCGGCGGTCGGGGCAGTCGGGATGCAGCCGCCGGACGCGCTCGGCGTCGGTGAGTGCGGCGCCGCACTCCTCGCAGACGTGCGCGCTGGCATCGTTGAAACCGGCGCACTCGGTGCAGACCAGACAGCCGCTCACGCTGGCACCTCCACGTCGAGCTCTGAGGGAGGCAGTGCGCGGGCCCGGGCCACGAGGTCCAGACGCCGGCGGAGCGTGTTCTCCGCCTGCTCCACCACGGCCGCGTAGGTGGACGCGAAGACGTCATCGGCGCGGTAGGCAGCGGAGAGCGCGACGGTGCGCACCAGGTCCCATGTCTCGCCGTCCCTCGGCGCGGTGCGCGGCACCAGCGCCCAGCCGGCCCGCTGGAGCAGATCGAGCAGCTGCTCAGCACTCGCGCGCCGCTGCACCGCCAGCTCGAGAGCGCGAAGCAGCGTCACCTCCGCGGCCGGCCGCACCACGCTAGACGATGCGGGC
>JAPLOD010000291.1 GCA_026692735.1 Planctomycetota bacterium | reverse complement strand
GTGTCGCCGGTCATCTTGGCCGTTGCGCGGGACGGGTCAGGGGCTTGGCCGGCCTACCGCGCCGCCTCGATGGGGCTCTTGGCTTTCTCCAGTTCCTCATAGAGCGTTTCCGGCGCGATGCCTGCGCCGTTGGGCCAGGAGGTGGTCCCGCCGTCAATCCGCGGCTGACGGAAGCAGGCCAGATCCTTCAGGCGAAGGCCATCATGCCGCGTGGGCGCCGAGAAGTCAAGACGGTCCGCGGCTTCTGGGTAATGCCTCAGTTGCGGGTGGCGCGGACAGGCTTCCCCGTTTGGAGTGCGGCCTTCAGGCCGTCGCTGGGCCGAGGAACGGGCTGAAGCCCGCACTCCGAACGTAGAAAGATGCCGCCAGGCACCCGTGACTGAGGCATTACGTTTCTGTCTCGTCGCGAAGCTCCTGCTTCGCGATGAGGCTCCTGCAAGCTCCCGCTTGCTCTTCGCTTGAATGGGCGGTGGGCGCCGGACTCGCGGCGAAGAGGGAAGCGGGAGCTTCCGGGAGATCCATCGCGAAGCAGGAGCTTCGCGACGAGGGAAAGTAGTCTGCCCCGCCCAGGCGGATTCTCCCCGCACCGGCGGCGCGGGCTACTTCGACCCACAGGCGCGGGGGGAGCTGTGGAGGAGACGGCAACGGTCGCGGCTGTACAGGCGTAAGTGTCTCAGTTGTATACTGTTACAGCCGTTTGCCCGATCTTGCGCCCCCCTCGCGCGAGGGCGCAAGATAGACAAGATCGGCAAGATCGGAGCAGTTGGGGGGAGATGCAGCGAATCCACTACATCTTGGGGGCTTCTGGCTGGACGCCGCTGGCCGCCCATCTTGATGGGGGGGTCAAGATGGACAAGATGGTCGAGATGGCAGGGGCGCAAGATGCACAAGATCGACAGGATCGACAGGATTCTGACACCCCCGGCGCGCGGGCTGTCCAAAGTTTGGACAGTATGCCAGGCTGTCCGGATCAGGCGTTTTCCGGGCGCGGGGGGCGGGCGGCGAGGTGGCGGAGGACGAGGTTGCGTTCGAGGAGGCGCAGGCGCTCGGCGACCGCGGACGGCAGGTGGCCGAAGAGGACGCCGACGCGGTGCACCGTGGCCTCGCGCGTGACGCGGATCACGGAGCCGGCGAGTGGCAGGGGACTCAGGAAGGCGGGGGTGCTGAGTTCGAGGGCGAGGAGGTCGCCCGGCTGAAGCTCGAGGGGCGAGCCAGCCATGGCGAAGAGCAGCCCGCCGAGGCTGATGTTCTCGAGCGTGATCTGGCCGGGCACGCGCAACGGCGGCTTGCCCAGCGGCGTCAGGGTGACGGCGAGCGAGCAGTCGAGGAGGGCGAAGCGCATGTGGACGCGCTTCTCGCTGCCGGCGGACTCGGGCGCGAGCACGGTGTTGTTGAAGCAGTGGGGACAGACGCCGTGTCGGCCCGCCAGGTGGCGCGGCACGGTGAGCGGGGCATCGCAGTTGGCGCAGGCGAAGCGCAGCAGGGGGGGCTGGATCCCGGATGGCGGGGC
>JAPLOD010000290.1 GCA_026692735.1 Planctomycetota bacterium | reverse complement strand
GGGCGGCGCCCGCGGCGCGGGCGTGGAGCGCGCAGCCGTGCCGCGCAGCGCGCGACAGGCCGCCGCCCGCCGCCGGGTTGAGCGTGGCGGCGACGTCGGAACCGCGCGCGCCGAGGTGGGCGACCAGCAGGCGGGCGCGGGGGGCGAGGGACGCGGAGTAGAGCAGTTTGGTGAGGGTGGGCGGCGCGGCGAGCGTGGCGGGGTGGCCGCCCCAGCCGCCACCCCCGCCCCCGTCCCCAGCGTCCAGCTGGGCCAGGAAGCCGTCCTTGCCGCCCCTTGCGGGGCCGTGCACCAGGGCGCGCAGGCGGGAGCGCAGGGTCAGCGCCGGAGCACCGCCGCGGGCGCGCGCCCACACCGCGTCGGTGAACGCCTTCCCGCGGCCACGAACTACCCGTACAGCGAGGTCGCCGCGCGCGGGCCCGAGGCGGGCCTGCCGTCGCAGTATCGCGGCAAGACGCTCTACGTTGTGTGCGAGTCGGGGATTCTGAGCGCGAGCGCCACGCGGAAGCTGGTCCAGCTCGGCGCGAAGGCGTTCAGCATCGAAGGCGGCATGCAGGCATGGACCGCCTCCCTGGCTCCTCAGGCGTGCGCAGGGACGGTCCGCGTTGCCGGCTTTGTCGGCGCCGGCGCGAAGAAGGCAAGCATGGTGGCTTTCCGCGAGTCACCCAGATACGAACAGTGGGCGGCGGCCGTCAGCGGCTTCACACTTAAGCCCTTGTACATGCTCCTTTCTTTGATACTGGCCGGCGCAGTATGGAAGCGGCCCGAGGCCGACCTGGTCGCGTTGCGGTGGGCGCTGCTGTTCTTTTTCGTGGGCGAGGCGTTCTGTTACGCCAACTTCTTCGTGTATCGCGACGCCTCATACCTGTTCGAGTACCTCCACAGCTACGGGATGGTGCTGGCCGCTGCCTTCGCGACGTTCGCGCTCTTCGAAGGAATGGACGCGCGCCTGATCCGTCTCAGCGCACGCGACGCCAAGTGCGCGGCGCTCCCGCTCTGCCGTCCCTGCGGCAAGCATACCGGCGGGCCGTGCGGACTGCAGCGCGTGTTCATGGTCCTCATCCCCGCCTGCGCTGTGCTGGCGCTCCTGCCGTTCACGGCCGAACCTGTGGCCGTGTCGTACAACACGCTGGTCTGCAGCATCGCCTACAACTATTCGCACCCGGTGCTGCACCAGTTGTACGAGATCCGCGTGTGCCCCGCGCTGGCGATCGTGCTGATGACCGCGTCGTGGCTGGTGCTGATTCTCAAGAAGAACGAACCGGTAGCATGGGCCAAGGTGCTCTTCTCGGCCGGACTCGGGTTCCTTCTCTTCGGTTATCTGCGTCTGCTGCTCTTCGCGCCCTTCCGCGACAACCTCGTCTGGTTCGGGTTCTGGGAGGAAGTCACCGAGTTCGTCGGCATAGCCGCTGTGGGCATCCTCCTTCTGATCTTCCGCAAGGGGCTTTTCCCGAAGGCCGGTGAAGCCTCGAGCACGTAGCCTGGACACGAACGAGACGTTCGTGGTACCACGGGCGTCCCGCCCGTGCCGGCCGCGAAGGGAACGCGACGCATGAGCCGGACGAAAGCACACGACCTGTACCGGCGTTTTGTCGAGCCGGGCTTCGTCGAGCTGCTCGAAGCGCTGGAGTTCGGGCGCTGCTTCGTGCGCGCCAGCGGCACGCGGCTCTGGGACGACACCGGACGGGAGTACATTGACTTCCTGGCCGGCTTCGGCGTCCACAATGTCGGCCACAATCATCCGCGCGTGGTGGCGGCCGTGCGCGCGGCCTTGGATGCGCTGGCGCCGTCCATGC
>JAPLOD010000289.1 GCA_026692735.1 Planctomycetota bacterium | reverse complement strand
GCCTGCCAGGGTGTCGGCGAATGTTCCTGCCGAACTGGCCGCGCAGCGCGACGCCGTGCTGGCGGAGGTGGATGCGACGATCCGCAAGGGCATTGTCGCGCTGGCCGAACGGTTCCCGTATCTCAAGCGGGCGGGCGAGCGAGAGGTGCTGGAGGGAACGCCGGGCAATTCCGTTCGCGTTAAGAAGGACAAATACTGGGATGCGCTCTCCCTGGCTTCGCCGCCCGGTCACATCAGCATTTCGTTCATCCATACGGACGTACGACAGAAGGTAGCGTCGATGGCCGGACCAATGCCCAAGGAAGAACGGGTGAGAGTGCTGATCATTGTCATGCCGCCGCCGGCCGAACCAGGCCAATTAGCCACGTTTCCACTCTATCCCGCGCTCGGCCTCGTCGGCCAGGTCCGCGTCAGCGCCGGAAACGCGGAACTCGACGCAGCCTTGAAGAAACTCGTCGCCGATGCCCTGGAGCCGTTGAAAGAACTGGACAAGAAGGCTGGGCGCGGTGCTCCATCCGCCGCGCGGGGCGCCACGTCGCGGGCAAGTCCGCCGACCTCGGCCCCCATTGACCTGGCGGCGGCGTGGGAGGCCAAGGTCGGCCAGACCATTACCCTCCAGGGTCACGCCATTCGTGAGAAATCGGGCGTTCGCTATCTTCGGCCAGCGGACGACACCTACCCCTACCGGATTGAACTTGAGCACGTCTTGCCTGATCTGAGGGGTGGGGATCAACCGCTTCCTGTCCGCGTTACAGGCACACTGCGTTTGCGTAAGCACACGGTCAGCACGGAGGAGGTCGAGCAGTACAAGCGGGACCTGGCTGAAGGAAAGAAGCAGATGCAGTTATCGGATCCGAAGGTTGGGCAGATCATCAGGCATTACTACATCCCTGACGCGGTTGTCACGATCCTTCCGGTTGCCACTGAGCCGGCCTCTCAGCCGGCGACGCGCCCGGCAGGGCCCGGCCAAGCCGCGCGGGCTGGCGCCATGAACCCGGCGACCACCCGGTCGGCTGAGAAGGCTGCCGACCCCAAGCTGGTCGATGAACTCGCCGACGCCATCGCCCGCGACCGCTTTGACGGGCGCCGGGCACGCAGCCACGCAGCCCGCGCTTTCGGCAAGTTCAGGGCCCGCCCGTAACGGGGCAGGCACACAGCCTGGCGGCTGAGCAAGCAGTAATTTCGGGATTGCACCAGGCCTCGGCCCGCAAGTCCGAAATGCCCACATTCGGGGGTTTTGACCAGCGGGGGCGAAAAATGCTGCAACCTTGGCGGGCGTGCGGCATCTAACGTATAGGTCAAACACGGGAGTCATATTATGCGCGGATACCTTATGAGCGGATTGGGGATTCTTCTTGGCGTTACGGCAGCATGGGCCGGCAATGGCGATTCTGCTGCACCGGCACCCTCCACCCGGCCGGCCTCTTCGGCAGGCTCGGGGCAAGCCCGTAGCGGGGCGACCTTAGGGCCGGCCACACAGCCGGCGAGCAAGCTTGCGGAGTTGGCGGCCCGTTTGCGGGCATGATGATCCCACCCGTTGGTGAGCAGGACGCCGCCGATATCCAGGAACAACGTCGTGATCGGGTTCGCTCTTTTCATCGGGCCTCCGTCATCCGGTCTGTTGGCTTGTCCATGGGTCGCCTTTCTTCTTCCTGCCCATCATCGCTGCCACAAGATGGGAGTGACTTCCAGAGGCACCGCGACGCCGTCGTAGTGCGGGATCACTCGCGCCGTATAGTCCGAAGCCGGACGGCTCGCAGGAACAGACGCCGCGTAGACGTAACCATTGACGGCGCCGAGAATTGGCCTAACGCGCTTCATCTCCGATCGAATGACGATCCCGTCATTCGCCGCGTCGGCATAGAGCTCCACTCGCACGGCGTCAGGGGCCACCTTGCCGAGATAGACCAGGACCTCGAACAGGTGCTGATCGCCCTTGGTCTCGGCCTTCACTTCTCCGAAGCGCACCGTCGGCCATTTCTCTTCCAGAGCGTGCCGCCAATCGACCATCTGCTTGGCGAGCGCGCCTTTATCGGCCTGGCGTGCATGGAACGCTGCGGCAGAGGGCAGATAGTGCTGTTCCGTGTACTCGCGCACCGCGCGATTGGCTGAGAAGAGAGGTGTCAGCCGCGCCATGCTCTCCCGCATCCGCGCCACCCAGGCGGTCGGGATGCCCTTGTCGTCGCGCGCATAGAACTCGGGGACCACCTCGCGCTCAAGCCGTTCGTATAGCGCCTCGGCCTCGGCGGCGTCCCAGGCCGGATCATCGCCATGTTCCAGCCCATCTCCCAACGCCCAGCCCACGTCGGGGGCGTAGGCTTCCGCCCACCAGCCGTCCAACTCCGAAAGATTGATGCCTCCATTAACGAGCACCTTCATGCCGCTGGTTCCACTGGCCTCCCAGGGCCGCCGTGGCGTGTTGATCCAGACATCAACCCCTTGTACCAAGTGCTCCGTCAAAAGCATGTCGTAGTCGCTGAGGAAGATCACATGCTGGCGAGCGTCGCCGCGCCGGATGAACTGCATCCATTGCCGTATCAGGGCCTGCCCCGCCTGATCCGCCGGATGGGCCTTGCCGGCAAGGATGAGCTGCACGGGACGCTCGGGATTGGTCAGCAGGCGAAGCAGCCGCTGTGGGTCCTGCAAGAGCATGTTCGGCCGCTTGTAGGTCGCGAATCGCCGCGCAAAGCCCAGCGTCAGGGCGTTAGGGTCAAATAGATGCTTCGCCCCCTCAATCGCCTCGGGCCGCCGCCGAGTCCCAGGTCGGCGTGTGGACGCCATTGGTGATGTGCCCCACGGGTACTTCGTCCGCGGGCCAGCGCGGGAACAGCGGCCCAAAGAGGTGCCGGCTGACGCTCCCGTGCAGGCGGCTGACGCCGTTGACTGCCCCCGCCCCGCGGATCGCCAAGTACGCCATGTTGAAACTCTCCGACGAGTCGTTTGCGTTCTGGCGGCCCAGGGCCAGCAGATCGTGGACTGTAATCCCAAGTCTCTTTTGAGCGTATCGGCCGAGATACTGCTCAATCAGGGGCGGAGGGAAGCGGTCGAAACCAGCGGCCACCGCCGTGTGCGTGGTGAACAGATTGCCCGCCCTGGTGGCAGCAAGTGCGACATCGAAGGGCTGTCCGGCATCCCGCATGAACGACTTGGCGCGTTCCAGCACGGCGAAGGCTGCATGCCCTTCATTCAGGTGGCACACTTCCGGATGGATGCCCAGGGCCTCAAGCAGCCGCCATCCGCCGATGCCGAGAACCAACTCCTGCTGAAGGCGCAACTCCGGCCCGCCGCCGTACAATTCGCTGGTGATACCGCGATGGGCGGGATAGTTCGCCGCGTCATTGCTGTCCAGCAGGTA
>JAPLOD010000288.1 GCA_026692735.1 Planctomycetota bacterium | reverse complement strand
GCCATCGGCACCGCCAAGCTCTTCAACCTGCGCCTCTCGAAGAACTTCGACTACCCCTACTTCTCGGTCTCGGTGCGCAGGTTCTGGCGGCGCTGGCACAGCACCTTGGCGAGCTGGTTGCGTGACTACGTGTACATCCCCCTGGGGGGCAGCCGGGTGGGGCCCTGGCGACGCGCCTTCAACCTGCTCGCCACCTTCCTGCTGGTCGGGCTCTGGCACGGCGCTGCCTGGACGTTCGTCATCTGGGGCGGCCTGCACGGCTCGTACCTCATCGTCGAGAGCCGCCTGCGCGGGTGCGGTGCGCGGGCGGGCGGCGAGCGCCGGCGGGCGGCCGCCGGCGTGCTGGCCGGCGTGGTCGTGTTCGCGCTTGTCACCTTCGCCTGGGTGTTCTTCAGGGCCCCCTCGCTGGGCGCCGCGACCGAGTACCTGGTGCAGGCCGTGACGCGGCCGCTCGGCGCTGGCGACTTCGGGCGCTTCGTACCCACGCTGCTGCTCTCGGCGGCCTTGCTCGGCTACGAGAGGCTGACGCGCGGGTGGGAGCATGGTCTCGCGGTCTCCGCGGCGCCGCTGCCGGCGCGCTGGGCCGCCTATCTGGGCATCGGTATGGCCCTGCTCTTCTTCGGCTTCCTCGGCGGGACCCAGGGCATCTATGTTCAGTTCTAGACCCAGCGGAGCCGTGAGGTTCCTGGTGCGCGCGGCGGTCTTCGCGCTCGTACTAGGCGGTGTCGCCGAGGTCTGGCTGCGCACGGTGATGCCGGCATGCGAGAGACCTTTTGCCTATCAGCAACAGCCGTCCACCATCCAACGCTTCGACCCGACCGGCCGGTCCAGCGGCCTGTGGACCGTTGGCCGGCTCTGCCTGCGTGGCGGCGCGTGGCGTGTCAACAACGCGGGGTGGAACAGCAGCATTGATTACGCGTCCGCTGCGGAGCGCAGGCGGCCGCTGATCGCCCTGCTCGGAGACTCGTTCATCGAGGGCTTCCTCACCGACACGGACCGGCACATCGACGCCTACCTGCCGAAGATGCTGCCCGGTACGGACTCCTACGCATTCGGCCTCTCGGGTTGGTATCTCGAGCAGTACGTGGCGGTGAGCCGCTATGCCCAGGAACGCTACCAGCCAGACGTGATCGTGGTCTTCATCGACAGTGCCGACGTGAGCGACAGCCTCCGTGAGAACGGAGTGGTGTCACCGTTCTGGTGGCAGATCGGTGCTGAAGGTCAGTCCTTTGAGGAACTCCCGCCCACGGCCGTTAGCGTGGGGAGGACTCGCAAGGCAGTGCTTGCCAGGAAGTCGGCGCTGGTCAGGTACCTGTTGTACAACGCCAAGCTCACCTTACCGGGCATACACGCTGCCGGCATCCCGCAGCCGGCAACGGGGGCCGGCACACTTGACGAGGGTCGTGCCGCAGGTGCTGTGGCCCGAGCCAGCGACGCTTGGCGCGACCTGCTGCCTGCTGCGGAATTCATGGTCGGCCGCCTGTGCGCTCAGAACCCGCGAACGCCGATCGTCTTCGTAGCCCACAGCGACCGGTATCTGCCGATGGAGGATATCGCCCGCACGCCACTGTTCCCCGATGGCCGTGCCGTGGAGGCGGCGTGCGAAGGTCGGGCCCAGTGCTCCTTCATCGACCTTCGCTACGTCTTCTCAGGCGACTGGGCGGCCCACCACGTCCACTTTGAGTCTGCCGATGGGAACCACTGGAATGCTCACGCCAACCGCCTAATTGCTCGAACCCTGGCCGACTTCATCACTCGGAAAGGGCTGCTCTACGGCCCGAAGTAGGCCCGAGCGCGAGCTGCCATGGCCGGCCGCGGCCGCTGGAGGATAGCACCTCACAAGATGACGAAGTCCGCCGTCTCAGCATGAGGCTTTCGATAGCCTCGCTCTCGTCGCCCGAGAGCTTGCCGCTTCAGATTGCCTGTCGAACTGCGCACGACTTTTCCACAAGACCGTCGGGCCCACGGCGTAGTCGCCGACCTCTCGGAGTCACCGGCA
>JAPLOD010000287.1 GCA_026692735.1 Planctomycetota bacterium | reverse complement strand
TTGTCATTGCGCGCTCTCGCGTCAAACCCGAGCGAGACGCGAAAAAGCGGCAAACGCGGCGGCAGCACTGGTGGAGGTTCGGGGAACCCAATCCGACGCTCCGGAGTGGGCTCGTCGAAATCGAACAGTTCATCGCGACGCCCTTCGTCGCCAAGCACGCCATCTTCACGTTTCTCGACGCATCGACTGTTCCAGACGACAAGATCGTCGCCATCGCGCTTGACTCACCATTGGCATTGGGCGTTCTGTCATCCAGCGTCCACAGAATCTGGGCGATGGCGGCGGGTGGCAAGCATGGTGTGGGGAACGACCCGAGCTACAACAACTCGCGCTGCTTCGACCCCTTCCCGTTCCCCGATCCGCCCAAGGCGCTCCGCGCCAAGATCGCAGACGTGGCCGAGCGGCTGGACGCACACCGGAAGGCGGCGCTGGAGCGCGACGAGCGGGTCACGATAACGGGGATGTACAACGTCGTGGAGAAGCTGCGCTCGGGCGCCCAGCTCACGAAGAAGGAACAGGCGGTCCACACCCTCGCGGCGTGCGGCGTCCTCAAGGACCTGCACGAGGAACTCGACGCCCTCGTGGGTGAGGCGTACGGCTGGGAGTGGCCGCAGCCCAGGAACATCATCCTCGAGCGGCTGGTGGCCCTGCACGACGAGCGGGTGCGGGAGGAGAAGGCGGGGAAGGTCCGCTGGCTCCGGCCCGACTACCAGGTTCCGCGGTTCGCCACGGGCGCCGCTGCATCGGCGCCGGAGTTGGCCCTGCCCGCCGCGGCGAAGCAGTCGAGGTTGGCACCCAAGCCCGCCTGGCCGGCCACGGCCTTGGAGCAGATCGGCGCGATCAAGGACGCGCTCGCCGCCGAGCCCCTCACGACCGTGGAGGTCTCCGCGCGCTTCGAGGGGGCGCGGGCCGACCTCGTGCGGCGCCACGTCGAGACGCTGGCGCTGATGGGGGAGGTGCGTGCCGAGCCGGGTGGGCGGTACGTGGCAGCCGGAGTGACCGTATGACGGGAGCAGACCGCCATCGCCAATGCGATCGCTCGGGCCGGCGGGCCTTCAGCGTCAGGCAAACAGCAAGGTAGGCATACCACAACCGTCTATGGCACTCCAAGGTTGGATCACATTCGAGTTCGGCGACAGTCGGCCAAGTGAACACATGCGCTTCGCTCTCGGCGATGCGGACGAGCAAGTGCTCCGTGCATTCCTACACGAAGCGCAGGCCCTCGAAGACAGTCTGCTCAGGCAGGGCGGCTTTGCTGCGTCCTATCACGTTTCATGGAAGATTGGGCAACCGCTCGTCATCACTGGCACCGAGCCGAACGCTGATCAGCGCGCAGTCATGCTACATCGCTTGAGGCCGTTCTTGCTGCAGGGCGAATCACTCTACTTTCACTCCGTGCGCGGCATTCTCGCTCGCAGTTCCGATTCTCCGTTTCTCCACGATTGGCTTCGCCAAACCAAAGCCCGCTTCACGTGCAAGCATTCGCAGCAACAGTTCCTCATCTCCGTAGGTGACATGGTCCTGAACTCTGAAGCTGCCTTGAATCAGTGGTTGAACGCCTTCGAGTATCACCGCGAGGAGGCCAAGGCAATAGATCTGATCATGACTCATGATCCATTCCCGGTGGATGCATCGCGTCCGATATTCATCATGATGCTGCGTGAGAAGGTGGACGCCGTGCTTCATCTTGGGCACGTTGTTCACAAGATGCTCAGCGATCCCGCCGGGTTGGCCGCGCCGGATGCCTGAGCGCATGAAGCTGCTGGTGTCGCAGCGTCTGGATATTGGGTCTAGGTCCATTGGACCAGAAATCGAGAGCCTGATGCCTGCCGAACCTGACGAACGACGCTGCTCGGTCTGCCAATTCCCGATGATCCCAGGCATTTCGTCGTGTGTGAATTGTGGAGAGCCAGAGATCGCGATTAGCATCGCGGCACCGCAAGTCCCCACGATCACGCCGGAGGAAGCGGAGCAGTTACGCAATTGTCATATCCGCACGCGAGAGTTGCTCCGCCGAATGAACGAAGCGCGGGCGTTGGAATACGCCACCGACGTCTCCGGCGCGATCGAGCTTTATGAATCGTTGCTCAACGTGCGTGTGCCTTTCACACCGCCGTACCGACGGCTCGCCATCATCTATGCGAAGGCGAAGCGCTTTGGCGACGAAGAGCGCGTGATTAGGCAAGCCATCAGTCAGTTCGGTGGCCAAGGGCCTGGAGGTTGGTTTGTGCTGCGTCTCGCGAAGATACTGGCGGCGAAGAGGGCCGGCAGGCGGGACTGAGCAAGAGAAACCGCGAGGTGAATGAACCGAAGATCAACTCGTCGGTTCGACAGCGAGTAGGGATTGCCAGAAGTCGGCAGCGCGCGCGGGCTGTCGGGTTGCCGAGCTAGGCGTTGCCCAGTAGGTGGGGTCTGCAGGAACGCGTTCGCGCGCTGCAGGTTGTGAGCAGGGTCGCTACATGGACGTCTGAGTATCGGGGTCGCGTCCCGCAAGTCGTGGAATATCGATCGGGTGATCCTCGCGGCGAGCGCTGTTAGGCTGCCCGCTCCGCTGTCTGCATGATTGTTCGATAGCCTGGCACACGCCGCAACTGGATCGCGCCCGTTGCCAGCGTCCCCCACAGCACCGTCAGCACGGCCTCCGGCGTCGGTAGCGCGCCCTGGACCTTGAGCCGCCGGCGGAACTCGCCGAACACCCGCTCGATGATGTTGGTCGAGCGCAGGGCTTTCCATTGCCCCGCCGGGAAGGCGGCGTAGGTCGTGAGTTGTTCGCCCGCTTCGTCGAGGCAGACGACCACAGCGCTCCAGCGCTCCGTCCACACGCGGCGCAAGTGTGCCACCCCGGCTTGGATGGCCGTCAGACTCGTCGCTTCACTGAAGCGCCGGAAGTCGGCGATCAGCGCCCCGTGCAGCGCGCGCGGGGTCACCGCCAGCAGGTTGCGCAGCTTGTGCACCAGGCAGCGCTGGTGCGGCACCCCCGGCCACGTCAGGTCGAGCGCAGCCTGCGCGCCCTGGCTGCCGTCGCTGATCACGAGCTGCGGCCGCGCGAGGCCCCGACTCGTGAGATCCTCGAGCAACAGCCGCCACGCCGCGGTCGTCTCGTCGCTCACCAGCCGCAGGGCTAGCACGACCTTCTCGCCCGTGGGCCGCACGCCCAAGGCCATCAGCACCACCGCCGTCGTCACCCCGCGATCCGCGCGCACCTTGACCCGCTGCCCGTCCAAGTACAGGTAGGCGATCGGCTCCGCCGCCAGCGACCGCGTCCGCCACGCGCGATAGGCGACCTGCAGCCGCGCCACGACCCGCGACACCGCACTCCGGGAGAGCGCCTGGACACCCAAGAGCGGCTGCAGCGCGCGCCGCAGGTCGCGCGTGCTCGCCCCGCTCACGTACAGCCGCGCCAAGATGGCGTCCACCGCCGCCCGCCGCCGCGCGTACTTGGGCAACACCCCGTTCTGCCACTCCGCCGTCGTCCCATCGGCCTGCCCCAGCCGGGCCCGCGGCACCTGCAGCGTCACCGGCCCCTCGCCCGTCACGATCGTCCGCGGGCTGGTCCCGTGCCGATAGCCCCGCCGCTCCGCCATCCGCTCCCACGCCGCCCGCCCCAACGCCACCGTCACTTCTTCCGCCAGCGTCGCCTCCAGCACCTCCCGAATCGCCGCGCGAATCAACCCGGCTACCGGGTCCGCGCTCACCTCTAGCGCCGGCACCAACAGATGCCTATCCTGAACCATCGGGTGTACTCCTCTCGGTTTGGTGCTGCGTCAACAGCACCGTCGGTGACGACTTCTCACTCACCGAAAGGATGCACCCGATCTCACTTTTCTACGAACTTCGGGACACTACCAGTATCGGAGGTAGCAGTGATAGACTGGCTAACAGCCCACAGCGCGCTGTTGACGCTTCTCTTCAGCTTTGTGGTAGCTGGGGCCACGGTATTCTACGCCAAGCTCACCCACGAGATGGTTGCCGAAACGCGCCGCCTTCGGGAGGCGCAGTCAGCGCCACATGTGTCGGTCAGAATCGAGGGCACCCCAACGGCCTTCGGTTTCACAGACATTGTTGTGGAGAATGTGGGCCTTGGGCCGGCGTACGACGTGTCGTTTGAAGTGGAACGCGACCTTGACCTGGACCGCGGCCGGAAACTGTCAGGGATCGGCTTCATAAGGAACGGAGTGAAGTACCTGGCACCGAAACAGCGACTTGCCAGCTTCCTAATCTCCCTCTTTGAGGTCCAGGACGCCAAGATGGAGGGGCCAGACAGACTGCAGTTTGCTCTCACGGTCAACTACCGAGATGCTGCTGGGAAGGCGCTGAAGGAACGCTACGCGGCGGATTTCGCACACTTCGTAGGCATGCATCGTCTCGGTACTCCAGCCCTCGAGTCTATCGCGGAAAGCATGAAGAAGCTCAAGGACGATATTGACAAGATCGGCTCAGGATGGAGCAAGATCACGGTGGTCCGTCTCACGCCCGAGGATCTTGCACAGGAACGGAAAGGCCGGGAGCTTCAGCGGTTGGAGCGAAAGTTGGAGCAGGAGGGCCTTGAAGCGCCCCTGCCACCAGGCGGTGGCGCTGACCAGCGCATGGGTTGACGGCGCGCGCACCTTCGGAACGCCTGGGTGGTGACGGGTGATTCGTTGCGCCTTGCAGCCCGGGTTTGGCGTGCCGCAGCTTGTGCGCGAATCCGTTGCCTGGATGAGGTACGATGCCCGAGAATCTGCTCTTCTGCACCAATGACCTTCGTGCCAGCCTGGAAGCGCAGGGGAACAGGATGCGCCAGGCGATCGCGAAGTACGATGGTAACAAGCTCCTCAATTCCCCCGAAGACGATCTAGTTCGGTATTTCGTTGAACTAGGGACTGTGCAGCCAATTACTCTGCGCGAAGCAGAGATCGCAGTCGGCCAGCAGGAAGCGACCATCGACGTAAGTCACCGCTTCGACTATGTGACTTACGATGATAGGCCTACGTACGTGCCAGCGACCGTCGTTGCATTGCACGTTCCCTTCGACGGCGACGCAGATCTATTCCAGTTCCGGGCATCCACGTTCTCACACAACCCTCCACGGGGTTCAGTTCAAGGCTCAGAGCTCGTTCTCTCCTTCAGGGCACCGCAGCCCGAAATCGGGGGTGCCAAGCGTCACCTCGAGGCGGAGCTGCAGAAAGTCCGCCAAGCGCTCGCTTGGACCAATAGTGAAGTCCAGGCACACAATCGGTCTCTGGAGGGCATCGCTCGCCAGGATGTCACGGCACGGCGCGCAAGACTCCTAGAGAACCAGAACCTCGTTGCGTCCCTCGGCTACCCCCTCTGCCAACGCGCCGATGCACCCCAGACATTCTCGGTGCCGGCTGCGCGGAAGAAGGCCGTCCCAGCACCTCCACCTGCGAGTACCGCACCCTTTCTTCCTGAGCCTGCACTTTCAGACGTCGTTTACGACCAAATCCTACAGGTCCTTGGGAACATGGTTCGCGTGATGGAGCAG
>JAPLOD010000286.1 GCA_026692735.1 Planctomycetota bacterium | reverse complement strand
GGATGCCGCTTTCGTAACGCAAACACTCCGGGTGACCACAGAGGACGGTGGTCGGCGCGGCGCGCAGTTGAGCTGCACGCGCTTCGAGCGACAAGCTCCCGCGGCCCATGCCATGCTCGCCCAAGTTGGCCGGGTGCAGTTGGTCAAAGGCCGAGCCTATGAGGTCTCCTGCCAATTCCGGGCCGAGGGAATTGCCGGCCGGAGCGTGTCGGTTGCCGTCAGCGATACCAAGACGTGGCAGAATTGCGGACTGGAGACGGCATTTCCTCTGGGCCGCGCGTGGAAGACTTACCGGCGGGTGTTCCGGGCCACCCGGGATGTCGGCCCGGCCGGCCGGCTCCAGATATGGTTCAGCGAGACGGGCACCCTCGATGTGGCTGACGTGCGTATCGTCGAGCACCACGACGAAGACGTGGAGTTTACCAACGTCATCGAAGCGTCCACCAGCAGGAACCTGGTGCCCAATGCCTCGTTTGAACTGGGCGGCGGCAGTTGGTCATCCATGGGGACCGGGATCGGCTGGGGCAATCTGAACCGCCTCCATGGCCGGATCGAAACTTCCGGCGGGCCGCACGGCCAATCCTTTTTGCGGATTCCCGTCGGGGATGAGCGGACACCGGTGCTGTATTTCGATTATTACGAGCCGGTGACACGGCGGGAGTTCCGGCCGCTGGCCGCCAACGAAGGCTGGATCAAAGTGATGAAAGGGGCTGCTTACACACTCTCCTGCTACTTGCGCGCCAGCCGCGAGGGTGTGCCGGCGGTGCTGGGAGTCATGGCGCAGGAGCCGACGGGCGCGCGGAGCGAACACCGGCAAGGACTGAGACTGACCACCGCGTGGAGGCGCTATTCTCTGACGTTCAACCCGGAACAGCGGTATGTCTTTGTCTTTGCCGGCCCGGATTTGCCGCGGGAAGAGCGGGTGGATATCGATGTCGATGCGATCCAGCTTGAGCGCGGAGATAAGGCTACGGAGTTTCAGCCGCGCCAGCGGGTGGAGTTGGCTATCGAGCCGTCAGAGGCCGGGGGAATTTTTTTCGATGACCAGGCAGGCGCCTTGTGGCTGCGGGTCGGCAATTACGGCCCGGCGCCTTCCCACTTGAACGTCCGGTTTCGCGCCACCGATTTTGACGACCAACCGGCGGCGTTGCCGGATCGTCTCCTGGAGGTTCCGGCCCAGACCACCATCCAACAGAAGGTGCTGCTCCCGGGCGAATGGAAGGGGTTTTATCAGGTGACGGTTTCGGCCGACGCCGGCGACACGATCTTGACCGGCCAAGTGCGACTGGCGATCGTGCCGCGGCGCACCGATCCGGATTCGGTGTGCGGGATCAACCATGCTTTTGTCACGGCCGACCTGATCAGGCAGGCCTCCAAGGCCGGTGTGAGCTGGTATCGCGACTGGTCGCTCAAATGGCAACATATGGAGCCGACCAAGGGAGAGTACCACTGGGAACTGGCCGACGCGCAGATCGATCGGGTGCGGCGCGAAGGGAGTTCGGTGCTGCCGCTCTTACCGCCCTTTCCGTCGGCCGACTGGTCCA
>JAPLOD010000285.1 GCA_026692735.1 Planctomycetota bacterium | reverse complement strand
CGATCTGCGGAACCGGCAGCGAGGATTACGTAGGTTTGTCGTGGAAGAAGGAGTGCCGCATCACGATGCAGCAGATCGCCTGGAAGAACGGTCTGGCGGAGACCCAGGACGACTGGTCGTGCGCGACGTTCTGGTACGAGCCCGTGCCCAGCACGGCGCTGCCGCCGATGCCCGACGCGAAGGCCCGCACCGCCGACGTTTGGAGCGAACCGGCGCCGAAGGAGTAGTTGTGGGCGTGACAGATCCGCAGTAGAAACGAACTGGGAGGAACAATGGCAGCCTATATCGTCTTCACCCGCGAAAGCACCCGCGACGCCGCGGAGCTTGCGACGTACTCGCAGAATGTTGGCCCTACCTTGGCCGGTCACCCAATCACAGTGCTCGCCGCCTACGGCCGTCACGAAGTGATTGAAGGGCCGGACGTGGAGGGTGTCGTCATCCTGGAGTTTCCCTCCTTCGAGGAGGCGAAGGCCTGGTACGACAGCCCCGCTTATCGCCAGGTGCGCGAGCATCGCTTTCGCGGTGCCGACTACCGCGCGGTGATTGTCGAGGGCGTGTGAGCCGATGGTTGTGGGCCGCCGGGTGCTGGACGGCGAGGAGGGCCCGCACTAGAATCAGGAGCGTTACGTGCGATCACAATTCCTATCAGTTCATGCCGCCACCATGAAAACACGTTCCTGTCAGACCCGGTTGCCGATTCTCCTCCTCGCGGCGATGCTGTGCTGCCTGCCTGCCCGCGCCGACGTTTCCCTGCTTCCTCCCGCCAGCATCAAGGTCAAGACTGTTGCGTCCTTCAAAGCTCAACCGTTCCCGCTCCAGGATGTGCGGTTGCTCGACGGCCCGTTCAAGGCCGCGATGGAGCGCGACCAGAAATACCTTCTCAGCCTCGATCCTGACCGCCTGCTTCACACCTTCCGCCTGAACGCGGGGCTGCCGTCCACCGCCCAACCGCTGGGCGGATGGGAGGACCCCAAGATCGAACTGCGCGGCCACTTTGTCGGGCACTATCTCTCCGCCTGCGCCTTGATGTTCGCCTCGACCGGCGACGAGCGTTTCAAGGAGCGGGCCGCGCTGCTGGTCCGCGAACTGGCGAAATGCCAGGCTGCGCTCGGCCCCAGCGGCTACCTGAGCGCGTTCCCGGAGTCATTCATTGAGCGGGTGGAAACGACCGGCCGCGTCTGGGCGCCTTACTACACGCTGCACAAGATCCACGCCGGCCTGCTCGACATTCATGCGCTGTGCGGGAACGCGCAAGCCCTCGACGTGGCGAAGAAATTCGGCGACTGGGTCAAGGCCCGCAACGACCGCCTCACCGATGAGCAGGTAGAAAAGATGCTCGGCGTCGAACACGGCGGCATCAACGAATCCCTGGCCAACCTTCACGCCCTGACCGGCGACGCGAAGTATCTTCAGGCCGCGCGCCGTCTCTCTCACAAGCGCGTGCTGGAGCCGCTGGCGGCGCGGGAGGACAAGCTCGCCGGGTTGCACGCGAACACGCAGTTTCCGAAGGTCATTGGCGCGGCGCGGCTTTACGAACTGACCGGCGAGGAACGCTGCCGTACCATCGCCACGTTCTTCTGGGACCGCGTCGTGAACCATCACAGTTACGCCATCGGCGGGAACAGCGACCACGAGCATTTCGGCGCAGCGGACCCGCCATCTTTTCGCCTGGGACGCTGGGACTGCGCAGGCGGATTTCTACGAGCGGGCGCTCTTCAATCAAATCCTCGCCTCGCAGGACCCGC
The DNA here is from genome assembly GCA_026692735.1 of Planctomycetota bacterium. Classification (GTDB taxonomy): domain Bacteria; phylum Planctomycetota; class SZUA-567; order H5-PLA8; family H5-PLA8; genus JAPLOD01. Next base: position 1,231 of record JAPLOD010000285.1, on the reverse strand, counting down.
GCACCGGGATGATGGCCTACCACGTTCCGCTGCACGGCGGCTGGTTCCTGCCTTACAACACGCCGGAGAATTCATTCTGGTGCTGCACCGGCACGGGCGTCGAGAACCACGCCAAGTACGGCGACAGCATTTACTGGCACGACGCCGACGGCCTGTTCGTGAACCTGTTCCTCGCGTCTGAATTGAACTGGCAGGAAAAAGGAATCCGCCTCCGCCAGGAAACGCGTTTCCCGGAGGAAGGTTCAACCGTGCTCGCTTTCCAGTGCCAGAAACCCGTGACGATGGCACTGCGCATCCGCCATCCCGGCTGGGCCGCGCCAGGATTCACGGTGCGCGTGAACGGCGAGACGGTGCCGCACGACGCGAAGCCCGGCAGCTACCTCACCCTCCAGCGGACCTGGAAGAGCGGCGACCGCGTGGACGTGCGAATGCCAATGAGCCTGCGCCTGGAGACGATGCCCGACAATCCGAAGCGTGCGGCGATCTGCTACGGGCCGGTCGTGCTGGCGAGCGACCGCGTCAGTGATTGGCTGGAACCCGTTAAGGGCCGTCCGCTCGCCTTCCGCACGAAGGGCGTGGGGCGTCCCGACGATGTGACGCTGGTCGCCTTCCACACTCTGCCGCCGCAGCGCTACTCGATTTACTGGGACTTCCTGACCGCCGCGCAATGGCAGCAGCAACAGTCGCAGCTCGAAGCGGAGGCTCGGCGCGAGCGCGAGTTGCAGGACCGCACGCTGGACGTGGTGCGCGTCGGCGAGTTCGAACCGGAGCGTGCTCACAACTTCCAGAGTGACCGCTCGCGGAACGGGACGCACCAAGGCCGGCTCTGGCGCGACGCGAGCGATGGCGGCTGGTTCTCCTACGAACTCAAGGTGCCCGCCGGCCAACCAGCCGGCCTCCGCTGCACTTACTGGGGCGATGACGCCGGCGCGCGAGTTCGACATCCTTGTGAACGGTGAGAAAATCGCCACGCAAAAGCTGGCCAGGGAGAAACCAGGCGCGTTCTTCGACACGACCTATCCGCTCCCCCGCGAAACTCACGGAAGGCAAGACGAAGGTCACGGTGCGCTTCCAAGCGCATCCCGGCTGTATGGCCGGAGGCGTGTTTGGCGTGCGGGTGATGAAGCCCTGACTCAAAGTGCCGTGGAGTAGGTTGCCTGGCGGGAGGTTGGGTTCGATCTTATCCACAACGTCCTGAGCCAGGAAGGCGGGATTGATCGTCACGGGCGAC
>JAPLOD010000284.1 GCA_026692735.1 Planctomycetota bacterium | reverse complement strand
AGTGTGGGCGCTACGGCCCGCAGCAGAAGCGCGATCCGTTAGGCGGCGCGAACATGCTGCTTCTTGTCGCCCTATCAAGCGAGCTTGCGACACAGCAAGCTCCACCGGCGGACTCGCTGATACGGCTGCCAGTTCGCGTGCACCTTCTGCACTCGGCCGTGAGTACGGCCACCTCTACCACCCGCACCGCTCCCGCTGTGGACACCATGTTCGCCTTCGCCAACACCATTTGGCGTCAGGCTGGCATCGAGTGGGTCGTCGAGTCCGTAGTCACTGAGGAGGCGACCGGCGGCGACCTGCTCGATCAACTGATCGCGGGCACCGTGCCACGAACCCGTCAGTACCTGATCGCGCTCGTGCCGCCCAACCGGGTTCTTCAGCCCGGCTGGAACCTCTTTCTGATTCGGGACTTCGGAGGCATCGCCGGCGGCGTGTTCCTCGCAGAGCTTTCCGGCGTGATCCTCGCGGAACGCGGCTCCGGCCATGAACTGCCAGCCGCAGGCCGCGGCGGCGGCACCCTTGCACATGAGCTCGGCCACTCCCTCGGCCTCCACCACGTGACGTGCGATGAGACGCACAACATCATGTCGCTCGCGTGTTCGGTACCCGGTGTCGTCAGCGACCTGACATCGCAGCAGATCGCCGCAGCGCGCGCGCAGGCCGAGACCCGTCGGCCCAGCCTTGACCGCTTCGAGGGTCCAGGATAGCCGGCTCGCCGCGTTCGCGCCCCCTAACCAGCGCTTGCTGCTGTCGGGCCTCCGCGCCCATGTTCTTGTGTGACTCAAGCGCTTCCCGGTGGGCGCTCCGGCCCGCAGCAGAAGCGCAATTCGTTAGGTGGCTGCAAGATGAGACTCTACTCAGTTGTCCTCTCGGCCTTAGCCGTCCTTGCGTGCGCACAGGCGTGTCGCGACCCTCGCCCGCCAGCTGACGGCACGGCGGCCGCGCACCCGCAGCAGGGAGAGTCAGCCGCCTCCTCGTCGCCTCTCATGCTGAGCGACAGCGACAGACTCATTACGCGACGCTCTCTGGCCGGCGTGGCGCTCTGCACTTCGTTCGATCGCATCGACTCGCTCTTTCCTTCTGCCCGTGACACTGTCGTTGAGAGCGAAGGTCAAAGCTGGCCCGGCAAACTCGTCCCGGTCAGAAGAGACGAGTGGATCCTCTTCGAAGGCTCCGGGCCGGACACGAACCAAGTCTGGCGTATGTCGACGAACAGCCCACTGGTCCACACGCGGAAGGGTCTGCACCCAGGAAGCACCATTGGCGACGTACTCGCCACTGGTGACCTTCTGAGTGTCGAGTACCCGGAAGGCTACCTCATCGTCGAACTGGTGGATGAGAACATCGGGATCATGGTCGACGACAGCTCGGCTGTGAGGTTCTGGCAGCGCTACCACTATGAGGAAGGCGTCGATCCCCTTGCGGTGCTCGAGCGATCCGCCCGGATAGCCTGGCTGATTGCCAGTGGCTCGTGTCCGGACCGAAAGGCAGCCACCTAACAAGCGTTTGCGAGGCCGTGTGAGAACACCTTCACGCGGGCAGTGAGAGCGCGATAGCGGCGTGGAAGCGGGGCGAGTTCTCGCGGGGGCGGGGAAGTTGGCGGGCAGGGCGCGCAGACGGCGTAGCGAGATCCGCGCCGGCCTCGCATCGAGGAGCAACGACGGCCGGATCCCGCCTACGCGCGGGCCGCCACCAGCTGCGGGACTCCCACGATGTTGATCACCCGCTTGAGGTTGTAGGCCAGCGCCGTGAGGCTGAACTCGCCCCGCACCTTCCGCAGGCCCCTCAGCAGAAAGTAGCCCTG
>JAPLOD010000283.1 GCA_026692735.1 Planctomycetota bacterium | reverse complement strand
GATGGTGGGCATCTGAGCAGCGACGGCGGGTTGGTGCTGCTGTCAGCGGCGGACCGGCAGTTGGGTCTGACTTCGGCGCTGGCCCGATTCCTGCCCGATCATCGCGACCCCACCAGGGTGATCCACGAGCTTGACGAGATGCTGGCCCAGCGCGTGTATCAGATCGGCTGCGGCTACGAAGACTGCAACGATGCCGATGACATGCGCCACGACCCGATGCTCAAGACCGCGATTGAGCGGCTGCCGGAGACCGATCCGGACCTTGCTTCGCAGACAACGTTGTCGCGGTTCGAGAACCGCGTGACGCGCACGCAACTGCGCCGCATGGCCGAGGTGTTCGTGGATCTGTTCGTGAAACGGCACGCGTCGCCAAAGCCCCGCTGGATCATCTTGGATTTTGATGCCACGGACGACGCGGTGCACGGGCAGCAGCAGTTCGAGGCCTTCAACGGCTTCTATGATGAACACTGCTATCTGCCGCTGCTGGTGACGGCCCAGGTTCATGGCGAGCCGCACGAGCCTTTGGTGGCGATGCTGCGGCCGGGCAATGTCCATTCCAGTCACCATGCGCTGGCCGTGCTCAAGCGCCTGGTGCGCAAGCTGCGTGAGGTATGGCCTGACGCTCACATCCTGTTCCGTGGCGACAACGGGTTCGGCATACCCGCGATCTACGATTGGTGCGACGAGAACCACGTCCTGTATCTCATCAACCTGGCCAAGAATCCGCGCCTGAAGGCGCTGGCCGAACCGTACATGGCGCGCACGCGAGCCGCGTACGAAGAGACCGGCGAGAAAGTGCGGCGGCTGTACGCCGAGACCTACGCCGCCAAGGATTGGTCGCGGCCGCGGCGCGTGCTGATCAAGGCCGAGGTCTCCAGCGAAGGCGAGAACCCAAGGTTCGTGGTAACCAACCTGCGCCGTGGTGACCCGACCCGGCACTACGCCCTGTACGCGTTGCGCGGCGACGCCGAGAACCGCATCAAAGAGCTCAAAACCGATCTGAAGATGGACCGCACGAGTTGCCACCGCTTCGTCGCCAACCAGTTCCGGGTCTTCCTGCACGCGGCGGCGTTCGTCTTGCACAGCCACCTGCGCCGCAACCTGAAGGGCACGTCCCTGGAGCACGCCCAGGCCTGCACCCTCCAGCGACACCTGCTGAAGCTGGGCGTGCGCGTCCGCGAGACGGTGCGCCGGGTGTGGCTCCACTTCGCTTCGAGCTGCCCGGTGCAGCACCTGTGGCAGCCGCTGCTGACGAAGCTCAGAGCTGCGCCGACCTGACAATAAGCGTGACGCGAGACATCCGAAAACGCGATTCCCGTCCGACCAGGGGAGCACTATGCCTGGAAGATAGCGGACCGGCCCCGGAAGCACGTATCCGCGGAGTCCAAGCCCCCTGCGAGAGGCGATCTCACCGCTCAGCCGGGCCAAGACCGGTCCCAGTACCCATCTCGAGGCCCCAAACGGCCTCTTCATTGGGCCTGCCGCAGCGGTCGTTAATAATCCGGGCTAGAGGCCGTCGCCTTGGGGCTTGTGGGATGGCTGTTGGCGCCGGGCGGCGTGTTGACACTCCGCCGTCTGCCCGGCGTCCCCCTGTCGGGCGCGGGCGGGGAGTGCTGACGGGGCGGTGCAGAAGGGGGCCGCTTGGGCAGCTGCAGGAGGGGGTGCGGACGCTGGAATAGTACTCTTCATACCATCATACGCTTGACAGGCGGGATGTTGCTATATATGATACGCATAATAGAGAAAAGGCGTATCAAAGGGGCGATCCGGGATGAAGCGGACACTGCCGAAGGTCATGGACAAGACTGACGTGGCGAAGCTCCTGGCGGAGCCGAACACGAGCTGCCCCACCGGGCTCCGGAACCGCGCGATCCTGGACGCAATGTACCGAGCCGGCCTTCGGGTGAGCGAGGTCTGCAGCCTTGCTCCGCGGGACATCCGTTGGCAGGCGGGGGAGATCGTGGTTCGGGAGGGGAAGGGCGCGAAGGACCGTGTGGTGCCATTCGGCAGGGAACTCGCGAACTGGCTGGATCTGTGGAATGACAGGCGCCCGAAGGCCGCCAATGGCGGCGGGTTCTTCTTCTGTACCTTGCGGGGCGGCAAGCTGTCGCCGCGCTACCTGCAAGCGATGGTGAAACGGGAAGCGGAAGCAGCTGGCCTGGAGCCCGAGACCGTCACGCCACACGTCCTGCGCCATACCTATGCGACGGAGCTTCTC
>JAPLOD010000282.1 GCA_026692735.1 Planctomycetota bacterium | reverse complement strand
CTACCACAAGATCTCGCTGGTGGCCATCCTGGCCTGGGTCGGCCTGGGGGCCGACGGCCTGAGCTCCTCGGCCTATGGTCCCGACGAGGCCTGGCGTGCCCTCGGCGGACACCACGAACTGGCCATATTCCTGGCGGCCGCCACGGCCCTGACGGTTTTCATCATCTCCTACACCTACAGCCGGACGATCGAGCACTTCCCTTCGGGCGGCGGCGGATACGCCGTGGCCAGCCAGTTGCTCGGGGCGCCGCTGGGGGCGGTGTCGGGCGGCGCCCTCCTGATCGACTACGTGCTGACGATCGCCGTCTCCATCACCTCGGGTGCGGACCAGTTGTTCAGCTTCCTGCCGCTGGCCACGCACAGCATGAAGCTGCCGGTGGTCATCCTGGCCCTGGCGGGCCTGGTGCTGGTGAACCTGCGCGGGGTGAAGGAATCGATCAGCCTCCTGATGCCGGTGTTCCTCCTGTTCCTCGGGTGCCATGCGGCCATGCTGCTGGGCCTCTTCGCCGGCCATGCCGGCACGATCGCCGCCACCGCCCGTGAGACCTCGTCGGCCATCTCGTCCGGCATGGGATCGATCGGCGCCTGGGGCATGTTCCTGATCCTGGCCCGGGCCTACGCCCAGGGGGCAGGCACGTACACCGGCATTGAGGCCGTGGCCAACGGCATCCCGATCATGCGCGAGCCGCGGGTCGCCACGGCCAAACGGACCATGCTCTACATGGCGATCTCGCTGGCCGTGACGGCCGGCGGCATCCTGCTCGGGTACATGCTGCTGCGCGTCAGCGTCCAGGAAGGCAAGACGCTCAACGCCGTCCTCCTGCAGAGTCTGGGCTGGGGCCAGTGGTTCGTGGTCCTGACCTTGATCAGCGAGGCGGCGCTTCTGCTGGTGGCGGCCCAGACGGGCTTCGTGGGCGGGCCGCGCGTCATGTCGAACATGGCCCTCGATTCGTGGCTCCCCCACCGCTTCACGTCGCTTTCCGAGCGTCTCGTCCTCCATGATGGCGTGCTGCTCATCGGCGGCGCGGCCCTCGCCACCATCCTTTACGCCCGCGGCAATATCACCACGCTCGTCACCATGTACTCGATCAACGTCTTCATCACGTTCACGCTGACGGAGCTCGGCATGGTCCGTTTCTCGGTCCGCGAGCGGCGAAGGACGCCCGGCGTGATGCGGGCGCTGCCCATCCACATCACGGGCCTGGTGCTGTGCATCGGAATCCTCTCGATCCTCGTCTACGAGAAGTTCTCGGAGGGCGCGTGGCTGACGCTCGTGCTCACGTTCCTGCTGGTCGTCCTGTGCTTCATGATCCGGCGCTACTACCGGCAGGTGCGGAAGAAGTTCATCCAGCTTGCCCAGCAGCTTGAGGAGATCCCCGCCGAACCCGGCGCCGCTAAGGCCAAGACCACGCTCAACCCGGAAGAGCCGGTGGCGGCCCTGCTGGTGGGCAGCTACGGGGGCCTGGGCCTCCACTCGATCCTGGCCATCCAGCGGCTGTTCCCCCATTACTACAAGCAGATGGTGTTCATCTCGGTGGCCGTGATCGACTCCGGCCATTTCAAGGGCGTCCGCGAGGTGGACGAGCTCAAGGCCCAGACCGAGAGGACCCTGAAGAAGTACGTGGCGATGGCCAACCGCCTCGCTCTGGACGCCACGTTGCTGATGGAGGTGGGCACCGACCCCGTGGACGAGGCCGAGCAGCTCTGCGCGAAGGCCGCCAAGAAGTACCCCTTCATCACGTTCTTCGCGGGCCAGCTCATCTTCCAGAAGGAAGTGTGGTATCAGCGGATCCTGCACAACGACACGGCGTTCGCCATCCAGCGCCGGCTCCAGTGGCGCGGCCTGCCGATGCTGATCCTGCCCATCCGGGCGCGGTGAGCAGGGCCGGGCAAGGAGGGCGCCATGGAAGAGTACTGGTACCAGTCGCGCGCCATGAGGATCTTCTGCTACACCTGCGGCGCCATTTTCACGGCGGTCTGGCTGATCTTGATTCCTTGGATGATCTCAACCGCCGCGAGCATGGGTCGCCATGGCGAGCCCTCGCCGGAAGAGCGTGATTCCCTGGCCCGACTGGTGGAGCGCGCCAAGGAAGATCCCCAAGCCGCCGAATTGCTTCGCGCCCACGAGGAGACACAGAGGGAGATTGCCAGCTTCTGGGAGGGCCTCCGCCTCTACGTCTACTGGCGTTGTGTACCTGCTATTGGCATGCTTGGCGTCAGCCTTGCGATGATTGTTGCTCCCATTGCGGCTGTCCGCCGTCATCGTCAGCGGGCCCTGGCATGGCAGACAGTCCGCGAGGGTTCCCCATCCTACCGGAGCGGATTGACGATGGCCCTGGCATCGCTCGCGCTGTTTGTGTTGTACGGCATCTGGATCATGCGGCTGCTGTTCCTTGACCTGCCGTTTCTGCGCCCGGCAGGAACCACGTTCTCCGGGTGCGC
>JAPLOD010000281.1 GCA_026692735.1 Planctomycetota bacterium | reverse complement strand
GTTCTGCTGTATACTCGTGTAATCCATAGGGGGGATCGGTCAGGACCGCATGAATGCTGCTGTCGGGCTGCTGTCCAATCCACTTGAAGCAATCGCCGTGAAAGAGTCGGGCCTTTCCGAAACAAAATGGAGCCTGTATCTCGCCGCTTCCCTTGATCCTAACCTGGGCCGGAGTAACTTCCTCGCGAAGTCTGTACGAGCCGCGGTCCTCGCGCACAAACTTCCCTGGTGTGTTCAGACGCAGATACGATCGTATGGAAGAGTCGGGCGTATGCCCAATCGCTTGCGAAACGCGATCCACGATTTCCTTTACCGGCAGGGGCTTGGGGCTCCTGGCGAGGATCTCGAGGATCGCATCGCGGACTCGCCCTGGCGCATTGCGTGTCAGCCGGTCGCTCATGCCCCTAGGATAGACGTCTAGACGTCGTTTGTCAATAGCTTTCGCGAATCTCTCCTGATCTATGGCCTTCCCGCGTCATATCGTGCCTCGCACCACCGGCTGGGCCGTCGCCTTCTCCAGCACCGGTCGCTCTGCAGGCCGAAGAACTGCTCGCGGCCGGTCTGGCTGAACCAGATGTACTTGCCCTTGCCGTCGGTGATCCAGTGGCTCGACTTCTCGCCAGCCGTGTGCTCGCCGTGCAGGTACGTCCGCCACTCCGTCGCCTCGCCACGGCACAGCGGCAGGACGCTCTGGCCGTCCACGCACTCCGGAATCTCCGCCCCGCATGCCTCCAGGATCGTCGGCATGATGTCCCGCAGTTCCACCACGGCGTCCACCGTGCTGCCGCGCTGGCACTTCCAGGCCACCGGCGGCGTAACGATCAGCGGAACCCGCGCCGACCCGTCGTACGGCAGCGTCTTGCGGAACAGGTTGTGATCCCCCAGCAACTCCCCGTGGTCGCTCGTGAACACGAACATCGTGTTGCTCAGGACCTCGTGCTCGTGCAGGTACTCCATCAGCCGCCCGATCTGGTGATCGATGTGCGTGATCTGCGCGTAGTACGCCGCCCGCGCCCGGTGCAGCTGCCGCTCGCCCATGAAGCCGATCCCCAGCCGGCCGTCGACGCCCTTCATCTGCGCCTGCTGGTCCGCCCAGTCCCCCAGCGGCACCGGCGGGAACTGCTGGCCGATGTACTGATCGAAGTAAACCTGCGGCGGGTCCAGCGGCGGGTGCGGCCGATGGTACGACACGTACAGGAAGAACGGTTTCGTCGGATCGCGCCGCCGCAGGAAATCGATCCCCATCGTCGTCACGTAGGTCGTCGGGTGGACCTCTTCGCTGTAGGGCCAGGGCCTTGCTACCCACGAGTTGCAGTTCAGCCCGTGCAGGATCATGTCCGCGTCGCCGCCGACCTTCATCCGCAGCCACGGCATGTAATCATCGACCAGGTCGTAGTTCTTGCCGGCCTTGCGCTCGAAGTGCAGGTACCCGTCGTGCAGGACGACGTTGTGGAACCCCATCAGGTTCCGCGCCGGATGCACGTGCATCTTGCCGACCGCTTGCGTGTGATACCCCGCTGCGGCCACCTCGCCTGCCAGCGTCCGCTCGTACGTCCACGGCACCCCGTCCTTGTAGCCTACCCGCCCGTGATTCCGCTGGCTCATGCCGGTGAACACCGCCGCCCTGGCCGCGATGCAGCTCGGTGTGGCCGTATAGGCCTGTGTGAATCGCACTCCCTGGGAAGCCAGGTGATCCAAATGCGGCGTCTCGACCACGGGGTGCCCCGCACAGCCCAGGCAATCCCCGCGCCACTGGTCAGTTATGATGAACACGACGTTCGGCCGATCCGCCATAAGGCACACCCTCCTTCATGTAGCAGCGAAAACCTGGCTATCCGTGTCTCGCAATGTACCGCCGGTCACTTCCCAAAGCCATAGTCCCTGCTGCCCGGAATAAAACCCACGATGCAAGACTGTATTGACAGCCTCTGCCATCCAGATTAGTATGAATGGTAACGAATCGGAGATCTGTCACAATGGACCTGCACAACTAACTTCCTAGCCAAGCCGCAGGATCAATCCTACGCAGGCAGCAGTAGCGGGTATCTGCCCGACAAAGCGCCGTCGGCGACTTTTATGCGCTAGCCGATTGCCAGGTTCCCGGGCCCTGCAACTGCTGCATGCGGTGTGCCATTGTGATACCCGCGAGGTCACGGGTGAATCTCCGTCTGAAGAGCTATCGCAAGGAGTTTGGCCACTCCTATGCCTTTGGCGTTTCCGCCACACTCGAACTCCTGGCTGCGCGGCCGGAGCATGCCTTGGGCGTTGTCTTGTCCTCAAGGGGCGGGCGCAACGCCGGCATCGCAAGGCTCCGGGATCTGTGTGCCCGGCATCGTGTCCGGGTAGAGACGAGTGATAGGGTGCTGGAACGAATGGCACTGCCGTCCATATCACCTTTTTATATCAGAAGTTATGCCCGCCAGGAGTTCGGCTTTCAGTTCCTGCCGTGAGCGTTGCATGAGCTTGTAACCATGTCGGCGACGTTTTAGTACACGCGGTTCGACGCGGCCGGGCCGGTTGGCGACCTCGTTGGCGGCGATCCGCGTCAGGGCGTGCTCCCACAACGAACGGGCATCCCGGCACACGCCCGTCGACAGCAGCATCCACGACGCCAGCACCGTCTGGCAGGCCAACGTAAAGCCCAACTGCCGCGGCTGCTTGCCGTGCACCGCCGCGGCCGTGGCGATGAGTCCGCGGATCAGGTTATACGCCAGCAGTGTCACCGATAAATGCAGCAGGACCATGGCCGGGCTCTTGCACTGGATGTGGTCCAGGTGCAGGGTCTGCTTGATCGCCCGAATGTCCAATTCCACATTCCAGCGGTAGCCGAACAGGGTGGCGACCTCCTCTTTGGGGTAAGCCACTGGATCGGTCAGCGTCGTGATCACCGTGATGACCTTGGAACGATAGCCCGGCCGGCTCACCACGAACTGGAGTTCCCGCAG
>JAPLOD010000280.1 GCA_026692735.1 Planctomycetota bacterium | reverse complement strand
ACTGCGAGCTAGCTCGCAGTGCCACACAACACGCCAGATGACACGGCCGTCAGCATACCATGGTCGCCGCCCGTGAGATAACGCCGCCCAGTATCGCCGCAGAAAGCTCGCTCGCCAAGTGCGTTGGGGGCCTACGGGCGCGCGGGAGCTTTGGTCTCGGGCTCGGCGTTGCCCAGACGGTTGCGGCGACGAAGCTCATCAGCGGCGAGCTTGCGCAGGACGCTGTTCGCAGGCGCATCGGTGAGCGCCGTCTGCCACAGCATGGTCGCATCGTCGGGTTGCCCGATGTCCTCATAGTGGAAGGCGAGGAAATAGGCGGCTGGGCCGCGATGCTCGGGTGTGAGGCGTCCGGCGAGGCCGGACCAGCCGAAGAAGCCAGTGACGCCTTTGTAGGCGGTCGCGAACTGGCCGGCCTCAATCATGCCGACCTCTCCCTTGCGGTACGTTTCGAAGCCGGCGCGGGCTGTCTTCCAGAGAAATTCGTCCTGCTCACCGCTCAGCGTCCGCTTCAGCGCCCTGCAGCCGGCATCATAGAGGAGGAGGGCGGCAGACGAGCCGACCATGTCGGGGAACGGCACTCGGCGGAAGGCAATGTCCTGAGCGCAGTCGAGGCCGCGCGGGCCGCGCCACATGGGCCCGAGGGTTTCGGGGGTGACTTTGAGGAGGCCACGGAGAAGCTCCGAGCCAACCTTCTCGGTGTAAGCGTCAAGGATCAGGTTAGCGTGTTTCTGCTGCAGCGTATCCGTGAGCGCGGCGAGGATGACGGCGAAGACCCGCTCCATGCCGTACTCAACCTTGGCCTCCGGACTCCCGCGCGCCGCCTCCCATTTTTCAACGGTGCCGGCCAGCCAGGCATCGCGGGCCGCCTTCGGGTCGCCCCGGCGCTCGAGCAGGAAGCCGCGCAGCAGGTGCGCGCTGCCCCAGGTATCGTACTCGTTCTTGCCGGGCGGCATGGTCTGGATGAGAAGGACGAGGTCGGCCTCAGCCTTCTGCCATTGACCGAGAGCGCAGTAAGTGCAGGCGCGTTCCACGAGCATGGGCAGGTGCTCGCGGCGGGGCTTGCCCTTGGCATCGAGCAGGTGCGCGTTCAAGACCTGGAGCGCTTCGGAAGCGCCGGAGCGCCCAGGGCGGCGCAAGAGCAGGCAGTACTCGTCAACCATCTTGACGCGCCAGGAAGCTGTCGAGGGAATCTCCTCGGCCAGCTTCAGCGCATCGCGTGCGGCACTCTCGGCGCCATCGAAGTCGCCCTCCCAGTGCTTGGCGCGGACGAGGTTGAAGCGCACCTCGAGACGGTCATGGCCGTGCGCCAGCAAGAGGTCCGTCACCTTGACGGCGCGCTCCAGCTTCATGACGCGGTCCTTGTCCTGGACGAAAAGATTGGCGCCGTGCGCGCCGCCGGCGTAGGCCGCGATGAGGCGCACGCGAAGGTCCTGCGGGAGGCTGGCCACAAGTTGTCCGGCGTCGTACTGCCGGCTGATGTGATCAACGAGGGCCTCAGCCTCCTTGATCTGCTGCTTCTCGACGTGCAGCATCCAACGCTGGCAGAGAGCGAGCAGCGGCCAGCGTTCGCCTTGCTCTTT
>JAPLOD010000279.1 GCA_026692735.1 Planctomycetota bacterium | reverse complement strand
TCTCTTGGTTCTCGCCTTGCAGTTGCCCATGGCCTTACCTCTGCTTGTCGGGGCTTGCTCACCGTCTGCCCTCAGTCTGGGCGAGGATGGCGCCAACGCTCGACCCTCTTCGGCACCGTCGGCACGGCCAGCGCGTCGGCTGCTTCCACTGAGTTCACCGGGTTCACTGGGTTTGCCCCCACTGCAGGTCACTGGTAACTGCTGAGAGAGGGGGGCCTCCCTCACAACTGCCCGGGGCGCAGTGCTTTCGCTGGTGCTCTGCAAGATAGGAAAACCTAGCGAACCTGGGGAACCCCGTGACCTGAAGGCACCGCGTCGGTCTGTGTCCGGGAGCGTAGTTCGAGCCCGATCCAGCACCACTTCGGCTCCCCGTTGACCGTTCGCTGCCGTCGGTCGCACTTCGTGCGAGCCCGGTGGACCGCCTTGCCGAAGCTCGTCTCAGTCATCGGCGGTCGGCCTTCGCGCCGGCGGGCCGCCCGGTAGGCGGCGTAGAGGGCTTCTCGCGGCGTGACGGCTTCGGCGTCGAGAACGGTCTCCCCGTCCAACCACACCATAGCGGGATCGGTGACGCAGCGGAATTCGTTCCAGGCGGCTTCCATGCTGGGCGACACGGTGAGGCCCACCTGACTGACACGCGGCAGCACGCTGAGGGCCATGTTCAGTGCCCCACTCAGCTCGTGGGAAGCTGTGAGTTCGGCCTCAGTCTCGCTCTTGTCCCGGGGGTTGTCCTCAAAGCATTTCGTGAAGGGCACGCAGACCCAGCGCCGGTAGGAAGCATGGGTTGCGTCTCCGCTCTCGGGAGGCAGGTTGCACGAGAACACAAGGCGCGCGAAGTTGTCGAAGTCGAACGGATCGGCGTGCTTGCGCTCCGCCGGGACCCGGTCTTCGCCTGTGAGTTGCTTGAAGACGCTTGTGCCCAACAGGTGGGCGGACGGCAGGTCGGCGCAGAGGTCTGCGAGCTTGCCGACGAGACGCGCTGCCGAGAAGCGGTCGGCCTCCAGACTGTGAAGACTGACGCTGCAGCAGTTGCTGCGACCGACGAACCGCGTGATGAGTGAGATGGTCACGGACTTCCCGTTCTCGCCCTCCCCGATGAAGAGCAATGCACACTGTCGGCCAGTGATCGGCAGCATCACCAAGGCGAGGATCTCCCAAAGTAGGTCCGGCGCGTCGTCGGGCAGTACGTCGGCACCGAACTTGCGCCATGCGGGGCAATCGGCGTCGGGGTCGAAGGCGATGGGAAGCTGAACCGTTGGCGGGAAGGCCGGATCGTGCGAGCGGAGCTGACCCGACTGCAGGTCCAGCAGGCCGTTGGTCAGGTTCAGCGTCTCGAGTGGCGGCCGCTCCCACAGCTCGGGTGAGTCGATCCGGATGTACTCGAAGACCTCGTTGGCTCGATAGGTGCTCCACTTCTCGCTGAGGTCCCACAGGCGCGCTATCCGCTCTACCTGTGCCTTCACGAATCGCTCGCCTCGCGGGACGTAGACGCCACTGACGAAAACGTAGAGCAGGGCGCCCGCGTCGACGGCGAAGTGGTTGGTACGGAGTATCTCCGCCGCGACGCGCGGCACGCTGATGTCCGTCCCCCCGGGCCCGTCACCGTCCGGCTCTCCCTGGCGCCCGGCTTCACGCTCCTCACGCAC
>JAPLOD010000278.1 GCA_026692735.1 Planctomycetota bacterium | reverse complement strand
GCCAACCTCAGCGGCCCGGTCAGCCCGATCTTCGTCGTGAACTTCGGCAAGCTGCCTGAAGGCGGCCGGATGGTCGCGAACGTCACGACCAAGTCCGCCAACCCCGCCGTGTGGAACATCGAAATCCCCGCGCCGTCGAGGAATGGCCGCACCGTCGCGCTCAACCGCTGAACGGCGGGCAAACGCTACGCTACGCACGTCGGAGATCTTCCAAGGCCTCGGCTTCATCGACCAGCGATGGGCCGAGGCCGGTTTGTTGCGCGTTGCAGAGCATGGCCGCTCAAAGCCGCGGCCATGCCACCAGCCGGTTTGTTGTGCGTTGCAGGGCATGGCCGCCCAAAGCCGCGGCCATGAAACTATGAAGCAAGCCTCCTTGGCCGCACAATAGTGGCCTGGTTTTCTTTATTTAGGAGGCTTGCTTATGTGGTACGTCGGATTGGACTTTCATCAACGATCTTCGAGGATTTGTATTCTGGACGAGAACGGCAAGACCGTCAAGGAGATGCCGGTAAGAGGAGCCTGGCCGGAAGTGATCGCGGCATTGAAAGAACTGAAGCACGGCTTCGCGATCTGCTACGAGGCGTCGTGCGGGTACGGGCATTTGTACGACCAGTTGAAGCGGATCGCCCAGCATGTGGTGGTGGCTCATCCCGGACAACTGCGGTTGATTTTCCGGAGCAAGAAGAAAAACGATCGCGTGGATGCCAAGAAGCTGGCGATGCTGCTGCTCATGGATCAGGTTCCCCAGGTGCATGTGCCCTCGGTCGAGGTACGGAGTTGGCGGAGTTTCATCGAATTCCGCCACCGAGAGGTGGCCAAGCGAACGCGGGTCAAGAACAGCCTGCGGTCGCTGATGCGGGGACATGGCGTGCTCCTGCCGGCTGGTAAGCGCTTGTGGACGCGGGCGGGGCTGGCCTTACTCCGAGAAACGGAGCTACCCTCCCCGATGGCCGCCGTGCAGCGTGATCTGCTGCTGGAAGAGTTGAGCCACTTGGAGGAGCAGATCCACCGAGTGACCCGGGAGCTGGATGCAATCGCTCGGCGTCACCCGGGCGTGGAGCTGGTGCGGACCATCCCGGGAGTGGGACCACGCACGGGCGAGGCGGTGGTGGCCTACATCAACGAAGCCCGACGGTTCCGGCGGAACAAGTGCGTCGGCAGCTATTTCGGACTGGTCCCTTGCCAGGATGCTAGCGGACCTGCCAACCGGCTGGGGCACATCACCCGGGAAGGTCCCGCGATAGTGCGAAAGCTGCTGATCGAAGCGGCTTGGCAAGGGGTTCACCGGTCGGCGCGAATCCGAGCGTTCTTCGAGCGGGTGCAAGGCCAGGATCCAGATCGCAAGAAGATCGCCTTGGTGGCGACGGCACATTACTTGGTGCGAGTGATGCAGGCGATGCTCCGAACCGGCGAGGCCTGGTGGGATGAGGAGCCGGCGGTGCCAGAGCCGGAGGCGGCGTAAGGATGAGGCTCATTCCCTTCAAGCAGCGATGGTACGGCATCGGACGTACCCTGTCAAGGACTCCACCCCTCCGTGGGTTCCGAACAGCCTGCCCCTCCATGGGCAGGACTCCTCCTTGACAGGGTACGTCCGATGCCGTGCTGGAGGGCGCTGCTATGAAGGGAATGAGCGATAGTGGTCAGTAGCCAGTGGCGACCGGAACAGGAACCGCAAGGCGGTGGTAGAGGAAGTATTCGTCAATGGAAGCGGATCAACTGCCGGACCCCGTGCTGGTGGCATGGAACGTGGGACCGATAGGAATCCACGATCCCGTGGCCATGAATGGGGCCGGCTCGAATTCTGTTGTGTGGCGCGCCGCCTGACGGCGACGCCGAATAGATGCTTGGGATAATCCGCTTTCGATCTTCTTCCCTCTTGACGGAGGCTTGCTCATAGATGACACCGACCGCGGCCATGCCACCTACCGCGGACGAGCGAGGAGCGGGAGTCGACGGATCCGAGGGCGGGGTTCGAGCCGGCGTGATCGGTCATCGAGATGCTCCTGAAAAAGTCAAAGGGTTGAATTCTTCTGATTTTTTCTTGAATTCCGGTCGAGGTCGTTGCCGGACGAACGCCGTCCGGCGGCGCGGAGCGGTCGCGGCGGCGTGGGGCTCGGGTCGCCCGGGGAGCCGCGGTCGGTCTGGTGTCGGT
>JAPLOD010000277.1 GCA_026692735.1 Planctomycetota bacterium | reverse complement strand
GGCCGCGCTGGCGCCCGGGGACGCCGTGTACGTGCTCGACGAACGCGGCACGCAGCTCAGCTCCGTCGGCCTGTGCGAACTGCTGCAGAAACACGAGCTCCACGGCACCAAGCGTCTGATGTTCGTGCTCGGCGGCGCGTACGGAGTCACCGATGCGGTGCGGCGGCGCGGCAAGATGCTGGCGCTCTCGCGGCTGACACTCCCCCACGAACTATGCCGCGCGCTGGTGCTGGAACAGCTCTACCGCGCGCGCACCATCCAGCACGGCGAACCGTACCATCATTCTTAGTCGGCGGCTCTTGCTTGCCTTCACGCGGTGAGTTTCGCCACGGCGGCCTCACGCCTTCATGTACCGTTTTCCCGGCAACTGCCGGCAGAGCCGCCGCACTTCCAGCACCAGCAGCGTCCCCAGGACCTCTTGCGGCTGCAGGCCGCTCCGCACAATAAGCTCGTCAACCGGCCGCGCGGCGTTCTGATCCAGCAGGCCGTAGATGAGTTTCTCGCGCGGGTTCAGGTTCACGGCGCGCAGGTCGGTCCCGGAGGGCCGGGCCTCGTAACCTGCAGCGCTCTTGGCGGAAACCGGCGCGACGCCGTTCAGGAGCGGCGTGGCGGCTTCCTGACGCGCCAGCGCCTTGCCGCCCGGCAGACGGATGCGGGCGTCCGGCGGCCTGATCTTCACGAGCGGCTCGGCCACCTCGCGCAGCTCCTCGAGGATGTACTCGACGTCCTCCACCAGCTTCGCGCCCGCCTTGATCAACCGGTGCGGGCCCCGCGAGTTCGGGCTTTCCACGCTGCCCGGCACCGCGAAGACTTCGCGGTCCATGTCCACGGCGTAGCGCGCGGTGATCAGCGCGCCCGATGTCTCCGGCCCTTCAACGACCACCGTGCCCAGCGTCATGCCGGCAATGATGCGGTTGCGGCCGGGAAAGTGCTGCGCCGCCGGCGGCGTGCCAAGCGGCAGTTCGCTGAGCGCCGCGCCCCGGGCCCCCGTCGCGCCGACAATCTGCTCGTAGAGCTTGCGGTTCTCCGGAGGGTAGACGATCCCGATGCCGTTGCCCATCACCGCAACAGTGCGGCCGCGCGAGACGGAAAGCGCCCCGGCGTGAGCCGCGCTGTCAATGCCGCGCGCCAAGCCGCTGACCACCGTGAAGCCCGCCGTCGCCAGGCCGGCCGCCAGTTTCTCCGCCTGCGAGCGCCCGTAGTGCGAACAGTGGCGCGTCCCGACCATGGCGACCGCGAGCGTGTCTTCCGGCAGCAAGTCGCCGTCCACATAGAGGACGACCGGGGGATCGTACGTGGACAGCAGCGCGCGCGGGTACAGCGGGTCGTCCATCGTCAGCAGCTTGACGCCCCGCTGCCGGACGCGCGCCAGCTCCTCGTCCGCCCACGGCTCGTTCCGGGCCTCGGCGATGCCGTTCGCGGTGCGCTCCGTGATGTCCGGCACTTCCAGCAGACGCTCGCGCGGCGCCGCCAGCGCTGCCTCCGCCGAACCGAAGACGCGCACCAGCTTGCGGTACGTGACGGGCCCGACGTTCCGCGCATGCGCTAGGCGCAGCACCGCGACCAAAGCAGCGGAGTCCATGTCTGCCATCGTGGCCCTCGTAACGCGGCCTGCCCGCTGGCGGGCTGCGTGGATTCGCGCTTCACTGTAGCGCAATTCGCCAAATTGCGCTACAGCCGGCATGGCGGGAGATTATAGTTGCCCCGTTACCGGAAGCGATGGCGAGTCGGAGGGAACACGAGCATGGCTGAGAAACCACGCGTGGGCTGGATCGGAACGGGAGTCATGGGCGCGCCCATGGCCGGGCACCTGCTGGCCGCGGGCTACGCGCTCACGGTCTTCAACCGCACCAAAGCCAAGGCGGACGGGCTGCTGGGCAAGGGCGCCACGTGGGCGGCCTCGCCCGCCGAGG
>JAPLOD010000276.1 GCA_026692735.1 Planctomycetota bacterium | reverse complement strand
TGAGCGCCTCGCGCGCGGCATCGGCATCGTTGGCCGCGTCCTTCAGCGCTTCACGCAGCGCGACGGCGCGCTCCATCTTCTCGGTGCTCTGTGCCAGCTCGCCGGCCTGTCTGGCGAGTTCGGCCGCCTGGGTGCCGAAGTTGGGCACTTTCTCCTGAGTCCGCGCCAACTCCTCCGCGGTCTTCGCTTCGGCCAGACGCTTCTCCAGGTCAGCGGCCGGCCCCGCCGCCATTTCCTCGGCGCGATGCTCCAACGCCTGCAGCAAGCGGCGTTCTTCGAGCGGGCGGTGCATGTCCTCGGCCGCGTGCTTGAAGTCGGCGGCGACCTCGTCGGCCTGCTTCCCCAAGTCCTCCGCCAGAGCGCGCACGGTAGTCTCGGCGCGCGCCATGGCGGCGGCGCGTTTCTCGTCCTTCGGCTGCCGGGCGGCTTCCGCCAGAGCGTCAAACGCCTTCTTCGCGGCCTCGGCGGTCTGCTGCAATTCCCGCAGCTTGGCGCTCTCCTCAAAGACTTCGGCCGCCAGTTTCTGCACCCACAGCTCGACCGCCGCGCGATACCGGCGGCGCGCGCTTTCGTACCGTTCAGCCACCGTGCGCGTGTGGTCGCGCCACTGCGCCAGCGGCAGCGCCAGGGGCGGGCTCAGGACGCCCACGTCCACGAGTTCCGCCGTCTGGCGCGTGACATCCTTGCCCCATTCGCCGGCGTCCTTCAGGCCTTCCTGGTCCTTGTCGGGCGGGAGGCCGGCCAGGCGCGAGAGTTCGGGCGACAAACCGCGAGCCACCCGCAGCATGGTCTGGAGACGCAGCATGGCCTGCTTGAGAGCCGCTTCGCTGGCGCCCTTGGCCATCGCCTGCTGCACGTTGCCATCCGCGACCGCGACCGGCATGCCGACGTTGCGGAGGTGCTCCGGAGGGATTCGCGCGCGCGGGATCTGGGGGCCGGTCCGCACCAGGCTGATCTCGTAGTCGCCGCCGGCCTGGAAGAACTCGATCCGGATATCATGCCACCCCTCGGTCAGCTCAATGGCGCCTTCGTACCATGCAGTCGCCTGCGTGCGCCATGCGTCAATGATCTTCTTCCCATCAACCGCCAGCCGCGCGCCATCGTTCACCGTCATGCCGAAGACGTAGCGGCCGACGTTGGGCGCCAGGACCTGCCCCGTCCAGCACACGCTGAAGTTTTCGCGGCCCACGTCGGGGAGGTCGGCGTTCTTCAGCTCGATCTTGTCCTCCACCGTGCGGCGCACCAACTGGTTGAAGCTGGTCCCGCGGTAATACTCGGCCAGCAGGCCGGGCGTGTACGCCTCCTTCGGACTCCACGCCGCCGCGCCCACCAGCACAGGCGTGATGGGCGCCTGAGCGTCGCGCACATCCGCGGCGTGCTCGGCCAACAGCGTGGCGCCGGTATAGCGATGGCCGGCCGTCAGCGCCTGATGCAGGGCAGTGAGCTTCTCGGCGGCCGTGGGTGCCAGGGCGTCCGCGGCGGCCTGCGCCTCATTGGAGACGCGGCGGAACGTCTCGGCCAGGAGCAGCCGTTCCGCGGACTGGAACTCAGTGTCCTGAGGCCGGAAGACCTGCCGCATGTCCGCGATGTCCTTGCGGGCGCCGTTCATCAGACGGCGGGCGGTGCCCACAGCGGCCTGAGCCTTCTCCAGCGCGGAGAGCACCTGCGCCGCTTCGCTCTTCCGTCCCGCGGCCACGCGCAAACGCCGTTCGTCGCTGCGCCCGACGGCGCCGGCGGTGTCAACGGCCTCGACGTGATAGAGCACCGTCTCGCCATCCTGCAGGAAGAGGCCGGCCAGGTCCCACGGCTGGGCGAGCAGCCATACTTTGCCGGAGTCAGGCGGACGCTGGAGCCTGATGACGGTCGCGTTCGGGCGCATGTCGGTGCGCACCACCAGGCGGCAGGCGACAAGGCCCAGATCGTCTTCCGCGCGCGCCTCCAGATTCAGCAGCAGGGCGGCGCCAACGGTCTGGTCTACCTGGGGTTTGAGCACCGCCACCTGCGGCGGACGGTCCGGAATGGCGTGGATCGAGAACAGCGGCGCGTCAGGATTCTCAACGCCTTCCTGCGAGCGCAGCAGCACGCGGTACTGCGTGTCCTCCGAGATGTCGAACGACCCGCTGGCGCCCGCGCCGTTCACGGCCATGGACAGTTTGCGGCCGCTGGCGAAATCGAGCACCGCGGCGGAGAGGCCCGTGTTCGCCCGCAACGCCATCTCCACTCGCGTGCCCTTCAGGATGGACAGGTCGCCGTTGATGCGCTCGAACGTCTCGGCCGCAAGCCCGGTGTACGCGGGATACCTGGCGACCACCGTCAGCCCGGCGATCTCCGGGCGCGGCAGGACGGCGGCCTGGAACTCCGGCGTCAAGCAGTCGCCGGCGCGCACCCGGTACGCCAGCCGCGCGCGCATGGGGCCGACCTTGGCCGTGAAGCGCTGCGTCTGCTCGGCGTCCGGGTCCATCAGGAGACGTGTCCAGGCCGAACCGCCTTGTTCACGCGTCTCAACCCAGGCCTCGCGCACCGGCACGCCCCCGGCCTGCGCTTCGATCTCGAGCAGGGCGCCTTCGACCACGCGCGTATCGCCGGGCAGGACTGCCAACGTCGTGTCGCTGGGCCGGTGCAGCCGGCCCCATGGCACAAACGCCCGCAGGTAGAACGACGCCATGTGCACGCCGGGCACAAGACACAGCAGCACGATGACGCCAAAGGCGGCGGCAGCCGTCTTCCCCGCGCGGCGGGCCCCCGCCCGGTCAGGGAGCTGCTCGACGTCCAGGGTCTCGATCAACTGCGCAGCCTCGTCGGCCACCCGCCCGATCATCTGCATGGAGACGCCTTCGCCGGACGGGGTGTGGCTGGCCAGCTCAACGGTCGTCGAAACCCGCTCCTGAAGCTGCGCGCTCGCCCCCCTCCCTTCCAGCAGCCGCGCCACCTCGGGCGCGGTGCGACGCCGGAATGCCCGGTACAGGAACGGGACGGCCGCGGACAGGCTGAGCACGTACGCGACAAGCGCCGCGCTTCTGCGAACGCCGTCGCCGACGAGCAGGCAGCGGTCAGTCAGAGCGATCAGGGTGAAGAGCACGGCGGCCGCGGCAAGCGCCCAGCCGGCCGCTTCCCACAGCGTCAGGCGGGACGTGATCTCGGCGAATCGCGTCAGCGCTCTGGCAACGGGCGCGGGCACTTCCAGCGGCTGTTCCCGTGGCGCGGCCCGAAGGGCTGCGCTACGCTGCAGCATGCGCGGTGTGGGTTCCGGGTTCACAGTTTCGTGCTCCAAAGCAGCACCCCCTACGCCAATCCCAGCCTCTTGCGCAACAGCCATTCCGCAGTGAGAAGAAACACAACAAGCAGCAACGCCGGGTACGACGACCAGAGCTCGTAGGACGATTCCTGCGTGCGCAGCCGGCCCTGCCCCGCCAGGTTCTTGAAGAGCTGCGGCGCCTCGAGGATGTCCGCGTGCGTGCCGGAGCCGGCGGCGGCCATGGCGGCCAGGCGCGCGGTATCGCGGGACAGCTCCACGCCTTCCTGGCCGGCGACGTCGCGCGCGATGACCTGGAGATTCTCCGCGATTCCCGCGAAGTCCGGCGACTCGACCTTGACGCGAATGGCGTGCACGCCAGGGCCGAGGTTCTGCAGGATGCCGCGGTAGAGACCGCCGCTGCCGGGCGTGGGACGCTGCAACACCACGCGCTGCGGGCGCGACTCGCCCTCCAGTTCCGCCACAACGTCCACGTCGGACGCAGGCCGTCCCTGCGCGTCGCGCGGCCGGGCGAGGACCTCAACGTTCTCACCGGGCCGGATCTGACGGCGGTCCACGCCGGCTTTGAGGCGTTCGCCGCCGGCCAGACGGTTGCTGGTGCCCCAGCGCAGAGCCTGGGACCAGAAGACGGCATGCACGCGATCGCCGATCTTGTAGCGCCAGCGCCAGGTGTCGTCCGTGCCCAGGTAGAGCACGCGGCCCGTGCCGTAGTTGTGCACGGCCGCGACAACGTCCTTGCGCACGTCGTCGGTCTGCAGCAGGGCAATGGCGCCGGGCTTGGCGAACGCGGGGCGCGCGATCCATTGCAGTTCCGGCAGCGCGGGCCAGAGCTGCTCGTTCAGCCCAGGATCGCGCAGCACGCGGACG
>JAPLOD010000275.1 GCA_026692735.1 Planctomycetota bacterium | reverse complement strand
GCGACGCCTTCGGCGCCGCCGGCGATACCTTGCGATCTGTCGCCGCCGCCGGGCGCAGAGACCGCCGGGAGACCAGGGCCGGCATCGAGAGGCGCGTCGAGCAGGTCGGCGCCGCCGCCGCCGCCGCCAGGCCGCGCGACGTTCACGGGTTGCGCGACGGCCACAGGCCCAGGTTCGCCGCCGGCGTCCGCGAGCGGGGCGACTTCGCCGGCGCGCGCGGAACGCACTCGCGCAGCACCGGAATCCGCAACAGCGCCGATGGCAGGGCCTCCCGCCGCTCCTCCCGAGCCCGCTCGCGGAGTAGCGGCCACAACAGGCGCGGCGCGGCCGGGCGCTTCGCCGTTTCCCGCAGCCGCGGCCGGGCGAGCGGTTGGCACGGGCGGCAGGATGTCGGTGGCCAGAGGCGCATCTTGAGCGCCGGCCTGCGTCCGCGCGGGCCGGGCGACAGGCACGAGATCCGCTCGCAACGGCGCGTCGGGTTCTTCGATCACGCTGGCGCGCGCCGGCACGGCATTCCCTATTGCGGCCGGCGGAGTGGCTCTGCGCGGCAACGGGATGGCCGGCAGCGGGGCGTCGTCGAAGGCAACGGCAGGCGGCGCCATGATGGCGCACGGCTGCACAGGCGAAGGTTCCTGGACTTTCGCCGCGGGGGCCGGACCCGGATCGGGCGGCAGCGCGTCGCTCCTGAGCGGTTCATCAGGCAAGCCGCCCGCAACGGCCACGCGCTGCGGCTGCGGGGCCGCGGCAAGGTCGGCGCGGCCCTCGTCGCCGGCGCGCGCAGGTTCAAGCGCGGTCGCCGTGGGGGCGTCCGGCTTGGCTCCGCCATCCGGCAGCGGCACGCCCCTGTCGAGCACGGGCGTTCCGAGCGCGACGGCGGCGACCGCAGGCGGCGCGCCGGGCGGGCCGGGTTCCTCGCCAAAGCGGAGGGCTTCCAAGCGGCGGGCCTGCTGGTCGCTGAGCGTCATGCCCATGAGCGTCTCGGATTCGAGCAGGCTGATCTGCATACTGGCGGGCAGCGCATCCATCAGGCGCTGGCGCGGCATGGCCCAGGGGAGGAAGCCCATGTGGAAGAGGATCGAATAGGTGACGAAGCGGACCCAGGGGCGCTTGACGGTGAAGCGCGCCACGACCGCCAGCAGCAGCATCACGCCGACGAAGGCCAGCAGCAGCCAGTCGAGCATGCGCGGAGACTGGGTGACCTCGGTCATCTGCGGAGCGGTGACGCGCTCAATCCGCACTTCAACGAGCTGGTCTTCGTCGGCGCCGGAGATGTGGAGGCAGGCCATCTCGCCGGCCTGGCTGTCGGGCCGGGCCTGCAGGAGGACCAGGATGGTTGCGCGGGCGGGCAGCGCGACGGTGGCGCCGGTCCTGGGTTCGAGCTTCTCGCTGCCGGCTGTGGCGAGGAGCAAGCTTGCGGCCAGCGGAGAGGCTTGTTCCTGGGGGGCGGGCGCATCGGAGGTCTCGGCCTTGTAGGGCTTCATCTGCAAGGCGAGCACGATGTCTTCGTCGCGATGAGATACGATGCGCACGCGGCCGACGGGGATCTGCGGCGTGGGGTCAAAGCGCAGCACCAGCACGCTTGGTTCGGCGTGGAAGGCCGCCGGCGCGACGTCATTGATGACCGTGAGACTGACAGGCAGCGTGACAGTGCCCAACCGCGACGAGACGGAGAGCGCCGTGCGGTAGAGGCCGTCCTGGGCCTTGTCCGGCACGTTGAGATCAAGCGTCAGCTCCTCCGAGCCGTTCGGCGCGATGTCAAGCTGCGCGCGCGACAGCTTCATGGAATCCGCGGGGAGCGTGATGCCCGCCACGCGCGGCTTGGAGAACGGCGGCGCGGACGCGGAGACCGCCACGGGTTTGGCGGTGTCCGCCCGCAAGACGGTCTTGCATTTCCTGCTCTGGCCCGGGAGAAGCGCGCCGAAGTCCAGCGCCGGCGGATCCACGGCGAGGCGCGGCTGGACGACTTGAGCGGACCAGCGGCGGAAGGCCAGCACGGGGCCGGCCTCGATGGAGATGCGGCCGGAGATTTCGCCCGGTTCGGCATCGCGCGGCAAGGCCAGCGTGAAGCGCGATTGCGCGAACCCGCCGGCCAGTTCCGGCGGGGAGAGGGTCACCGGCGGCGCCTGGGCCGTGTCGGGCAGCAGTTGGAGCAACGCTCGCAGAGGGGGCTGGAGCTTCTCGCCCTGGCCTGACGGGTGGAGGTCCATGGCCCACTGCCAGCGCAGCAGCCGCGTCGCGGTGTCGCCGGCTTCGACCGGACCGAAGGCCAACGGCGCGTCCACGACGAGGTACTGCGGCAGGACGTCCGCTGTGACGGCCACGCGTGAGAGTTCGCGGCGCGCCATATCGCGGAAGACAAGGTAAGCGCGCACGGGGCCGAGCGGCGCGTTGCCGGCGAGGTCGAAGGTCAGGTCAACGTCGGCGCCGGCGGCGGTGCAGGTGACGGCCGCGGCGGGGAGTTCGGAGAGGAAGAGGATGGGCTTGGGGTCCGAGGCTACGGGCTTGCCACTTGGGGTTGAGAGAGCGGGCCACAACGAGAACGGCAGCAGCGACGGTTCGGCGGCGGTGTTTTCGGGTGGGTTGTCAGGCAGTCG
>JAPLOD010000274.1 GCA_026692735.1 Planctomycetota bacterium | reverse complement strand
AAGGCAATGGCCGTGCCGACGGCCACGCCGAAAGCCACCAGCACGAGCATCGCTCGGTACGGAGTGAGCTTCATCTGGCTGTCTTCCTCGTCCAGGCGCGGGTGTCACGCCGTATGTGACGCTGCTGATTTTCTTGGCTTGGGTACTCCTCGTTCTTGTCGGGATGTGGTAGTGTAGTCGCATCCTGCGAGGAGTGACCAGCATGGGCAAGCCGAAGTCGAAGCCGCAGATGAGTCTGTTGGCGGGCCGCGTGTATGATGACTGGGGTGGGTTGCCCAGCGACCATTGGTCGTATCGGTTCCACGAGCATGTGTTTTGGGCCTTGGACGACGCTCAGTTCGGCGATCTGTACGAGACTGGTGGTCGCCAGCCCCTCTCGCCGCGGCTGCTGGTGTGTGTCACGTTGCTGCAGTACATGCAGCGCGTCAGCGACCGGAGCGCGGTGGAGCGCAGCATTGACAGCCGCTCGTGGCGCATCGCTTTGGGCATCGAGCTGGGCTACGAAGGCTTCCATCTCACGGTTTTGTGCTATTTCCGCAAGCGCCTGCTGGTTCACGACCAGGGGCGGCGGGTGTTCGAGACGGTGCTGTCGCGGCTGCAGGAGCTGGGCCTTCTCAAGGGCCATACCAAGGTGCGCGTGGATGCCACGAAGCTGATCGCCGATGTGGCGGTGCTGTCGCGGGCCGACATGGTTCGCGAAGCGCTCCGCAAGGTAGTCTGCAGCCTGGCAGAGCTGCGCCCGACGCTGCTCAAGCAGCGGGCGGACTTCAAGCGGCTGTATGATCGCTACCACCGCGAGTACTGGCTAGGCGGCGCGGACGATGGCGACGACGACCTGCGCGAGCTGGCGCGGGACGCGACGCTGCTGCGGCGGCTGTGCGGACCGTACCCGGCGGCGGGCAGGGCGACGCTGGCGCAGATTCTGGACGAGAACTTCCGCTTCGTGGGGGCGGAGCCGGAGCCCAAGCCCTGGGACGAAATCCTGCCCGGTCACATCGCTACGCCTCACGAGCCGGACGCGGAAGTGGGCAAGCAAGCCGACCAGATCTGGACGGGTGACAAGGTGCACGTGGTCGAGACGGTGACGGATGCCGGGCCCGGCTTCGTGGTGGATGTGCTCGTCACCGGGCCGCGAGTGCCGGATGCGACGCTGCTGCCTAGCATCGCCGAGCGGCTGGCCCAGGCGCTACCGGAAGCGGACACTCTCCTGGCTGACGGCGGGTACTCGTCCGCCGCCAACTCCCGGCACGCGGCGCGGGAAGGCCTGGACCTGATCAGCCCGCCGCGCCGGGAAACGTGCCGGGGGACAATCCCGGCCCGCGAGTTCGCCTTGGACTTCGAGCGCCAGGTGGCGCGCTGCCCGCAAGGTCATGAGAGTAACCGCTGGCGGGTCGGCAAGCGCCTGTACATCAAGTTCCCGCGGGGCGTGTGCGCGGCCGGCCCGCGACGCAGCGCGTGCACGACCAGTCCGACAGAGCCAAGGACTTTGACCCTGGCGCCGCAGTACGAGCAACTGCTGCAGGACCGCGCGCGTGCGCGGACCGAAGAGTTCGCCGAAGCGTACGCCCAGCGGGCCGGAGTCGAGGCGACGATCTCCGAGCTGGTGCATTGCTGCGGATTGCGGCGCAGCCGCTACCGCAAGAGACCGAAGCGGGAGCTGCACGCGCTGCTTGCGAGCGCCGCACTGAACGTGCGGCGGCTGTTGCGTGCCCTGGCAGCGCCGGCCGGGGAAGCTGCAGCGACGGAGGGCGCGATTCTGCGTCTCAGCAGGGCGCTCACCACCGCCTGCCAGAGCCGCCCCGCGCCCCTCAGCGCCGCGCTCGCCGCGCCATAGGCCCCGATCACACCCAGCCCGCAACTCGCGTGCGCAACACGCGCCAAATCACCGGCGTCGTGTGTGACAGGACCCGGCGCACGGGTGCGGCGCGACCCCCGCGGGCCCCAAGCTCCCTTCGGAGGGCCAATTCCCCTCCGCTATCCGGTTCTCCTGTAAGAGGGCGGAAGGTCCTGCACCGGACCTGGCGAATGGAGTGTCGTGTGCTCGCCCGATGAACCGGAGAGTGAGCCATGGTGACGCATCCCCGAGACCGCCGGCGTTCCATCCTCTGCGCACTGGGTGTGCTGAGCCTGGCATCCGCGGCGTCTGCAGACTGGCGCGACCATCCCGAACAGCCGTCCTGGGCCCGGCGAGGGTACGTGCAGTGGG
>JAPLOD010000273.1 GCA_026692735.1 Planctomycetota bacterium | reverse complement strand
CTTGCTGGCGTCCCGCGCATTGAGCTCGGCCTTGTCGGCAACCAGTGTCCTGACCGCGTCGAGCGACCCGCGGGCGGCCTCATCGTGCAGCGGTGTCCAGCCGTTCATCGTCGCCGTCGTCGTGGGCCTGGGCATGCCTTTCGCAGGTGCGCCCCTGCTGCGCAGGAACTCGGCGATCTCGCGGCGCTCCTTCCATTCCGCCAGGCCGAGCGGCGTCAGGCTGCCGGTGTTCGCGATGCTCAAGTCGGCGCCGTGTTTCAGCAGCAGTTCCACCATGGCCTTGTGTCCGGCGTCCACCGCAGCATGGAGCGGCGTCTGGCTGCTCGAACTCGTCTCGTTGACGTTGGCGCCGTGAGCGATAAGGGCCTCGACGACTTCCGGGCGGTTGAGCCGGGCTGCCTCGTACAAAGGCGTGCGGCCGTACTTGTCCTGGGCGTTGACGCTAAGGCCCTTCCCGACCAGGAAGTCTACCATGGCCTTCGAGGTTGCCACGTGGAGCAGGCAGCGGTCCTCGTTGAGCCGCGCCTTGAAGTCGGCGCCCTTCGTGATTAACACCTCCACCGTGTGGACATGGTTGTTTGCCACGGTGGCGGCGAGGACCGGGTAGCCGGGCGCGGGGGCTTTCAAGTCTGCGCCGCGAGCCAACAGGAGTTCCACGATTGCGCTGCGGCCGTTGGCCGCAGCCAGCCACAACGGCGCGTTGCCCTGGCCCTTGCGGAGGTTGATGTCCGCGCCCTTTTCAAGGAGGAGCTCAACGATCCTCTTGTGCCCCTGACGGGCGGCCTCGCCCAGGCGCGATGTTCCCCAGGCAGTCAGGGCGTTCACGTCGCCGCCTTCATCAAGGATCTTGGTGAGTCGCTCGAGTTCCATCCTTTCCGCCAGCCCGCCGTCGAGCGGCGTCTCCGGCGCAGGCGGCGTCTCCGGTGCGGGGGGCCTCTCAGGAACCGTAACCGTGGTCGGCGGGGCCGCCGGCTTCGGCGGCGCGGGAAGGGCCGCGTCAGGCGGGGGAGTCGGACCGAGCTTCTTCGGTTGCTGGCGCAGGAAGTAGCCCACCGCGACGAACACGAGTGCTGCAATGAGGAACTCCAGCAGAGCCAGGCGGGCAGGTTTCATCGTCGGACGCGTTCCTCGAATGCCTCTTGGCTACGACACAGGGGCGAGACGCCCGTGCTGCGGCTCTTCTCGTTAGACTCCGGGAGGCGCGGCGAGTTCCGCTTCCTGCTG
Source organism: Planctomycetota bacterium (assembly GCA_026692735.1). GTDB lineage: Bacteria > Planctomycetota > SZUA-567 > H5-PLA8 > H5-PLA8 > JAPLOD01. Next base: position 1,378 of record JAPLOD010000273.1, on the reverse strand, counting down.
TTTTCGCGCATCGTCCCAATGGAGCACGTTGCCGGCGATCTCCGCGAGCTCCTGCAGCGCTTCTTTGCGCGCATCGCCCAGCAGCGCGATGAGGCTGCGCCGGTTGACGATGTCCGCGAGATGAACGACGTATTCGCTGCTGGCGATGCGTTCGATCTCGCCGACGGTGTAGGCGGGCAGCGTCTTGAGCGGGCGTTCGGCTTCGGTGTTGGCGCCGGTCGCATACTCTTCGGCGGCCGTGCCGTAGCGTTCGAGGAGCACCGCGATGCGCTCCTCCGTCAGGCCTGACTTCCCGGCCACGCGCTTGATCCACTCCGCCCGCTTCTGCGCGTCCGACGGGAAGTCCTTACCGCCACCGATGGGCAGGCGCACCGTATCGCACTTCCTCTTGACGGTCAGACGCGCCAGGATCGTGTCGCCGACCTGCTGGGCGAACGCGCGGAAGGTCGTCCACTTGCCGCCGATGAGGCAGTAGATCGGGAACTGGCGGTCTTCGTCCGCCTCGATGACGCGCACACTGTGGCCGCGGCTGATGTTTGCGGTCACGCCAACGCCGGCCGCGGGGAGGGGCCTGACGCCGCAGAACGTGAAGACGATCTGATCGCGCTGGACCTGAATTCCCGGGAAGACGCTGCGCAGCGTCGTGAGCATGTACTCGATCTCGTCGTTGGTGCACGTGGCCTTGTCAGGGTCGTCCACGCGGATGTCGGTGGACCCCATGATGACCTTGTCCAGGAACGGGAACACGATGCAGACGCGGCCGTCATCGTGCTGGTAGTAGACCATGCGGTCGCGCAGGGACTGATGCAACTGCGAGTTATCCACGACAAGGTGCGAGCCCTTGGTGCCGCCCATGTAGCGTGTCTGCAGGCCAAGGATCGCGTTGGTCAGGTCCACCCAGGCGCCCGTGGCGTTGACGACAATGCGCGGCGTCACCGTCAGCGTCTGGCCGGAGAGGAGGTCTTTCAGGAGTACAGCGCCCTTCTTGATCCCTTCAAGGCTCACATAGTTGAGCGCCCTGGAGCGGGGATTGGTGCGGGCGGCGTCCTGGAGCATCTCGATGCAGAGGCGCTCCGTCTGCGTGATCCATGCGTCCCAGTAGGTTGCCGTGGCGGCGATGCCGGTATGCAGCCCCGGGATCTCGCGCAGCGAGTCGGCCTTGGACGTGAGGTAGTGCGTCGGCGTCTTCCGGTCCTTGCGCGTGACGAAGTCATAAAACCACAGGCCGAACTTGACGGGCACGACGCCGCGGCTGCCGGGGCGGATGGAGAAGCCGGCGAAGATCAGAGCGGAGCGGAGCAGCCCGCCGAACCACGAGAGGAGCGGGATCGTCGTCTTCAGCGGCGCGACGTAGTGGGCGGCGTTGTCGAGCAGCCGG
>JAPLOD010000272.1 GCA_026692735.1 Planctomycetota bacterium | reverse complement strand
CAGTTCCGCGCGCGCCGGGCTGCCCCTCTTGCCCGAAAGCAGATACGGCACAAACGCCGGCGCCAGCCCTTCACGAACCAGTGCGCGCATCGTCAGCGAAAAGTTCACCTCCGCCGCCACCTGCAGCCGCGCCCCGTACTGGCGGAACAGCCGTTCGGTCAGTGTGCGGCGCGGCGAATTCGGCCCGTAGACGATCAGCCGGTGTTGCGCAATGTCCTGTGGCGTGGGCGCGCGGCCCAGCTTCGCCAGCGGGTGGCCGGCCGGCACCAGCAGCGCCACGCCTATGCGCCCCAGCGCTTCCCACTCCACGCCGCGCGGCTCTTCCGCCAGATGCACCAGCCCCGCATCCGCCTCCCCGCTGCGGATGTACCGTGCGACATCCTCGGCCGGCAGCTCGTCCAGACGGAGCTGGAAGCCGGGATGCGCCGCCTGCGTCTTCAGCAGAGCGGGCGGCAGCGCTTCCATCGCCAGGAACTGGTCCGCGGCCAGCACCAGCGGCTCGGCTGCCGCTGCCTTCATGCGCTCCAGCACCTTCGGCAGGCCGTCGAAGAACGGCGCCAGAAACGCATACAACGCGCGACCTTCGGGGGTGAGTTCCGTGCGCCGCGGCCCGGCCTGGCGCACCAGCGTCACGCCCAGGTCCTCCTGCAGACCGCGCACCTGCTGGTACACCGCCGGCTGCCCGATGGGATACGAGAATGCCTGCGCGGCCTTGGTGTAACCGCCCTGCCGCGCGACGTGGAAGAAACCCTCCAGTTGGTGCATGCGTATGCCCGGCATGGCTCACCTCCCCTGCGTTGGGCCAGCTTTCCAGCTTGGCCGCATCTATCATCCACATCAATACCACGTTTATCTACCATTGATTTGGAGAATCGCAAAAGCGTTTTATAGTGAAAGGTGTAGGATACGGCATCACTATTTTCGCGGAGGGGCACGGCATGGATGGGCTACTGGTCCTGCTCGGGGTGGGAATCCTGCTTCTCCTCCTCCTCGGCTTCGTCGCCGCCATTTGGCTGGTGGTTCGGTTCATCTCCAGGATCTTCCAGCCCTCGACCCCCACCCCGCCCCCGCGCCCGGTTGCCTCTTCGCTCAAGGCCCTCCCTTTCGCCACCGGGCCCGGCGCCGCGAAGCCTCAGCGCGCTGAAGCCCTGGATGTGGTGAAGCGCGAGGTGAACATCGCTTTCGCCAACGGCCGCATCAGCAAGGCGGCCTACATGGAAATGTGCCGGTACATCACTGCCGAACGCGAAGCGCTTGACTCGCACGCACAGCCCGCGCCAGCGCCGGGCGCCGTCCCCGCCGCCGCGCCGCCCGCCCTGCCGCTTACGCCTCCGGCGGAAGCAGAGCCGATGCGCAAGCCCGAACAGATTCGCGCCGCCATCGCCAGGTTGCACGCCGATGCACAGGCCCCCTCTCCGGCACGGCCGACCCCAAGTGCGCCCGCGTCCGCGGAACCGGCGCGCGGCGCGGCGCTCAGCACCGCCGGCGGGGCGGCTGTCCCGCCCGTGCGGCCGCCCCTCGCCCCTGCCAGGCCGTCCGCCTCCGGGGGCGAGGGCTTCGAGCCTCGCCCAAAGCCCGAACCGCAGAAGCCGCTGGCGGAACGTCTCTTCACGCCTGAAAATGTGCGCATCCTGCAGAGCGTCGGCATCTGCATCATCTTCATCTCCGCCGTCGCGTTCGTGCGCACCCAGATGTGGGAGCACGTCTCCGCCATCGCCAAGATGGGCATCATGCTCGCCGGCACCGCGGCCTGCATCGGCATCGGCTATGTCCTCCGCCGTTGGACGCAGTTGCGCATCACCGCCCTCGGTCTCCTCATCCTTGGCCAGCTCTCCCTCCTCCTCGATGCCCACGCCGCGCTCATCAAGCCCGGCGCCGCGGCCCTCGCGGGAGCCAGTCTCTATCCGTACTCCCCCGCCTCGCTCTGGACGCTCTGCTTCATCGTCTTCAGCGCTGCGGCCGTCTGGCACGCGCGCACGCTCGAGGAACCGCTCTTCGATGCCTTCACGTTTTTCGGCGGACTGGCGGCGTGGGGTTCCGCCGCCATGTGGTGCGGCGTTGACTTCTGGCTGATGCCTGCGGCCTTCGTGCCCGCGGCGTTTGTCGTAGCGCTGGTATCGAACTGGCTCCGCGCCGGCGCCGAAATGGCGCGTCCCAGTCCGAGTCCTGTGGCAGGGAACACCGGCCCGCTGCTGGCAGTCGCGGCCGAATCGCCAACAGCGTTGCAGCGCTGGAGCCTGCCCTGGTGGCTGGATTCAGCGTGGCAGATCGGCGCCGTTCTGCTCGCTCTCGCCTTGCCTTCCGCCGCGTTGCTCTCGGGGCAGACGCATCTGCACGAGCACTACTACGTTCATGCCGCGGCCATCGTGGCCCTCGCCGCCGCCCTGCTGACCAGCGCCTGGCGCGAACGACGCGGCCTGCATCTCCATGCCGCCGCCATTCTGCTGCTCTTCTCTCTGCCTCTTGCGGCGTACGCCTTCGACTGGCGCCTGCCTGAGTGGTCGGTCGCCTTCGCCGTGCCTGGAGCCCTCCTGGCTGTGGTCGGGCTGGTGTGCGCACGCTTCGCCGAAGAGCGCGCCGCCCCGCTCGCGGCCGCTACGTCCGAAACGCCGCTCTTGGGCGAGTTGCTCGCGAACTGGGGCCTGACCAGCGCCCTGCTCGGCCTGGGCTGGGCCTTCTGGGCCTACACGTGGCAGGCGGAACTCAACTTCTC
>JAPLOD010000271.1 GCA_026692735.1 Planctomycetota bacterium | reverse complement strand
GGCAAGCGGCCGCTGCGCAATCCGGACGAGCTGGCCATAGCGTACACGCCGGGCGTGGCGCGCGTCTGTCTGGCCGTGGCTGACGACCCGTTGCGCGCGCACCACCTGACCATGAAGCACAACAGCGTGGCGGTGGTGAGCGACGGCACGGCGGTGCTCGGCCTCGGGGATATCGGGCCCGTGGCTGCGCTGCCGGTGATGGAAGGGAAGGCGCTGCTGTTCAAGGATTTCGGGGGCGTGAACGCCTTCCCACTGTGCCTGGCCACGAAAGACCCCGACGAGATCGTGGCGGTCGTAAAGGCCATTGCACCGGGGTTCGGCGGCATCAACCTGGAGGACATCTCAGCGCCGCGCTGCTTCGAGATCGAGGAGCGCCTGATGCGGGAACTGGACATTCCGGTCTTCCACGACGATCAGCACGGCACGGCCATCGTACTGCTGGCGGCGTTGACGAACGCGCTCAAACTTGTCGGCAAAACGATGTCGCCGTTGAAGGTGGTCGTGTGCGGCGTCGGCGCGGCGGGCGTGGCGTGTTCGAAGATGCTGCTGGCGGCGGGCGTGAAGGACCTCATCGGCTGCGACAGGTCGGGCGCGATCTACCAGGGCCGGACGGAGAACATGGGCCCCGTGAAGGAATGGTACGCGGCGCACACCAACCCCGAGCGGCTCCGCGGGAGGATCGCGGATGTGATCGGCGGCGCGGATGTGTTTATCGGGGTTTCCGCGCCGGGGCTGCTGAGCGTGCAGGACGTCACGCGCATGGCGCCGCGTCCGCTGGTCTTCGCGCTGGCCAATCCCATGCCCGAGATCATGCCCGAGGAAGCCGAGCCGCATGTGGCCGTGATCGCGACGGGCCGTTCGGATTATCCCAACCAGATCAACAACGTCCTGGCGTTCCCCGGGATCTTCCGGGGTGCGCTCGATTGCCGGGCGAGAGCGATCACGGAAAAGATGAAACTGGCCGCGGCCAAGGCCATCGCGGGACTGGTGAGCGAGGCGGACCTGCGACCGGACAAGATCATTCCTTCCACCTTCGACGCCCGAGTGGCGCCGGCCGTGGCCGAGGCGGTCCAGGCCGCCGCCATTGCCGACGGCGTAGCCAGGATGAGCGGCGGAGACGTGCCGCCCTTCGACGAACTGACATGGTGAGGGCGTTCGGCCGTGGGTACGCGGCTCAAGGTCCCTCGACGGGCGCGGCCGCGCGGATTTCCAGGAAGGCGGCGCGGGTGCCATCGGTGTAAAGCCCGACGGAACCATGCGTGAGCGTCTCGTCGGACGTCTCAAGCAGGATGTCGGTGTTCACGCCCGCACGGATGCTCTTGCCCTGGAAGATCACGTTCAGAACGAACAGGCTGGTACGGGGCCGCGGCGCCTTCTTCTCCTCTCCCGGCGTGTTGCTCTCCGGCATGAGAGCGCCGAGCGCCAGGGCGCGCTCAACGCGCTTCTTGTCGTCGGTCGCGGCGAGCACCGTGCGCTTGTCGCCGTCAAGGGCCAGGAGGCGCGCCTGGTTCTCGCCGAGCGACACCTCGAAGACGCAGCAGCGCTGCTCGCTGCGACGGAAGACGAGCCCGATGGCGCCGCCCGTTCCCGTGCACACGGCGCTCACGCTGCCGTCGCAGATATCGTAGCATTCCAGCAGGTTCATCCGGCGGCCCTGGGGTTCAAGCTGCAGGCAGGCGCCTTCGGCGACGAGCCAGGGCGCGGCCGGCTTCCAGTCCGCGCAGGCCTGCCAAGCGGTGGGCTGCTTCTGGAAGCTTTCCGTGAACCAGAACGACTGCAACGGCGCGGAGGGCGCGGCGGGCCGTTCCGGTGCGACGACGGCGGTCACGAGCGCGTCGTCGAAGGAGGCGCGGGAGTCAACGGAGTAGAAGCCGACGCGGCCATGGCGCGCCTGCGGCAGGGACGCTTCCACGACTGGAGCGCCGTCAATCAGGCAGAGAAGCCGGTCGCCGGCCGCCTGCACCTGCATCTCGTACCAATGATCGGCCTCGACTTCGAAGGGCAGCTTGCGTTCGGCCAGCACCTGCCAGCCGAAGGGGTCCTTCATGTGGTACGCGAGCTGGACCTTGGAGGTCTGCCTGTGCAGGCGGAAGAGGGCGAAGCCGTCCTCCGTGGCGCGGAAGATCAGGCCGGCGCGGCCGTCGCGTTCGTTGGGCTGAATCTTCACACGCGCGGAGAAGGCGTAGTCGCGCCACTGCAGGCTGCCCGTGAAGACGGCGTGCAACATGCCGTCATCCTGCCACTGGTGGAGCATGCCGTCCTCGGCGTACCACGTTCGCGTCTCGCTGCCGCCGGTGTCCTGGTCCCAGTCGAGTATCGTCTGCGGCCGCGAGAAGTCTTGTGCGTACAGACTGGCGCCGCGTTTGAGGGCGGGGCCGCCACCGGCGAGCGCGGGGGGCTGGGGGACGATCCTGAGGGCAAGGCGTTGGGCCGGCTCGAGGCGTGCTTCGATCTTCTGCTCATCGTAGACCGTGAGCATGCGGCTCCAGGTACGGCGGCCCGCCGCGCGCAACTGCACGTAATGCCTGCCGGCGTCCACAGAGGTGCTGAGAGGCGTCGTCCCGACAAGCCGGCCATCAACGAAAGCTTCCGCGCCGGAGGGCTCGCCGGCAATCTGCAGGCGGCACTTCTCGCCGATCTTCTTGTCCAAGGGGCATTCGGCGAGCAACTGGAGTAAGCGGCCGGCGGGCACGCCGAAGTTGATGCGCGACGTGCCGATGGCGATGTTGGCCACCGCGTAGACCAGGCCATCGGCGAGGATGACGGGGCCGCCGGAGTTGCCGGGTGAGACGGTCGCGTCGAACTGGATGCGCTCGAGCCTGCCCAGATCGTCATGCCGCAGCGACGAGACA
>JAPLOD010000270.1 GCA_026692735.1 Planctomycetota bacterium | reverse complement strand
GTGCTGAAGGACCTCGCCCCGCCGGACAAGAACGGCGTATACGTGTCCATGGAAACGCTCTCGCTCATTGACGACCTCGGGAACAAAGCCGCGCCGTTGCTCGAGACGCTCAGGACCATGCCGCGCAAAGACCCGAAGGCGTCCCCGCGCGCCGGCGACAACCTGCTCAAGCTCGAGCAGAGGCTGCTTCAGGAAGACGCGCCCAAACCGGCACGGGCTCAACGGCGTCAGGGGAAGAACGTGCCATAGGGCTGCTGGGGTCACTGCGGCCCTGTGCATCACTCGCGTAGTCGCTGTCGTCTGACGCGTTGCTTGATCAGCCAGTCCGGGATCTCGCCGAACGGATAGCCGGCGTCGGGGACGAAGAGACCGATGTCCCCCTGCGAGCGGTTCAGGTCAATGTCCTTGCCGGTCAGCGATGCCAGGTCGCGGCCGCCGCGCTTCACGGTAACGCAGGTGGCGGCGTCACCGGCCGTGGGTTGGTCGCCTGCGAAGGCGATCTCGTCTTCGCCGACCTTCACGCCGCCGGGAATGCTACTGAGGGCCGGCGCCTTGCCTGGGTAGATGACCGTGATGAACTCGCCCTTGTCGGCCCGGATCGTCAAGCGGGCGCCCTGGGTTGCTTCGGGGCCGCCGTTGTCGTGGCTCCACGGGAACGACTCGAACTCGAACGCAGCGGGCTGCGCGCAGTAGAGCGTGAGGTTGCCGAAGTCCACCGTCTGTTCGCGGCGCTCGATCCTCTCGGAAAGGACATGCAGGCAATACGTGGCGGCGAGGGGCTCGGGCGACCAGTATTGGTCGCGGACCACGAGGTAATCCTGCGGGGCGCCCTTCATGAACACGATGGTGCGCCGGTACGTGAGGGGCTTCGCGAATCTGTGCTGCGGGTACTCCTGATGCCAGATCTCAGGCGGCAACTTCTCGACCTGCCGCAGCCGCTCCGATTCCACCTGACCCACCGCGACGTCCACCGCCGGCGAGGTCTTGAACGCGATGAGCCGTTCGTAGCCATCCATGTTGGCGCAGGGGAACTTGTCGGTATGGAACGCCACGCGGTTGTGCATGTGCTCCTGCCCCGCGCGAGGATGGTAGGAGCAGTGGTGGTCCACGGCCGTCGCCTTGGCGTTGGCGCAATAATGAAACGAGAGTTGGTCGCCGTGGTAGTGGCCGCGGTTCGGGCCGCTCTTGAACGCAAGGTAGGTCTCCTGCGGCGTGCCGGCTTTGTTCTGGAAGACCACGCCGAAGCCGGGCAGTTCCTCGGTGGCGAACCGGGCCACCTCGTCGGCCGGGACATCCACCTTGGCGGGGCCGCCTTCTTTGCTCGGGTGAGTGTCGCCCATCGGCAGCATCCGGCGCATGCTGCCGTCGGGCTGCGTGATGCGCTTCTGGAAGTATTGCGCGGCCTTGTAGCGCTCCCAGGTCGTCGGGTCGAAACCCAGGTGCTGCTTGCAGACCGCCGCAAGTTCGCCCCAGTTGCGCAACGCATAGCCGACATAACCGGGGCATTCCTGGCCCGTACCGCCTGGCAGCGTGATCGAGTGATCCATGTCCTCCCTGAACTTCGCCTCGGCCATCTTGCGCAGCTCCTCGAACCGCGGGTGGCTCTTCAGGTTCGCGGTCATGGCGATTGGGACGCGCATGAAGTCGGTGAAGAAGTTGGGGTTCTCGGGGCTCCAGAAGCTCTCATACGAACCGTAGGTGTCGGGGTGCAGCATCACCTGGACCCGCGTGAGCGTGGAAAGGTCCCCGGCTTTACCCGCGTCCGCGATCGCGCGCTTGCCGGCGCCGCGGAGGCCGCCGGT
>JAPLOD010000269.1 GCA_026692735.1 Planctomycetota bacterium | reverse complement strand
GTGTCGGCGTCGGGCGTGGCGTCGGCCGAGTTTGCCATTTCACCGGCCGTGGGCCTGCCGCAGGACTTCCGGCTGCAGCGCATCCCGGCGGCGTTCGACGGTTCGAACTGGCTGGTGGTGTGGTCGGACGACCGGGCGGTGGGGCCGGGAGTGCGCGGATGCCTCATCAGTGCGACGGGGTCGCCAAGCATTGATTTCCTGGTTGCGTCCACGCCGGGGACGGTGGTGGAAGACCCGCTGGTGGCCTTCGACGGCAGCGACTTCATCGTGGCGTGGCAGAGCACTCCCACGGGCGCGGCGGGCGGTTCGCAGGTCTACTACGCGCGCGTCGCCAGCACCGGCACTGTGGACGCGCCGATGCTTGTGCCATCGGACTTCACGCCCATCAACCAGATGCTGCTCTTCCTGGCGCCGCAGAAGCCCAGCGGCGACACGCTGCTGCTGTACCGGGACAGCGGCGAGACGCCGGCGCAGACGCGGAGCGTGCGCATCGCATCCGACGCTTCGCTGCGGGACCCGGGCGGGACGGTGCTGTTCAAGGAGAACATGGCCGACGGCGGATTCGGGCAGCCGATAGGCGCGACGTTCGTTGACACGGCGTGGCATATCCTGTCGTCGTTCGACCAACTCGAGGACAGTTCGGTCTACCTGCACAAGCTGGACACCGCGGGCGTGGTGACGCCGCCGCAGGGCATCTTCGCCGAGGTGGGTCTGGGGCCTACCGGCATGGCGCTCGACGAATACGCGCCGGCGTTTGCGGGGGCGGGCGAGTGGCTGTTCGTGCGCAATGAGCGGGTCACCAACACGGTCTATCACCTGCTGGGCAAACGCGTGACGTTCGCCGGCGAGGACAAGGACCCGACGCCCTTCCAGATAGACACCGCGACGCAGGGGATTCTGCGCAACGGCGTGGCCGCGCAGGTGGGCAACAGCTTCCTGGTGGCGTGGCTGGATGGACGGACGGGCACGACACAGCCGGCGGACGCGCAGCTCATCGCGGCGGCGGTGGTGGACGCCACCGCCGCCGGGACGGCCGGCACGCCGCTGGTCGCGACGGCTACAGCCAGCCCCACCAGTGGGGAAGCGCCGCTGAGCGTGCTGTTCGACTCCGCGGCATCCACCGGCAGCTATGACACGCTGCTGTGGGACTTCGGCGACGGCACCACCGCGACGCAGACGCAGGTCACGCATACGTACCGCAACAACGGCACGTTCGTGGCGCAGTTGAAGCTGACAAAAGGCGCCTACACGGTGTTCGACACCGCGGTGATCATCGTCGGCGGCGGCAGTTCCGTCGGGCTCACCGGCGGCACGCAGGTGGGCGTACCTGTGCAAAGCACGCCCGGGCTGGAGCCGGGGTTATGCCTCAGCACGATCGCAATCAAACTGGACTTCGTGGATAGTAACAAGGACATTCTCCGCGTGACGGGCATCGTGGACGTGGGGCAGTTGCCCGACTCGCTGACGGGGATCGCGGCCAGCGCGGCGGCCGGTTCAGCGAGCTTCGCCTTCAGGCTCGACGCCAAGGGGGGGTACAAGTCGGACGTCAGCGTGAACCCGGTGGTGAGCTTCGCGCTGAACGCGGCGACGGGTGCGTTCGTCTTCCAGGCTGTCAACGCGGACCTGCGCTCGGCGCTGGATGCTCTGGGCGCGAAGAACGAGACGGTGACGAAGGTAATCGTCCCCGTGCCGGTGACTGTCATGCTGGACAGATTCGCCGCCACGGCGACGCAAGGCGTGACCTACAAGGCCACGCAGGACGTGTCGGGCACGGGCAACTACGCCTATCTGGGCGCGGGAGACGAGATTTCGGGCTCGTTCCTGATCGGGAAGTTCTCGGCGACGGAGGTCATACGCGGGAAAGACGGCGTGAAGGTGCACAGTTTCTCGATCAAGGGGCAGGTCAAGCGGCCTAACGGCGGCAACTACAGGCCCGGGGACATTGGCGAGTTCAGCTTCTCGATCGGCAACTACACGGTGGGCATCCCGGCGGGGCAGTTCCGGGCTGAAAAGGGCATCACGAAGTACGTGGGACGTGTCGGCGTCTCGGGCCTGAAGAAGTTCTCGCTGGATTTCAACTCCGGCGTGTTCAACCTGCAGTTGTTGAAAGTGCCGGCGGAGGGTGTCGGCGGGACCGGCATGCCGCTGGCGAAGTCAGGCACGGACATCACGAAAGTGGACCTGAACCTGTCGTTCCAGTTCGACCTGGCGGACGGCACGAAATTCAGCGCGGGACGCTACATCTATATCGGGCGCAAGAACGCGGCTACCAAGAACTGGACGCTGCGGTGACCGGAGTAACCCACAGCAGAGACGCTTGTCTTTACCCACAACTCATATCCCGCCGATACCCTGACAGGGGGACCGGGCGGAGGCGGGAACATGGATCCCTTGAGCGCGGGTGGGGCAGCTTGGTTACGAGCGGAGTTTACGGACGCAGAGCTTGGTGACAAGCG
>JAPLOD010000268.1 GCA_026692735.1 Planctomycetota bacterium | reverse complement strand
GCTCAATGGCGATGTGGCCGCTCTGCCCGTGACAGTGACGGCCGCGCCTGCGATCGCGTTCACAGGCGCGGTTGCCGATACGGTCGTCGTTCGCCAGAAGGCAGCCGCCGCCCAGGTCGTGGAGAGAGGGCGGAAGGTCGTGGTGCCGGTCTTCGAGTCTCCCTCCGCGGCGAAGCTCCTGCTCGTTGCCGAGAGGATAAAGGCGGTTCTGGCGCAGCAGGGGGTTGATGTCGAGATCCGCCAGAAGCCCGAGGTCGGGACCTACGTTCTGTCCTACGATCCCATGGACGCTCAGAAGCAAGAGAACGCCCGCGCCGACAGTGGCGTGATCATCGGCAGGATCAAACGCGAAACGGTCAACGGCAACGACTGGTACAGCGCTATGAGCGGCTACCGCTTCGGCCTGCCCGTAATCCTTCTCGACCTGGCCGGCGAGAAGGGCGACAACCCGATGGCCGAGGCGCTCGACGCCTCGGGTATTCTCTGGCCGGAAGTCTCGGACGCATTCCCGGGCAAGGGCCGCGCCGTGGTGCAGGGCGTCCACTGGGCCTTCGCGCCGCGCGTGCCCGCTCTCGTCATCCAGGCGATGGACGCCGAGGGCCTGATGGCCGGCGCTGAAGCACTGGCCAAGCTGCCCGACGATCGCCTCACGCCGGGCATTGAGAGCGTGAAGACTGCGCTGTGGCGTCAGTACCATGTCGGCGGCAGGCCCGACATGCCCGCGGGCGGTGCGCTGACGGCGAACGGGCTGAAGACCAGCCACGCGCCCAGACCCTTCGCCATCAACTTCATGGGCCAGACGCCTCCGCCGCCGGACCAGGTCAAGCCGCCTGCGCCGCCCGTGCGCGCCGCCAGCCCGGTGCCGGGAGTGTTCGAGGCGAAGGAGTACGTCACGTACATGCGCGACGGCGGGAAGTTCATCGAGGCGGGAACGGCAAGCGTTCTCGTCGCCGACCTGCGGTTCAGCGAGGCGCTCATGCTCATCGCGGATGTCAAAGAGGCCGGCAAGACCCGGCTCGTCGCCGAGGGCTTCTTCCGTTACTCAGACCGTTCCCCCCGCAGCCAGGCGCAATGGGAAGACGTCCTCGCCATCTGCGAAAAAGTCGTGCCCAAGGAACGCCGCCCCATGGAGATCGAAGTCCAGATCGGCGGCAAGGCTGTCGGCAAGCTCGCGCCCGCTGCCACAGAACAGCGCGACGTACCCATTGAGATGCTCCCGTCCTATGCCAACCAGAAGCCGCGCACGGTGAATGAGGAGCTCGTCGTCCGGCTCGCGGGCGAGGCCGACCTGCCCCTTGGCCGCCAGGAGCTGTTGCTCATCCCCCGCAACATCGTGGATGGAGTCCTCGAGAGCGTGGCCGTGGGTCTGACGGACGAGCAGATCAAGGCGTGGCACGAACAGAAAGCCGCAGCGGAGGAAGAGAAGAAGAGAGCAAAGAAGAAGTAGCCCTGTGCCGACAATCGCCCGTGGTACCACGAACGTCCCGTTCGTGGCCAGTGGGGCCGACATTCCTGTCGGCCGTGGCACTGCGAGCTAGCTCGCAGTGGCACGGGGACGCGGCGTGCTTGCCGTGGAGCACCGGCCATGTACAATCCCGGCAGATTCCACGCTACGGGAGAACCCAATGCCGGTCCTCGACCTGCCTGAGCGCATGAACGCTGTCGCAGGATTCGTGGATGTCCACGTGGCCGAGGGACGCGGCGAGCGCACTGCGATCCTCCACGGCACGCGGGCCATCACGTACAGCGAGCTTCTCGAAGCCGTCAACCGCGTGGGCAATGCCTTGCTCGGTCTGGGCGTCCGGATGGAAGAGCGGGTCGCCATCCTGCTGCCTGACTCGCCTGAGTACGTCTTTGCGTTCTTCGGCGCGATGAAGATCGGGGCGGTCGCGGTCCCGATGAACACTTCGCTCAAGCCCAAAGACTACGAATACCTGCTCAACGACAGC
>JAPLOD010000267.1 GCA_026692735.1 Planctomycetota bacterium | reverse complement strand
CCGGCATCGGACCACGAAGAACACGAAGAGCAGGAAGAAAACGATTGGCCGCCGTTGTGTCAATTCTTCTTTCTCTTCTTCGTGTTCTTCGTGGTTAGCGTTCGGCGGCGGGCTCGCCCGACACGGTGATGAACACCACGGCATGCGGCGGAACAACGCAGCGCAGGCCGGGATCCTCAAGCGTGACGGGCAGTTCCGCAACGGCGTCGGCTTCGCGGGCGATGAGCGGCTGGGCATCAAGACTGGCCTGGGAGAGCACCACGCCTTTCGCGCTCAGCGGGCGAAAACCCCGCAGGGAAACACTGCACGGCGCCGCGCTGGTCCAGGAACCGTTGACGATGACGAGATAGACCGACTTGCCATCGGCGCTCTGCGTCGCCAGGACGGGGGAAAGCGGCATCGAACGCGTCGTGCCGGCGGCGGTCCATTCGTAGTACGGGGCGGTGCCCTGCATGTCGAGCACCCATTCGCCGACGTGCCGGTTGAAGTGGTAGTAGAGCCAGTAGACCAGGAACCGCTTGTCGGGTGCCTCCGGCGAAAGCACGCCAAAGCCCGGCGAGCGGACGCGCGTGAACATCTCCCAGGAACTGGCGCCGCGCAGCAGGTCTTCGCGGGTGTAGTAGATGAGCCGAACGGCACGGTGCAGCGCGCCGACGACGTTGCTGTTGCGCACCACGGCATCGGCCCGCTCGCCGCCCGGCCCGCCGCTGTGCATGCCCCATTCGGTATCGTACTGGTACACATCGCGGCCGGGGTTGTAGGCGCGGAGCAGGGCGTTGACCAGGAGGACGTCGTCCAGTCGCTCCGCATTACCGCGCAGCACGACGTCTTCAAAGCTGCTCTTGTTGACATCCACGAAACAGTAGTAGTGGGGCACCACGAAGTCATAGTTGCCGGCCGCCAGCTTGAGGAGGAGATTCCCCCACGCGGTGTCCCCGCCATGGATGCTCAGGCCGATCTGGCCGTCAGGTTGCGCGCGCCGGACCGCCTCGCTCACAGCCTTGAAGTGCGCCACATAGGCGTCGGGCGTCGGGAAGCAGGCCTTGGCGCTCGACACGTACGGTTCGTTGGTGATCTCCCAGCGCCGGAAGGCGAGGCCCTTGTCCATCGCGTGCTTCACGCCGCGCGCCCAGACCTCCGGCGCAAGCACGCTCGTCGCCCCTTGCGTCTCGAATTCGAGGACAACCTTCTCCAGTGGGACGCCGACGCGCCGGCACAGTTCGGCCGCCTTCTCGATGGCGCTCTCCAGGGGGAACTGTTCGGCGCCGACGGCGTAGAAACGCGTCATGGGCAGGCGGAGGTCGCGGATGGCCTGTTCGAGTTCGGGTGCGAGGACGTAGTCGCCGGCCTTGCTGTAGGGCACTCCGCTCCAGCCCGCGACGCGGTGGAAGGAAATCCCGCCGGCTTCGCGAGTCGCCCGCCGGACGCGTTTGGCGGCATCCACGGTGAAGGCGAGTTGGTCGCCCTTCGCCAGCCGGTGTTCGAGCGGCGCGACCTGCAGGTCCTCGCGCTCGAGCAGGCGCCCTTCGCGCGGGCTGGGCGCTTCGGCGACCGTGACGTCGTCGAGGTAGAGCGTCTGTTCCTCTTTCTCGTCGGGCGTGGCCTTGAAGACCAGCAGCAACCAGCGCGTACGGCGCGCCATGAAGTCCCAGCCTTCGTGGACTTCGAACGTGTGCGGTTTCCACTCACGGTCCACCGCCACGGGGAAGAAGCCGGGCGACGGAGCGCCGACAAACGGTTTGAGCTGCTCGTAGGCGTCAAAGCCGAAGATCGCCCCGCCGGGCTTCTCCGCGCGAGCCCAGAAGGTGACGGTGTAGCGCATGCCTTGCCGCGCCGCGATGGCGTGGTCGGGAGTGGAGACGACGTAGCCAGCCGTGCCCGCGGGATGGTGGATGCGCAGGCAGGCCTGGCCCGCATGCGGGTTAGCAGTCTCGCGGGTGAAGTTGGTGGGGTCCTTGTACTTCTGCGCGCCCCACATGGTCCAGCCCGGCGGTGGGCTTGCCGGCGAGGCGAGCTCGAAATCGCCGTTGTACACCAGGTTCTCGCCCCGTACCAACTCGTTGGTACGGGGCTCGCAGCGCCCGGCCCCG